>DASZLY010000173.1:0-3494 GCA_035552135.1 Allostellaceae bacterium | reverse complement strand
CCGGCTCAGGCGGCTTCGCGTCCTCTGCGTCTCCTTCGCGTCCTCTGCGTTAAAGCGTTTCTTTCCTAACCCTTCAGGAAATCGCGCACCCGCTCGATCTCGTCGATCGCGCCAGACGCCGAGCCGATGAGGATTTCCTCGAACCCGCGGGCCTCAACTTCCTTGATGCGGCGGCGCGCCTCGTCGGGCGGGCAGATGAAATTGACCGCGGCGAGCCTTGCCAGCTCGGCCGATTCCGGGCGCTCCTTAAGGTCGACCGAGCAGTTCGCCAGCACCGCGTTGCTGCCGCCGGCTTCGCGATAGGTGGTCATGCCGAAGTCGAGGTCTTCGAGGCTGCTGTAGCGGCCCGAGGGCGTCCAGCCCTGCGCCTCCTTGGCGGCATAGGTGATCCAGCGCGGGCTGCGCCAGGCGCCGATCAGGATCGGCGGCCCGCCTTTGCAGCCCGGCCAGGTCGACAGCGTGCCGCCATTGACCTCCTCGCCGTTCCACACCTTGGCCATGATCTCGAGGTCTTGCCGGAAGGTGCGGAAGCGGTGGTCGTAATCGTAGCCGAGCAGCTCGAAATCGCTGCGCGTCGAGCCGCTGCCGACGCCGAGGATCAGCCGGCCCCCCGACATCGCCACCAGCGACTGCACCCGGTGCGCCAGCTCGATCGGATTGCGCAGCGGCAGTTGCAGCACGCTGATGCCGATCTCGATCTTCGAGGTCACCGCCGCGACCGCGGTCAGCACCTGCAGCGAATCGAGGGTCGGCCGGCCGCGCCCGAGGGAATCGCCGATCCACAGCCCGGGAAAGCCGCGCGCCTCGACCTCGCGCGCGAAACCGGTGATGCGATCCATCAGACCCGGCTGCGCGTTGATCCGGATCATCGTGCTGACGCGCATCGAGCTCCTCCCTCTATCGTCATTGCGAGGCGCCGCAGGCGCCGCGGCAATCTCCCGCCGCCTGAAGCTCTCCGCGGATGGAGATTGCTTCGTCGCTGCGCTCCTCGCAATGACGGCTGGTTTTAGTTGTAGACCGGCTCCACGCCCGGCACCGGCGAATGGCCGAAGCTGCCGAGATTGAGGATGGCCTCGCGCCCGCCATAGGCGGCGATCCGCGCGCGCTGATCGGCCTTGGCGAGCGCGTCAGCCTTGTCGGGGTCGACCACCGCGCGCAATTCGCGCTCGCACTCGGCGGCGAGCCCCTGCCAGCCCGGTTCGCCGGCGAGGTCATGTGTCTCCTGCGGGTCCGCGTCGAGGTCGAAGAGCTGCGCCGGCATCCCGGCGTAATAGACGTATTTGAACGTCCCCTTGCGGATGAGGAAGGCGCCCGTCGCCGATCCCGCCGCGTGGTATTCGCACAGTACCGTGCGCTTGGGGGCGGTGCGCGCGACCGCGTGCAGCGCCACGCCGGGGAGATTGCGATCCGCCGGGTCGGGCGTGATGCCGGCCCAGGCGAGCACGGTCGGAAAGCAATCGACCAGCGACACCGGCTCGCGGCACACCTGGCCTTGCGGCAGCTCGGGCCCGGCGATGATCATCGGCACCCCGGCCGATTCCTCGTACATCGTCGATTTGCCCCACAGCCCGCGCGTGCCGAGATTGTCGCCGTGGTCGCTCGAATAGAGGATGCGCGTGCTGTCCGTGAGGCCCGCCTCAGCCAGCGCCGCGACCAGCCGTCCGATATTGTGGTCGACATACGAAACGAGGCCGAAATAGGCGGCGAGCGCGCGCTGCAGGCTGCCGGGATGCTCGGCGAAGCCCTTCTGGTAGACCTGGCACTCGCGGATCGCCCGTACATACGGGTGGTCGGGCCATTCCTTGGGGTTGTAGAGCGCCGGGGTAGGCACCTTGTCCAGGGAATAGCGGCCGTACCATTCCGGCCGCGCGATCAGCGGGAAATGCGGGCAGACCAGCGACACGAACAACGCCCAGGGTTTCCCGCCCCGTGATGCCGCCCGCGCCTTGATCCAGTCGACCGCCGCATCGGTGATGCGCCCGTCATAGCCCTGGTAGTCGCTGTCGCCGGGCCCGGCGTCGCGTGCCAGGCGCAGCGCCGCGCGGCGCTCGACCAGCGGCTCGCGCAGCCAGCCGGCCGGATCGCCGATCCCCTCGACGACATGCAGCGGCATCACCTCCTCGGTGAAGCCGTTATCGTCGTCGAGGCTGCGGAAATGCAGCTTGCCGATCGAGACGCATTCGTGCCCGGCCTGCTTCAGCCGGTGGTGCCAGCTCGGCACGCTGCCGTCATAGGGGATGCCGTTGTCCCAGAAGCGGATGTCGTGGACATAGCGCCCGGTTGCCAGGCTGGCGCGCGACGGCACGCAGATCGGCGAGTTGCAATAGGCGTCGGAAAACCGCACCCCGCGCGCCGCCAGCGCATCGAGATGCGGCGTCTCGATCATCGTATGCCCGTAGCAGCCGAGCACCCGCCGGCTATGCTCGTCCGACAGGATGAAAAGAACGTTCGAGGGTTTCATCGGATCACCAAAAAAACTTTACCCCAGAGGTCGCAGAGGAGACCCGGAGGGCGCGAAGCTTTCCGAGTTCGGCGCGCAGCGCCAATAATTTTCTTCACAAAGAGACGGTGAGGCAGTGAGATGCCGTCGCTCGGCCGTCTCATTGCCTCACCGCCTCGTTGTCCATATTGGCGCTTCGCGCCGCACAGGACCTTCGCGTCCTCTGCGAGACCTCTGCGTCCCCCGCGCCAAATCTTTCTCTTACGTATTCCGCCCGACCTGCTTGCCGGCGGTGGTGCCGGCGATCTTGCCGAACACCGAACCCGACACCAGGCCGGTGCCGCCCGGGTAGTTGAAATAAAAGAGGCCGCCGACCAGCTCGCCGGCCGCGTAGAGCCCGCTGATCGGCCGTTCCGCGGTGTCGAGCACGCGCCCGTCGGTGTCGATCTTGACGCCGCCGAAGGTGAAGGTCACGCCGCAGGTCGTGCAGAAGGCTTCGTAGGGCGGCTTGTCGAGCGGCATCGCCCAGTTGGTCTTGTCGATCGTGAGGCCCTTGGTGGTGCGCCCGTCCTTGACCGTCGGATTATAGGGGATGTCGCGCTGCACGGCCGCGTTGTAGTCGGCGATCGTCTTCAAGAAGACCGCCTTGTTCACCGCCGCGCCGGTCTCGGCCATCTTGTCGGCCAGCTCCTCGAACGTGTTCGCGGTGACCTTGGTCACCCGGCGGATGCGGTACTCGTCGCGCTGCAGGTGGACGACCTGCTGGTCGAAAATCTGCCAGGCGAACTGGTGCGGCTGGTTGAGGATTTCGCGGCCGTATTTGGCGTAGGTGTAGTTGCGGAAATCGGCGCCCTCGTCGCAGAAGCGCTCGCCCTCGGCGTTGACCATCACCGCGAACGGGTAGGAGTGCTTCTGGAAATTGTCGCCGACCGACAGGTCGCCGAATTCCGGCGCGCCGTAATCCCAGCCGACCGCGTGGCAGCCCGACCAGTTGCCGTAGGGCATCGCGCCGATCTCCAGCGCCATCTTGATGCCGCCGCCGGTGTTGTATTTG
>DASZLY010000172.1:0-5896 GCA_035552135.1 Allostellaceae bacterium | reverse complement strand
AAAAAAGGGAGCGGCTGGCCGCTCCCTTTCCGTATCTCGTTCGGAAGCGGTTATTCGGCGGCTTCCGCCGGCGGGACGATGGAAATGAACGTGCGGCCGCCCAGTCCCTTGTGGAACTTGACCGAGCCGTCGACCAGCGAGAACAGGGTATGGTCGCGCCCCATGCCGACATGGGCGCCGGGATGGAACTTGGTGCCGCGCTGGCGCACGATGATGTTGCCGGGGACGACGATCTCGCCGCCGAACTTCTTGACCCCGAGCCGCTGACCGGGACTGTCGCGGCCGTTGCGCGACGAGCCGCCTGCTTTCTTGTGAGCCATCTCGAACTCCTGCGCTTCGCTAGCCGGCGCTGATGCCGGTGATGCGCAGCACCGTCTGGTGCTGGCGGTGGCCGTTCTTGCGCCGGTAATTGTGCCGCCGCTTTTTCTTGAAGACGATGATCTTGTCGGCGCGGCGCTGCTCGACCAGCTCGGCGCTGACCGAAGCGCCCGCAACGAGGGGCGTGCCGGCTTTGGCGCCGGCGCCTTCGCCGACCATCAGCACCTCGCCCAATTCGATCGTCGCGCCCGGCTCGCCGGTCAGCTTCTCGACCGCGATGACGTCGCCTTGCGCGACCGTATATTGTTTGCCGCCGGTGCGGATGACTGCGAACATCTCTGGGTGCCGCTTGAGTTGGCGCGGTTATTACCGGCGCGGAAACAGGACGGACGGGCCACGCCCGTCCGGGAGTCGCGAATATAATGTCGCGGCTTTTGCTGTCAATCCTAGAGGCGCGCCGAGCCGCAATGCCGGTTCCTCCGCCGCACTGCTTTGACGGCGGCCTTACGCCGCGCCTACACTCCAAGGCTCCGATAAAGAAACGATGTTCGAGGAGCGCTGGGTCGTATGGATACCGGCAAGATCAACGCTAGTGAAGACGAAGCCCTGCATTTTCACGCGGACGGACGGCCCGGCAAGCTGTCGATCGCGCCACACAAGCCGCTGGTCACGCAGCGCGATTTGTCGCTCGCCTATTCGCCCGGGGTCGCCTATCCGTGCCTGCGGATCGAAAAAGACCCGTCGGCCGCGTTCGACTACACCTCAAAGGGCAATTTTGTCGCGGTCGTTTCCAACGGCACCGCCGTGCTCGGCCTCGGCGACCTCGGCGCGCTCGCGGCAAAGCCGGTGATGGAGGGCAAAGCGGCCCTCTTCAAGCGCTTTGCCGACATCGACTCGATCGACCTTGAGATCGATACCAAGGATGTCGACGAGTTCGTCAATTGCGTGCGCTTCCTGCATCCCTCGTTCGGCGGCATCAACCTCGAGGACATTCGCGCGCCCGAATGCTTCGTCATCGAAGAACGGCTGCGCGAGCTCCTCGACATCCCGGTGTTCCACGACGACCAGCATGGCACCGCAATCATCGCCACCGCCGGGCTGATCAACGCGCTCCATTTGACCAAGCGTGAGCTGAAGGACATCAAGATGGTGGTCAACGGCGCCGGCGCGGCGTCGATCGCCTGCGTCGAGCTGTTGAAGTCGATGGGCCTGCCGGGCGGCAACGTGATCCTCTGCGACACGCGCGGCGTCATCTATAGCGGCCGCACCGACGGCATGAACCAGTGGAAATCGGCACATGCGGTCGATACCGACGCGCGCACGCTGGCCGAGGCGCTCAAGGGCGCCGACGTGTTCTTCGGCCTTTCGGCCAAGGGCGCAGTGACGCCGGACATGGTCCGCTCGATGGCCGACCAGCCGATCATCTTCGCGATGGCCAACCCCGACCCCGAGATCACCCCGGAGGATGCGCGCGCTGTGCGCCCGGACGCGATCATCGCCACCGGGCGTTCGGATTATCCGAATCAGGTCAACAATGTGCTCGGCTTCCCGTTCATCTTCCGTGGCGCGCTCGATGTGCGCGCCACGGCGATCAACGAGGCGATGAAGATCGCCGCCGCCGAGGCCCTGGCGCGGCTGGCGCGCGAGGACGTGCCGGACGAGGTCGCCGCGGCCTATTCCGGGCAGCGCCTGCGCTATGGTCCCGACTATATCATCCCGGCGCCGTTCGACCCGCGCCTCATCTGGGCGGTGCCGGCAGCGGTGGCGCAGGCGGCGATGGAGTCGGGTGTCGCTCGCAAGCCGATCGCCGACATGGCGGCCTACAAGCGCACGCTGCGCGGCCGGCTCAACCCCGCGGCGGCGATCCTCGAGCTGATCCTCGAAAAAGTGCAGCGCGAGCCCAAACGCGTCGTCTTCGCCGAGGGCGAGGAGGAGATGACGATCCGCGCCGCGCTGCAATACGCATCGAGCGGCTACGGCACGCCGATCCTCATCGGCCGCGAGGCGCCGATCCGGGCGACGATGGCGGCGATGGGGTTGCAGGAAGGCGGGCCGCTCGAAATCCACAATGCCCGGCTGTCGCAGAGCAACCGGCGCTACACCGACTTCCTTTACAAGCGCCAGCAGCGGCGCGGCATGCTGTATCGCGATTGCCAGCGCCAGGTGAACCAGGACCGCAACGTCTTCGCCGCGTGCATGGTGGCGTGCGGCGACGCCGACGCGATGGTCAGCGGGGTGACGCGCAACTCATTCGACATTCTCGACGAGGTGACGCGTGTCATCGAAATGAAACCGGATTGCGCGATGTTCGGGATGACCGTGTTGCTGACCCGTCAGCGCACGGTATTGCTCGCCGATACGCTGGTGCACGAGAACCCCAACCCCGCGCAACTCGCCGATATCGCCGTCGCGGCCGCGGCCAAGGCGCGCGAACTGGGGCTCGAGCCGCGCGTCGCGATGCTGTCATATTCGAATTTCGGCAACCCGATGGGCGATGGCGGCGGGCGTATCCGCGACGCGGTCGCGCTGCTCGACGCGCGTGGCGCCGGCTTTGAATATGACGGCGAGATGAGCGCCGATGTCGCGCTCGATGAGGGGCTGATGCGCCGGCTCTACCCGTTCTGCCGGCTGTCCGGCCCCGCCAACATCCTCATCATGCCCGAACTGCACAGCGCCAATATCAGCGCCAAGCTGCTGGCGCATCTCGGCGGCGGCACGGTGATCGGGCCGCTGCTGGTCGGGCTGGCGCACCCGGTGCAGATCGTCAATATCGGCGCGACCGTGTCCGATCTCGTCAACCTCGCCGCGCTCGCGGCGCACGATGCGATCCGCTGACGCCAGCCTTTCGACCGACAGCGCCGCAAGGCCGCAGGAGCGGCCGTCGCGGCAGATGAACTGGCGCGGCTTACGCCGGCTGCCGCTGTTCGCGCTGGCGCTGGCGCTGCCGAGCGCGGCGGTGCTGGGCGGGCTCTGCGCGGCCGGCCACATCGGACCGAGGCCGGCATTGGGTGCGGTGCTGGCGATCTTTTTGCTGCTCGCGTTGTCGCTGATGCCGCTCGCGCTGTCGCTCGCCGCCGTGCACGAGGCGATCGAGACGATCGGCCCGGGCGCCGAGCCCGGCGCCGAAATCGCCGCGACGCGCCGGCTCGGCAATCTCGGCGGCAGCGCCGACGCGATCTGGCAGGCGGCGGCGCGGCTGGCGCGCGGCTGGCGCGAGCGCAGCGCCCGCGCCGAGGCGCGGCTCGCGGCGGCCGAGGCGGTGTTCGCCGCGATCCCCGACCCGCAGATCCTGCTCGACAGCCATCGCCGCATCGTCCGCGCCAACCCGGCGGCGACCGAGTTTGTCGGCAGCGTGCTCGAGGGCAGCGATCTCGCCGCCTCGCTGCGCAACCCCGCGGTGCTCGCCGCGGCGGATGCGGTGCTGGCGGGCGGCCCGGCGCGGATCGTCGATTTTACCCTGTCGCTGCCGGTCGAGCGGGTGATGCAGGCGCGCATCGCGCGCGTCGACGGCGTCGCGACCGAGGGCATCGCCGCGATCCTCACGCTGCACGACATCACCGCCTTGAAGCTCGCCGAGCAGATGCGCGCCGATTTCGTCGCCAATGCCGGACACGAGCTGAAGACGCCGCTCGCCAGCCTCGTCGGCTTTATCGAGACCCTGCTCGGCGCGGCGCGCGACGACCCCGCGGCACGCGAGCGCTTTCTCGGCATCATGCACGGCGAGGCCGGGCGGATGACCCGGCTGGTCGACGATCTGCTGTCGCTGTCGCGCATCGAGTTGAACGAGCATGTCGCGCCGACCAGCCGGGTCGCGCTGGCGATGCTGATCGAGCAGGTTGCCGATGCGCTCGAATTGCGCGCCGCCGCGCGCGGCATGCGCCTCGTGCTGCAAGTGCCCGACGAACTTCCCGAGGTGCACGGCGACGAGGACGAGCTGGCCCAGGTCTTTCAGAACCTGATCGACAACGCGATCAAATACGGCCGGCCCAATACCGAGATCACCGTCACCGGTGCCGTCGAAGCGCGGCTGCCTGCGACAAATGCGCTCGTCCGCGTTGCCGTCACCGATCGCGGGGAGGGTATTCCGAGCGAGCATCTGCCGCGCCTGACCGAGCGTTTCTACCGTGTCGATACCGCCCGCTCGCGCGAGCTCGGCGGCACCGGGCTTGGCCTGGCGATCGTCAAGCACATCGTCAACCGCCATCGCGGGCGGCTGGAAATTTCGAGCACGCTCGGCACCGGCTCGACCTTTACGGTCTGTTTGCAGCCCGCCGCGCGGGGCCGCCTGGCGAGCGTCACGGAAGCGCAACAAAACTGACATAGAACCGTCGCGGCGCTTCAGTAAAACCCGGGCGGCCGGCGAGCCCGGCCATCCCTGTAAGCCAATACGGAGAGTGCCGTGCTACTCAGCCGCACCCTGCTTCCCGCCGCGTTAGCCGTTGCCTTGTGCGCGACAATTCCTGCCCACGCCGCCGAGATTTCCGGCGCCGGCGCGACCTTCCCCTACCCGATCTACGCCAAATGGGCCGAAGCCTATAAGGAGAAGAGCGGGACCAGCATGAACTACCAGTCGATCGGCTCGGGCGGCGGCATCAAGCAGATCGAAGCCAAGACCGTCGATTTCGGCGCCTCCGACATGCCGTTGCAGCCGGACGTGCTCGACAAGGCCGGGCTGCAGCAATTCCCGATGGTGATGGGCGGCGTGGTGCCGGTCGTCAATCTCGAAGGCGTCAAGCCGGGCGAATTGAAGCTCGACGGCAAGGTGCTGGCCGGCATGTATCTCGGCACGATCGCCAACTGGAACGACAAGGCGATCGCCAATCTCAACCCCGGCCTGAAGCTGCCGGACAAGGCGATCGCGACGGTCCACCGCTCCGACGGGTCGGGCACCAATTTCATCTTCACCCACTACCTGTCGAGCGTCGATGCCGACTTCAAATCGCAAGTTGGCGAGAACACCTCGGTCGAGTTCCCGGGCGGTCTCGGCGGCAAGGGCAACGAGGGCGTGGCGGCGATCGCCGGGCGCACCGACGGCGCGATCGGCTATGTCGAATACGCCTACGCGCTGCAGAACAAGATGACCTACGCGCTGCTGAAGAACCACGACGGCAACTACGTGAAGCCGGAGGCCGGCACCTTCCAGGCCGCGGCGGCGAATGCCGACTGGTCGAAGGCACCGGGCTTCTACCTGCTGCTCACCGACCAGCCGGGCAAGGACAGCTGGCCGATCACCGGTGCGACCTTCATCCTGATGCACCACCAGCAGGCAAAGCCGGACAACGCCCGCGAAGTGCTGAACTTCTTCGACTGGGCCTATCACAATGGCAACCAGCTCGCCGAGCAACTCGATTACGTGCCGATGCCGGCAAGCGTCATCACCGCGGTCGAGCAGAGCTGGAAGACCATCACCGGCGGTGACGGCAAGCCGGTGTGGACCGGGCACGCGTCGTAACCACCGGCCTGCGTCAGATGGCGGAGAACCGGTGTTCTCCGCCGTTCCCCCGGCGTAATGGAGAACAGCGGTGACGGCTGAGGCACAGATGGTCGCGATCCCGGAGGCAGCGCCGCGGCGGCGCCC
>DASZLY010000171.1:0-19319 GCA_035552135.1 Allostellaceae bacterium | reverse complement strand
GGAGCGCATCGTCGTCCTGGTGCAGAGCGAGGCGGGCTATCGCAATCTCCTGGCGCTGGTCAGCCGCTCCTATCTCGACAGCGAAGCGGGGGCCGAGCCGGCGATCGCGCTCACTGAGCTCGCCGCCAACAGCGACGGGCTCATCTGCCTCACCGGCGGGGCCAAGGGACCGCTCGGCCGGCTCATCGCCGACGGCCAGGCCGAGGCCGCCAACATCCTGCTCGGCGCCTTGAAGGCAGTGTTCCCCGGCCGGCTCTATATCGAGCTGACGCGGCATGGCCTGCCGGAGGAGGCGCGCACTGAGCCCGGCCTCGTCGATCTCGCCTACAGGCACGATCTGCCGCTGGTCGCGACCAATGACGCCTATTTCCCCGGCCGCGACTATTTCGAGGCGCATGACGCGCTGCTCTGCATCGCCCAAGGCAAGGTGGTCGACGACAACGACCGCGCGCGGCTGACCCCCGAGCATTATTTCCGCCCCGCCGCCGAGATGCGAACGCTGTTCGCCGACCTGCCCGAGGCGTGCGACAACACGCTCGTCGTGGCGCAGCGCTGTGCCTACATGCCGATGCCGCGCAAGCCGATCCTGCCGCCGTTCCCGACCGAAAACGGCATCGACGAGGAGACGGCGCTGCGCCGGGCGGCGGTGGACGGGCTTGCCGCGCGGCTGGCCGCGTTGCCGCCGGAAACCGATCCGGTGGCCTATCGCGAGCGGCTCGAATATGAGCTGGGCGTCATCGTCAAGATGGGCTTTGCCGGCTATTTCCTGATCGTCGCCGACTTCATCCAATGGGCGAAACGGCAGGGCATCCCGGTCGGGCCGGGACGCGGGTCGGGGGCCGGCTCGGTCGTCGCCTGGGCACTGACCATCACCGATCTCGACCCGCTGCGCTTCAATCTCATCTTCGAGCGCTTCCTAAACCCCGAGCGCGTGTCGATGCCGGATTTCGACGTCGATTTCTGCCAGGAGCGGCGGGACGAGGTGATCCGCTACGTCCAGCAGAAATACGGCCGCGACCGGGTCGCGCAGATCATCACCTTCGGCAAGCTGCAAGCGCGCGCGGTGCTGCGCGATGTCGGCCGCGTGCTCGGCATGCCGTATGGCCAGGTCGACCGGCTGTGCAAGCTGGTGCCGAACAACCCGGCGCATCCGGTGACGCTCGGACAGGCGATCGCCGCCGAGCCGGTGCTCCAGCAGCAGCGCGACGGCGACGAGACCGTTGCGCGGCTGATCCGCATCGCGCTGAAGCTCGAAGGGCTTTACCGCCATGCCTCGACCCATGCGGCCGGTGTGGTGATCGGTGATCGCCCGCTGGTCGAACTGGTGCCGCTCTACCGCGATCCGCGCTCCGACATGCCGGCAACCCAGTTCAACATGAAATGGGTCGAGCCGGCGGGCCTCGTCAAATTCGACTTCCTCGGCCTCAAGACCCTCGACGTGCTCGAGCAGGCGGTCGAGCTGATCGGGGCGCGCGGGGTGACGCTCGACCTCGCCCGGGTGCCGCTCGACGACGCCAAAACCTATGCGCTCATCGCCCGCGGCGACACGTCCGGGGTGTTCCAGCTCGAAAGCGCGGGTATGCGCGACAATCTGCGCAAGCTGAAGCCCAACCGCTTCGAAGACATCATCGCGATGAATGCGCTCTACCGGCCGGGGCCGATGGACAGCATTCCCAACTACATCCGCTGCAAGAACGGCGACGAGCAGGTGAGCTATCCGCACCCGCTGCTCGAGCCGATCCTCAAGGACACGTTCGGCGTCTTCACCTATCAGGAACAGGTGATGCAGGCCGCGCAGATCATGGCCGATTACAGCCTCGGCGGCGCGGACCTGCTGCGCCGCGCGATGGGCAAGAAGATCAAGAGCGAGATGGAGGCGCAGCGCGCCAATTTCGTCTCCGGCGCGGTCAAGAACCAGATCGACGAGCGGCAAGCCAATTTCGTCTTCGACCTGATGGAGAAGTTCTCCGGCTACGGCTTCAACAAGTCGCATTCGGCGCCCTACGCGCTGGTGGCGTACCAGACCGCCTATCTGAAGGCGAACTATCCGGTCGAATTCCTCGCCGCGTCGATGACCCTCGACCTCGGCAATACCGACAAGCTCAACCAGTTCCGCCAGGAGGCGAGCCGGCTCGCCATCGCGCTGCTGCCGCCCGACATCAACCGCTCGGCGGTCGAGTTTTCCGTCGAGCCCGACCCCAAGACCGGCGATCCGGCGATCCGCTATGCGCTGGCCGCGGTCAAGGGCGTCGGCGCGCAGGCGATGCGCGACCTCGTCACCGAGCGCGAGACCAACGGGCCGTTCAAGGATCTGTTCGATTTCGCCCAGCGGCTCGATGCGCGCAGCTTCAACCGCCGCCAGTTCGAGAACCTCGTCAAGGCCGGCGCCTTTGTCGCGCTCAACCCGAACCGGGCGCAGACGGTGGCTGCCGCCGAGCTGCTGCTGCGCCAGGCGAGCCTCGCCGCCGAGGAGCGCACCAGCAAGCAGGAGAGCCTGTTCGGCGGCCTCGATTCAGGCTTTGCCGAGCGGCCCAAGCTGCCGGTGGTCGAGGATTGGCCGCCGGTCGAGAAGCTGCAGCACGAGTTCGATGCGATCGGCTTTTACCTGTCGGCGCATCCGCTCGACCCGTACGGCAAGAGCCTGGAGCGCGCCGGCATCCTCAAATTCGCCGACCTGCCCTCGGCGCTCGCGGCCAACGCCTCGACCCGCTTCCGCCTCGCCGGCATTGTCGTCGGCAAGAAGGAGCGCACCTCGGCGCGCGGCAACCGTTTCGCCTTCGTCTCGCTGTCGGACACCAGCGGCATCTTCGAGATTACCCTGTTTTCCGACGTCCTGGGGCAATCGCGCGAGCTGCTCGACGGCGCGCAGCCGCTGATCGTCACGGTCGACGCGCGCAGCGAGGAGCAGAATTTGCGCCTCACCGCACAGAAGATCGAGCCGCTCGACCGCGTCGTCGCGCACGCCGCGGCCGGGCTCAAGGTCTTTGTCGGCGCCGAGGACGCGCTGGCGCGGCTCAAGGGGCTCTTCCAGCGCGAGGCGGTCGGCGGTCGCGGCCGCGTCACGGTGGTGCTCGACCTGCCGTCGAGCGAGGTGGAGATCACGCTCCCCGGCGGCTTCCGCGTCGACCCGCGCATCCGCGCCGCGGTCAAGTCGCTGCCCGGTATCGTCGACGTACACGATATTTAGTGCCGGCTCGAGAGAGCTGCGGCTTGCCAAATCATCCGGCAGCCCTTAGGTAAGCGGCCTCGAAACCTCACGCAGGATCGCGGCGCCGTCGGTGACGGCGCTCGCTCCGGTGTCAGCGCGAGCTGATTACTCCTGCGGCGGCAGAACCGGAAAAGGATTTGACGATGGCTCTACCCGAGTACTCGATGCGCGGCCTGTTGGAGGCGGGCGTTCATTTCGGCCACCACACGCGGCGCTGGAACCCGAAGATGGCGCCCTACATCTTTGGCGTCCGCAACGGCATTCACATCATTGACCTCGAGCAAACCGTGCCGCTGCTGCGGCAGGGGCTGGAGGCCGTGCGCGAGGTTGTCGCCGCCGGCGGTCGCGTGCTGCTCGTCGGCACCAAGCGCCAGGCGCAGGACGCGATCGCGGAGGCCGCCAAGCGCTGCGGCCAGTATTATGTCAACTATCGCTGGCTCGGCGGAATGTTGACGAATTTCAAGACGATATCGCAGTCCATTAAAAGATTGCGTGAAGTCGAGGAGCGGGCGCAGCAGGAGAATACCGGTCTCACCAAGCGCGAGCTGCTCGAACTGACCCGCGACCACGAAAAACTCGATCGTGCGCTCGGCGGCATCAAGGACATGGGCGGGCTGCCCGATATCATCGTCATTATCGACACCAACAAGGAGTCGATCGCGGTCGCCGAGGCCAACACGCTGCGCATCCCGGTCGTGGCGGTACTCGATTCGAACTCGTCCCCCGACGGGATTGCCTATCCGATCCCCGGCAACGACGACGCGATGCGGGCGATCCACATGTACTGCGACTTGTTCGCCGGCGCGGTGCTCGACGGACTGCAGGCCGAACTGGCGGCCTCCGGCATCGATATCGGCGCGCGTGAGGAGGTCAACCAACAGGCGGCAAACGGCGCCGCCGAGGACGAGCCTTTGGACGGCGAACCGACGCCCACGATGGATGAGGCGCTCGGCGGTGAGGCCGCCAAGGACGAGGCGCTCGACGGCGAGGCCGCCAAGGGCGAGGGCGAGGCAGCGGGCGCCTGAACCGGCGCGATCTGGATAAAGGATAGAGCGATGGCGGAGATTACTGCCGCGCTGGTCAAGGAATTGCGCGACAAGACCGGCGCCGGAATGATGGATTGCAAGCGCGCGTTGGGCGATACCGACGGCGACGTCGAGGCGGCGGTTGATTGGCTGCGCAAGAAGGGCCTCGCCGCCGCCGCGAAAAAGGCAGGACGCGTCGCCGCCGAGGGCCTGATCGGCATCGCGACGGCCGGCAAGGCGGGCGCGGTCGTCGAGGTCAATTCCGAGACCGACTTCGTCGCCCGCAACGAGCTGTTCCAGAACTTCGTGCGCGCGGTCGCGCAGCTCGCGGTCGCCGCCGAGCGCGATGCCGAGGCGTTGAAGTCGGCCTCGTTCGCCGGGAACGGCAAGACCGTCGAGGGCGAGCTTGCCGACCTCATTGGCCGTATCGGCGAGAACATGGTGCTGCGCCGGGTCGCCCGGCTGGCGGTCGGGCAGGGCCATGTCGCGTCCTACATGCACAGTTCGGTGTCGCCGGGCCTCGGCAAGATCGGGGTTCTGGTGGCGCTCGAATCGGCGGCGGGCGAGGACGTGCTGGCGCCGCTCGGCCGGCAGCTGGCGATGCATGTCGCCGCGGCCAATCCGCAATATCTCGACCAGACGTCGGTGCCGGCGGCAGCGCTGGAGCGCGAGCGCGCCGTGCTGCGCGACCAGGCCGGGACGACCGGCAAATCGGCCGATATCGTCGAGAAGATGGTCGAGGGTCGGCTGCGCAAGTTCTACGAGGATTCGGTGCTGCTCGATCAGGTCTATGTGATCGACGGCGAAAGCCGGGTCGGCAAGATCGTCGAGGCCGCGGCCAAGGCCGCCGCCACGCCGATCAAGATCGCCGCCTTTGTCCGCTTCGCGCTCGGCGAGGGGATCGACCGGCCGACCACCGATCTGGCCGCCGAGGTCGCCGCCCAGCTCGCGCATTAGCCCGGGGCAGCGACTGTCGCACGCCATGGCCGGACACCGGTCCGGCCGTAGCGTGGCTCCCCGCGGGCGGCGCCCGCGACGACGATTTGCCCGCATTGAAAGCCGGTGCGGGCGCGGCGGTTTCGTGTATCTTGTCCCGGCTCGCGGGACGGGCGCCAAAGCCGGATGAGCTGGGCATGTCACCCGACCTTAAATACCGCCGTGTGCTGCTGAAAATCTCGGGCGAAGCGCTGATGGGCGAGCGCGATTACGGCCTCGACCCGGAGATTGTGTCGCGCATCGCCGGCGAGGTGAAGTCGGTCCACGCCCTCGGCGTCGAGGTTTGCGCCGTGATCGGCGGTGGCAACATCTTTCGCGGCGTCCAGGGGGCGGCGGCCGGTATGGAGCGCGCCTCGGCCGACTATATGGGCATGCTGGCGACGGTGATTAACTCGCTGGCGATGCAGAACGAGCTGGAGCGCCAGGGGGTCGCGACGCGCGTCCAGTCGGCGATCTCGATGCAGTCAATCTGTGAGCCCTATATCCGCCGCCGTGCGATGCGCCATCTCGAAAAGGGCCGCGTCGTGATCTTTGGCGCGGGGACCGGCAACCCGTTCTTCACCACCGACACGGCGGCGGCGCTGCGTGCGTCGGAGATGGGCTGTCACGCGCTGTTGAAGGCGACCAAAGTTGACGGCGTTTATGACGCCGATCCGCTTCGCGTCGCCGGCGCCAAGCGCTTCGACCACCTTACCTATCACGACGTGCTGGCGAAGGACCTGCAGGTGATGGACGCGGCGGCGGTGTCGCTGGCGCGTGAAAACCACATCCCGATTCTGGTGTTCTCGATCTTTGAAAACGGCGGGTTCTCCGACGTCGTCCAGGGCAAGGGCCGCTTTACCATCGTGGACAATGTCGGGTAGCACTTCGCGATAACACAAAGCGCAGGGAACTGACGGCCATGGCAGACGAACCAATACTGAAAGACGTCCAGCGGCGGATGGACGGCGCGCTCGAAGCGCTGCGCAAGGAATTCGGCGGGCTGCGCACCGGCCGCGCCTCGGCGAGCCTCCTGGAGCCGGTGATGGTCAATGCCTATGGCGGCATGGTGCCGCTCAACACGCTGGCCAATATCAACGTGCCCGAGTCGCGGATGATCACGGTCAATGTCTGGGATCGCGGCCTCGTCAAGGCGGTCGACAAGGCGATCCGCGAGGCGGGGCTCGGCCTCAATCCGCAGGCCGAAGGGCAGACGCTGCGCGTGCCGATCCCCGACCTCAACGAGGAGCGCCGGCGCGAACTCACGCGGGTTGCGGCGAAATATGCCGAGGCGGCGCGGGTCTCGGTGCGCAATGTCCGGCGCGACGGCATCGAGACGCTGCGCAAGCAGGAAAAGGACGGCGACATCTCGCAGGACGAGCAGAAGAAGCTCGAGCGTGAAATCCAGCACCTCACCGACGATCACATCAAGAAGGTCGACGAGACGCTCGCCCAGAAGGACAAGGAAATTCTGCAAGTCTGATGACTCCGAACCTTGCTTCGCCCGGCGCGCCGCCGCGGCATATTGCGATCATCATGGACGGCAACGGACGCTGGGCGCAGGCCCGGGGTCTGCCGCGCATTGCCGGGCATCGCCGTGGTGCGGAAGCGGTGCGGCGTACGCTCACCGCGGCCAGCGAGCTTGGCGTTCCGTATCTGACGCTGTTCGGCTTCTCCTCCGAGAATTGGAAGCGGCCGCTCGTCGAGGTCGACGATTTGATGGGGCTGTTGCGGCACTATCTGCGCGGCGAGATCGCCGAGCTGCACCGTAACGGCGTTCGGATGCGGGTGATCGGCGAGCGCGGCCGCCTCGCCGGTGACATCGTCACGCTGATCGAGAATGCCGAGGTGCTGACCCGCGACAATACCGGCGTCAACCTGACGATCGCGTTGAGCTATGGCGGGCGCGCCGAGATCATCGCGGCGATGCGCGCGCTGGCCGGGAAGGCGGCCGCGGGCGAGCTGGCGCCGGGCGACATCGACGAGGCGATGATCGCGCGACACCTCTTCACCGCCGACATCCCCGACCCCGACCTCTTGATCCGCACCAGCGGCGAGCAGCGCATCAGCAATTTCCTGTTGTGGCAATGCGCCTATGCCGAGCTGGTCTTCACCAAGACGCTATGGCCCGATTTCGGCCGTGGCGATCTCGAGCAGGCGATCGCCGATTACGGCGGGCGCGAGCGGCGCTACGGGGCGTCGATTGGCTCTCGCTGAGGCGGGCTCGTCGCTGCGGCTGCGGGTGTTGTCGGCGCTGGTGCTGGCACCGCTGCCGCTTGCTGCGATCTGGTTCGGCGGGCTGCCGCTTGCGCTGCTGACCATCGCGGCGGCTGTCGTCATGGCCTGGGAGTGGGGCCGATTGTGCGGCGGCGATGCGGTCAGCCCGATCCTTGTCGGCCCGCTCCTGGTCGGCATTGTCGCCGCTGCGGTTATCGCGGCCGCGTTTGGCAGAGTTGCCGCCGGGACGGTGCTGGCGTTCGGCGGCGCGATCGCGATTTGGGGCATTGCCCTGCGGCGACGCGCCGAGTCACCGCTATGGCTGGGGGCTGGCTGTCTCTGGGTGGCGCTGCCCTGCATCATCCTGATGTGGCTGGCGCACAGCGGTGCCGGCCGCGGCACGCTGTTCTGGGTGTTCGCGGTGGTATGGGCGACCGATATCGGTGCCTATGCGGCCGGCCGCTTGCTCGGCGGTCCGCTGCTCGCGCCGCGCTGGAGCCCGCGCAAGACCTGGGCAGGGCTGGCGGGCGGCATCGTCTGCGCCGGGGTCGCCGGATGGGCCACTGCTGGGGTGCTGGGGACGGCGCCAGTGCTACCCCTGGTGCTGGTCAGCGCGGGACTTGCGATTGTCGAGCAGTTCGGCGATCTTGCGGAATCCGTGGCCAAGCGACGGTTCGGCGTGAAGGACGCGAGCAGCCTTATTCCGGGACACGGCGGCCTGCTTGACCGGCTTGACGGTCTCCTGGCGGTGATACCGGCCGTGGCGCTGCTGACCCTCTTTGGCGGCGGAAGCGTGCTGACATGGCGATAACCGCGCTCAGCCGTGCTGAGCCGGTGCCGGGTAGCGCGGCCGTCCGGCCGCGGCGCGTCACGATCCTCGGCTCGACCGGGTCGATCGGCCACAGCACGATCGATCTTCTGCTGCGCAACCGCGATGCGTTCACTGTTGAGGCGGTGACTGCGAACCGCAACGCCGCGCTGCTCGCCGAGCAGGCGCGGCAGGTGGGCGCGCGCTTTGCGGCGGTTGCCGATCCGAGCCAATATGCCGCGCTCAAGGAGGCGCTCGCCGGGTCGGGCATCGAGGCGGCAAGCGGCCCCGAGGCGCTGATCGAGGCGGCCGAGCGGCCGGCCGACATGGTGATGGCGGGCATTGTCGGCTCGGCCGGACTCGGCCCGACGCTCGCCGCGGTGCGCCGCGGGCGTATCGTCGCCTTTGCCAACAAGGAGGTGTTGGTCTGCGCCGGCAGCCTCTTCATGCAGGAGGTCGCGGCGCATGGCGCGACGCTGCTGCCGGTCGACAGCGAGCATAACGCGATCTGGCAGTGCTTCGATTTCGAGCGGGTCGAGGGCATCGAGAAGATCACGTTGACCTGTAGCGGCGGCCCGTTCCGCGAAAGCGCCGACGAGACGATGCGCCGGGCGACGGTGAAAGAAGCCGTCAATCACCCGACCTGGAACATGGGCGCGAAGATCTCGATCGACTCGGCGACCTTGATGAACAAGGGGCTCGAGATCATCGAGGCGCACCATTTATTCAAGCTGCCGTCGGAGCGGATCGACGTCGTCATCCACCCGCAATCGGTGATCCACGGGCTCGTCACCTATCACGACGGCTCCGTGCTGGCGCATCTCGGCACGCCAGACATGCGCACGCCCATCGCCTACGTGCTGGGCTGGCCCGGCCGCACCGCGGCGCCGATGCAGCGGCTCGATCTCGCGGCCGTAGGACGGCTGACCTTCGAGCCGCCCGATCCGGTACGCTTCCCGGCGCTGCGGCTGGCGCGCGAGGCGCTGGTCACGGGCGGCGGCACGCCGACCGTGCTCAACGCCGCCAACGAGACGGCGGTGCACGCCTTTATCGAGGGCCGCATCGGGTTTCTCGATATCGCCGCGATCGTCGAGGAGACGCTGACCGCGTTGCCGGTCGGGCCGCTTGGCTCGCTCGACGATGTGCACCATATAGACCGGGAAGCCCGGGTGCTGGCGGCCGAGTTGGCCGCGCGCCGCGCCCGCAATTATCCCGTCTCAGGCACGGACAATTCATGAGCTATCTGGCACCGTTTCTCCACGGCGGGGTGTGGTATGTCGGCATCTTTCTGCTGGTGCTGACGGTCCTCGTCTTTGTCCACGAGCTCGGCCACTACCTGATCGCGCGGCGCAACGGCGTGCGCATCGAGGTCTTCTCGATCGGCTTCGGGCCGGAGCTGTTCGGCTGGTACGACGCATCCGGCACGCGCTGGAAGTTCAGTGCGATCCCGCTCGGCGGCTACGTCAAGATGTTCGGCGACAGCGACCCCAGCTCGTCGCTCGGCATCGCGCGGCTGGGCGAGCTGACCGCCGCGGAACGCGAAGTCTCCTTCCACCACAAGCGCCTCCTGCAGCGCGTGGCGATCGTCGGCGGCGGCCCATTGGCGAATTTCGTCTTCGCGATCGTGGTGCTGGCGCTGCTGTTCGCGACCTACGGCCAGCCTTTCACCCCGGCCGAGGTCGGCCAGGTGCAGCCCGGCAGCGCCGCCGATACGGGCGGCATCAAGGTCGGCGACACGATTATCAAAATCGATGGCAGCGACATCAACAGGTTCGAGGACGTTCAACAGATCGTGCGCCTCAACCCCGGCGCCCCGATGACCATCACCGTGCGCCGCGACGACAAGCCGGTCACGTTGCAGGTGACGCCGGCGCGCACCGAGATGACCGATCGCTTCGGCAACCGGCACGAGATCGGGCTGTTGGGGATCGGCCGCAGCGGCGTCGAATACGTCAAGCGGAACCCCGCTTCGGCGGTTGTGCAGGCGTTCGGCGAAACCTGGAGCCTGTCGAGCTCGACGTTGCAGGCGATGTGGCAGATCGTCATCGGCACGCGGGCCAGCGACGAGCTCGGCGGGCCGCTGCGCATCGCCCAGATGTCGGGCGAGGTCGCACAGGGCGGCATCGTGCCGCTGCTATGGTTCATGTCGGTCCTGTCGATAAATCTCGGATTGATCAATCTGTTCCCGGTGCCGGTGCTTGACGGGGGACACCTGCTGTTCTATGCCGCTGAGGCGATCCGCGGGAAACCGCTGGGCCAGCGGGCTCAGGAATACGGCTTCAGGATCGGGTTGGCCCTGGTGTTGACGTTGATGGTGTTCGCCACCTGGAACGACCTGGTTCACTTGCGGATCGTGGAGTTCGTCAAGGGTCTCGTGACCTGATGCTTGGGTCGATCACGGGATAAAAACCGCGTTTTTGGGGTGGGGGTCTTGCGGCACAGGCGAGGCAGGAAACGTTGGCCGACACCGGTTGCCGCGGCGCTTTTCGTGGCTGCATGGCTGGTGCCCGCGATCGCGCAGAACTTGGTGACGCCGCCGCCGCCAGCGCCGCCGCCGGTGCAGGCCCCGCTTGTCCAGCCGCTGCCGCCGGAGCCCGCGCCGCCGCCACCTGTCATGCGCCCCAGGCCGCAACCGGTTGCTGCGCCGCGGCACGTCGCGCCGCCGCCAGTCGCCCAGACGCCGGTCTCGGCCAATCTCCCGGCCGGGGGGACGATCTCGGACATACGCATCGAAGGCTTGCAGCGCATCGAGCCGGAGACGGTGAAATCGTACCTGGTGCTGCAAAAGGGCGATCCGTGGGACCCGGGGCGGGTCGACGCCTCATTGAAGGCGCTGTTCGCCACTGGGCTCTTCGCCGATGTCAAGCTCGATCGCGAGGGCAATACGCTGATCGTCCGGGTAGTCGAGAACCCGATCATCAACCGCATCGCCTTCGAGGGTAACTCGAAGCTCAGCGACAAGGACCTCAACGGCGAGATCCAGCTGCGCCCGCGCGTCGTCTATACGCGGACCCGGGTGCAGAACGACGTGAAGCGCATCCTCGACCTCTATCGCCGGCACGAGCGCTTTGCCGCCACCGTCGAGCCCAAGGTGATCCAGCTCTCGGAAAACCGCGTCGACCTCGTGTTCGAGATCAACGAAGGGCCGACCACCGGCGTCCGCAGCATCAATTTCGTCGGCAACAAGGCGTTCGGCGACTCATCGCTGCGCAGCGTGATCGACACCAAGGAAAGCCGCTGGTACCGCTTCCTGTCGAATTCCGACACTTACGATCCCGACCGCATCACCTATGACCGCGAGCTGTTGCGCAAATACTATCTGTCGCAGGGATACGCGGATTTCCGCGTGGTATCGGCGATCGCTGAGCTCACCCCCGACCGCGATGGGTTTGTCGTCACCTTCACCGTCGACGAGGGCGAGCGGTACAAGTTCGGCAAGGTCGACGCCGACATCAAGCTGAAGGACCTGCCGAAAGAAGCGGTGCTGCCGCTGCTGACGGTGCAATCGGGCGATTGGTACGATGCCAATGCGGTCGAGAGGTCGATCTCGACGCTGACCGAGGTGCTCGGCAACCGCGGCTACGCCTTTGTCGAGGTCAAGCCGCAGATAAGCCGCAACCGCGACGAGCGCACCATCGACGTCACCTTCAACGTACAAGAAGGGCCGCAGGTCTATGTCGAGCGCATCGACATCGTCGGCAACGTGCGCACGCTCGACAAGGTGATCCGGCGCGAGATGCGGCTGGTCGAGGGCGATGCCTTCAATTCGAACAAGGTGCAGCGTTCGAAGGACCGCATTAAAAATCTCGGCTTCTTCAAGAAGGTTGAAACCGCCACCGCGCAGGGTTCGGCGCCGGACAAGACCGTGGTGACCGTCGAGGTCGAAGAGCAATCGACCGGCGAACTGTCGCTTGGTGTCGGCTTCTCGTCGAGCGACGGCCCCCTCGCCGACATCACGTTGCGCGAGCGCAATTTCCTCGGCCGCGGCCAGGATATCCGCATCGGGACCGTGGTGTCGTTCCGCTCGCAGCAAATCGATTTAAGCTACACCGAGCCGTATTTCCTCGATTCCAATGTCGCCGCGGGATTCGATCTGTTCGAGATCAAGACCAGCCCGACGGCCTCCTTCTTCTCGGGGATCAACCCGGCCTACCAGCAGTTCTCGTATGGCGGCTCGCTGCGCGCCGGCTACCAGCTGACCGAGAATTTGCGCCAGACGCTGAAATACACCGCGCGGTCGGACGACATCACCGACGTACAGAGCGATGCCTCGCTGTTCATCGCGCTGGAGGAGGGAACCCACCTGACCTCGTCGATCGGGCAGGTGCTGCTCTACGATCGCCGTGACAGCCGCATCGATCCGACAAGCGGCTGGTACGCCTCGCTCGGTAACGATTTCGCGGGCGTCGGCTTTGGCGTCCAATACATTCGCAACAAGGTGACCGCCGGCTACTACTACCCGGTCGCGCCCGGCTGGACGCTGAGCGTCACCGGCGAGGTCGGCGACATTTTCGGCTGGGGCGGTCAGCCGGTGCTGTTGCAGGACCGTTTCTTCGTCGGCGGCGACAATCTGCGCGGCTTCGAGCCGGCCGGGATCGGGCCGCGCGACCTGGTGTCGAGCGATGCGCTTGGCGGCAACAAATACTATGTCGGGTCGGTCTCGGAGACCGTCCCGCTGGGACTGCCCAAGGAGCTGGGCCTTACCGGGCGCGTCTGGACCGATTTCGGCACCCTGTGGGGCAACGATCAGAAGAATCTGCAAGTGAACCCGGCGACCCTGGCAACTCTAGGCCTCTCCACGCAGCCGCAGATCGCCGATACCGCAGCGTTGCGCATGAGCGCCGGCATCGGCGTATCCTGGGCATCGCCGGTGGGGCCGGTGCGGGTCGATCTCGGGCTGCCGATCAAGCGCGAGAGCTTCGACCAGACGCAGTTCTTCCGGGTAAGTTTCGGTACGAAGTTCTGAGGCCAAGTTTTCTTTAAGGACGAGGTTGCGATGGTTTTGATGCGCGCCAAGCCCGCGGTATGGGCTTGCCTTCTCGCTTTCGGCTGCGGCGTCGGCACTGCCCTCGCGCAGCAACCCCCGGCCAACGCGCCGGCACCCGCCGCCCCGGCGCCGGCCGCCACGAATTCGACGACGCCGCCGACCAACCTCGCGGTCATGGTCGTCGACGTGCAATCGCTGCTGCAGAATTCCAAGGCGGCGAAGATGGTGCGCGAGCAGATCGAGGGCAGGCGCGCCGAATACGCCAAGCAAATCTCGAACCAGGAAGAGACGCTGCGCAAGGAGCGCGACACGCTGCAGCACCAGCAGGCCTCGCTCTCGGCAGAACAGCTCAACGCCAAGGGCCGCGAGTTCCAGGCCAAGGTCAACGAGCTCGACCGCGATGTCCAAGCCAAGCGCCAGGCGCTCGAGCGCTCGAACGCCGACTCCTTGCAGAAGATCCAGGAGGTGATGGTCAAGATCATCACCGAGATCGCCAAGGATCGTAAGGCGAACCTCGTGTTCCAGCGCAGCGAGTTGGTGCTGTTCGACCAAGGCTTCGACGTCACCGACCAGGTGTTGCAGAAGCTCGACGAGCAGATGCCGACGCTGACGGTCAATTTCGTCGCTCCGGTGCCGGCTCCGGCGGAGGCCGGCGTGGCGAGTCCGGCTGCCGCTCAGCCCGCGGCGGCAAAGCCGGCCGCCAGAAAGAAATAGGCCGCAACGCCCGGACGGCGGCGCGGTCATGGCGGATACTCGCTTCTTCACGAAAGCTGGCCCGTTTTCGCTCGATGTGCTGGCGGCGCTCAGCGGCGCCCGCCTCGCCGACGGTGCCGACGGTGCCCGGCTGGTCGAGGATGTCGCGCCGCTCGAAACCGCCACCGCCGCCGATGTGACGTTTCTCGACAACCGCAAATACACCGAGGCCTTCAGCGCTTCGCAGGCCGGCGCGGCGTTTGTCACCGAGGCGTTGGCGGCGCGCGCGCCCGCCGGCATGGTCCTGTTGCTGACGCGCGAGCCGTACAAGGCGTTTGCCCGCGCGGTTCAGGCGTTCTATCCGCCGGCGCCGGTCGTGCCGGGCCGCGCGCCGAGTGTGATCATCGACCCGACTGCCAGCGTCCCCGCCGATTGCGCGATCGGCGCCAATGTCGTGATTGAAGCGGGCGCAAAGCTAGGCGCGCGCTGCCAGATCGGCGCCAACACGGTGATCGGGCCGGCGGTCGAGCTCGGCGACGATTGCGTTGTCGCCCCGAACGTCACGCTGAGCCATTGCCTGATCGGCGCGCGCGTTGTGCTGCATCCCGGCGTGCGCATCGGGCAGGCCGGGTTCGGCTTTGCACCTGATGCCTCGGGGCCGATCAAAATCCCGCAACTCGGGCGTGTCATCATCGGCGACGATGTCGATATCGGCGCCAATACCACGATCGACCGCGGCTCAGGTCACGACACGGTGATCGGGCCGGGCACGATGATCGATAATCTGGTGCAGATCGGGCACAACGTCGTCCTTGGGCGGGGCTGCATTCTCGCCGGGCAGGTCGGCATTTCCGGCAGCACCAAGCTCGGCGACTTTGTGATGGCGGGCGGGCAGGCCGGATTGGCAGGGCACTTGAATATCGGTTCGGGGGCGCGGATCGCCGCCCGCGCCGGGCTGATGAAGGACGTCGCGCCGGGCGAGACGGTGATGGGCACGCCGGCGGTTCCGGCGATTGCGTTCTGGCGGCAGGTCGCCATGATACAGCGCCTCGCACGGAAGAAGGACGGCGGATGAGCGAGACGTCGGCCGCGATGGACGAGAGCATCGAGATCGACCGCGAGCGGATCATGCAGATGATCCCGCATCGCGACCCGTTTCTGATGATCGATGCCGTCACCGATATCGTCGCGAACGAGCGTGCCACGGGGATCAAGACCGTGTCGCCCGGCGAATATTATTTCAAGGGGCATTTCCCGGCGCGGCCGGTCATGCCGGGGGTGCTGATCGTCGAAGCGATGGCGCAGACCGCGGCAGTGCTGGTGGTGCATACGCTGGGCCGGGAGTCGGAGGGGAAGCTCGTCTACTTCATGACCGTCGACAACGCCAAGTTCCGTCAGCCCGTGCTCCCCGGCGACCTTCTCCATATCCACGTCAAAAAGCAGCAGAACCGCGGCAATGTCTGGAAGTTCGAGGGCGAGGCCAAGGTCGCCGGCAAGCGGGTCGCCAATGCGGTCTTTGCCGCAATGATCCTCGACGATTAGGCGCGCCGCGCGATGCCGCAAATCCATGCCACCGCCATCGTCGCCCCCGGTGCGCATCTCGCCGATGATGTCGCGATCGGCCCCTATTGCGTGATCGGCGAGAATGTTTCGCTGGCCGCGGGGGTGGTCCTCAACTCGCATATCGTGGTCGAGGGGCGGACGACGATCGGCGAGCGCACCCGCATCTTCCCGTTTGCCTCGATCGGCCACCAACCGCAAGACCTCAAATACGACGGCGAGCCGTCGTCGCTGGTTATCGGCAGCGACAACACGATCCGCGAGCACGTGACGATGAACCCGGGCACGGCCGGCGGCGGCATGGTGACGCGGGTCGGCAATCACTGCCTCTTCATGATCGGCGCCCATGTGGCGCATGACTGTCAGATCGGCGACCATGTGATCCTCGTCAATAACGCGACGCTTGCCGGCCACGTCGTCATGGAGGACTACTCGATCCTCGGCGGGTTATCGGCGGTGCACCAGTTCGTCCGCGTCGGTCGGCACGCGATGATCGGCGGCATGTCCGGCGTGGAGCGCGACGTCATTCCCTACGGCCAGGTAATGGGCGACCGGGCGCGGCTCAACGGGCTCAATATAATCGGCATGCAGCGCCGCGGTTTCAGCCGCGATGACATCCACGCGCTGCGCAGCGCCTATGCCTACCTCTTTGGCGACGCTGGCACACTGAGCGAGCGGGTCGACGAGGTGGCCCGGCGGTTTGGCGGGGTCGGCCCGGTCGATGATCTCGTCACCTTCATCCGCGCGGATTCGAGCCGCGCGATCTGCCAGCCCAAAGGGGCGAATGGCGGATAACGCCGGCTCTCCGCTGGGGGTGATCGCCGGCGGCGGCGGGCTGCCACGCCGTGTCGTCGAAGCGTGCCGGGCGCAAGGGCGGCCGGTATTCGTGGTGGCGCTCGACGGCGAGGCAGAGCCGCAAACCGTCGACGGCGTGCCGCATGCCTGGTGCCGCATGGGCGCGGCGGCGAAAGCGCTCAAGCTTCTGCGCGACAACGGCGTCGTCGATCTGGTGTTCGCCGGCGGCGTCCGGCGCCCAACCCTGGCGATGATCCGGCCGGATTGGCGGGCTGCCAAATTCTTCGCCAAGGTCGGCTACCGCATGTTGGGCGATGACGGGTTGTTCTCGGCGATTGCCAAAGAGCTGGAAATCGAGGGATTCCGCGTGGTCGGTGCGCATGAGCTGCTGGATACGGCATCCGCGCCCGAAGGTCCGCTCGGCCGGCTCGCGCCGGACGCCGACGCCGACGCCGATATCGCGCGCGGCATCGCAATCGCCCGTGCCGTCGGTGCGCTCGATATCGGCCAGGCGGTCGTGGTGCAGCAGGGGCTGGTGCTCGGCGTCGAAGCGATCGAGGGCACCGACGCACTGTTGCGGCGCTGCGCCGGGCTGCGACGCGACGGGCCGGGCGGGGTGCTGGTCAAGGTCGAGAAGCCGGGGCAGGAGAGCCGCATCGACCGCCCGACGGTGGGGCCGCAGACCGTGCGCCTCGCGGCCGAAGCCGGGTTGCGCGGCATCGCCGTCGAGGCCGGTGCGACGCTGCTCGTCGATCGCGACGAGGTGATCCGCGCCGCCGACGCCGCCGGGCTGTTTGTCGTCGGCGTGCGCGCGGCGTGACATGCCGGCCGGCAGCGGACCCTACATCTTCATCGTCACCGGCGAGCCTTCGGGCGACGCGCTCGGCGGCGCGCTGATTGCGGCGCTGCGCCATCGGGTCGGCGCGGACTTGCGCGTCGCCGGGATCGGCGGCGAGCGGATGCGCGACGAGGGCATCGACAGCCTCGCGCCGCTCGTCGACCTGGCGATCGCCGGGGTCACCGAGGTAGTGCCGCGTGCGCCGGTGATCTTTCGCCATGTCCGCGCGGCCGTCGCGGCGATCCAGGCCGAACGGCCCGATGCGGTGGTGACGATCGACTCGTCGGGCTTCAGCTGGCGCATCGCGCAGCGGCTGCGCCGCCGCGGCGAGCGTTTGCCGCTAATCCACTATGTGGCGCCGATGGTTTGGGCGTGGCGCGCCGGCCGGGCACGGCGCATGGCGCGCTGGTACGATCATCTCCTCGCGCTGCTGCCGTTCGAGCCGCTGTATTTCCAGCAAGCCGGGCTCGAATGCAGCTATGTCGGCCACCCGGTCATCGATAGCGGCGCGGGGCAGGGGGATGCGGCGCGCTTCCGCGCGGCGCACGGCATCGCCGGGGACGCGCTGCTGCTGAGCGTGCTGCCGGGCAGCCGCGTCGGTGAGGTGCGCCGGCTGATGCCGATCTTTGCCGACACTTTGCGCCGCGTCGAAGCCGAGCTGGGGCCGTTTCGCGTCGCGGTGCCGACCGTCGAGACCGTCGCCGAGGTGGTCGCTGCCGGCGTCGCCGGCTGGCCCGGCCAGCCGGTGGTGCTGCGCGGCGACGCGGCGAAATATGACGCCTTTGCCGCGAGCCGCGCGGCGCTTGCCGCATCGGGCACGGTGGCGCTCGAGCTGGCGATGGCGCGCCTGCCGATGACGGTCGGCTATCGCCTCAGCCGGCCGACCGAAATCCTGCTCAACCGCGTGCTCAAGGTGCGGCAGGTCAACCTGGTCAACCTGATCCTCGGGCGGTCACTCGTTGCCGAGCATCTGGGTCCCTCTTGCACGCCGCAGCGCCTGGCGGCGACCCTTGTCGAGCTGATCCGGGACGAACAGGTTCGCGCGGCGCATTGCGACGGTTATGATGCGGCGATGCGGCTTCTCGGGGCCGGCGATTTGTCGCCCAGCCTCAAGGCGGCCGACAAGATCCTGGAGATCATCGCCGCGCGCCGGCAGCAGCAAACCCCCTGACCAGGAGAACCCAACCATGGCCGAGACCGAGAAATTCCGCTTCCTGCACACGATGCTCCGGGTCAAGGACCTCGACAAATCGCTCGCCTTCTATACCGGGCAGCTCGGCATGAACCTGATCCGCAAGCGCGACTACCCGACCGGCAAGTTCACCCTCGCCTTTGTCGGCTATGGCGACGAAGAGCACAACACGGTGGTCGAGCTGACCCATAACTGGGACCAGGCCGAACCCTATGCGCTCGGGTCCGGCTTCGGCCATCTCGCGGTCGGCGTGCCGGATGTCTACGCGACCTGCGACAAGCTGGCGAAGGCCGGAGTCAAGATCCCGCGCCCGGCCGGGCCGATGGCGCATGGCGGCTCGGTCATCGCCTTTATCGAAGACCCGGACGGCTACAAGATCGAGCTGGTCGAACGGAAGTAGCCCGCAAGCCCTTACTTGGCCACCGCCTGGGCGATGGCCAAGTGCGGGCCCGCGTGAGGCAGGGTAAACCCCATATTCACTGCCTACTTTCCGGTTTGGGGAGCGAGCGAGGACGTATCGCGGGTGGGCGGGATTCAGGGGCGTTCTTATGCGTTATTGCCCCAGCAGCGCGCTCGACGTTAGTGGTCCTTGTCCGCGATGGACGAACCGCCTGCTTCTCAATCTCCGGTTTCGGCTTTCAATCAACAAGCCGACATAGTGAACGAAACAAGAACATTTGTCAAGTGGCAAATGGGCGTCCCGAGCAGGAAAGCAAGAAGACGTGGATGGCCGGGTCAAGCCCGGCCAAGGGGATTTATCGATGATTCTGTCGTCTGGATACCCGCCTTCGCCGGTATGACGAGCGCGGTGCCCCGGCGAACAAGAACGACAGTGTCTGTGGATTCCGGGTTCGCGGCTGCGCGGCGCCCGGGAACCACAGGGTGGGTTACCGCCGCTGGCCGATATCGACGTAGTGGCGCAGATCGGAGCCGGTGAAGAGCTGGCGCGGGCGGCCGATCTTGGTATCGGCGTCCTCGATCATCTCGGTCCACTGCGCGATCCAGCCGACCGTGCGCGCGA
>DASZLY010000170.1:0-2343 GCA_035552135.1 Allostellaceae bacterium | reverse complement strand
AATGATCGCGCCCAGGCCGAGCGCACGCCGCACGGTCACATCAAGGTCATCGTCGATAACAAGGGGCGCATTCTCGGCGTCGGCATCGTCGGCGCACAGGCGGGAGAACTGATTTCCGCCTGGAGCCTGGCGATCGCGCAGAGGCTGACCGTGCGCGCCTTCACAGACCTTGTCGTGCCATATCCGACCCTGTCGGAGATCGGCAAGCGGGCGTCAGTGGAATACTACCTCCCGGGTTTGACGCAGCCATTGCTGCGGCGCATCATCCGCTTTCTCCGCAATTTCGGTTGAGGCGGTCTTGGAACCGGGTCCTGAGCCATTCGAAACGACTGCGCCGGCGGCGTCACCCCGCCGTAGATGGCGCGTCGGCCTATCCGGCAAGCTGCTGCTGCTGACGATCCTGTTCGTCATGCTGGCGGAAGTGCTCATCTATGTCCCATCGGTCGCCAACTTCCGGCTGAACTGGTTGAACGACCGGCTCGCCGCCGCGCACACGGCCGCCTTGGTGCTCGAAGCGGCGCCGAGCGGCATGGTACCGGAGAGTCTTGCCAAGAAAATCCTCGCCAGCGTCGGCGCGCGCGCGGTGGCGATGAAGATGGGCAATCAGCGCCGGCTGCTGGCGTCCTCCGACATGCCCTCGAAGGTCGAGCAGAGTGTCGACGTCCGCACCGAGACCTGGTGGAGCTCCATTACCGAGGCGTTCGACACCTTGTTCAACTGCAAAACCGGCGACGTAATGCGGCTGGTCGGACCGGCGCCGATGACCCATGGCGACTTCCTCGAGATCGTGCTCGACGAAACGCCGTTGCGCAATGCGATGTGGACCTTCTCGGTCAACATCCTGCTCCTGTCGCTGGCGATTTCCGGCATCACCGCGATGCTCGTCTACTTCGCGCTGCATTATCTGCTGGTGCGGCCGATGGGCCGCATCACGCAGAACATGGTGGCGTTCCGCGCCGATCCCGAGAACCCGGCGCGCATCATCGCCTCCTCCGGTCGCGACGACGAGATCGGCGTCGCGCAGGAAGAGCTGGCGGCAATGCAGCGCGAGATAGCCTCGATGCTGCATCAGAAAAGCCGCCTCGCCTCGCTGGGTCTCGCCGTCTCCAAGATCAATCACGACCTGCGCAACCTGCTCGCGTCCGCGCAGCTCTTCTCCGATCAACTCTCGACGCTGCCCGATCCGAAAGTGCAGCGCTTCGCGCCGAAGTTGATGCGCACGCTCGAGCGGGCGATCGCCTTCTGTCAATCGACTTTGTCCTACGGAGCGGTGCAGGAGCCGGCGCCCGATCGCAAGACGATCGAGGTGGAGCCGCTGATCGACGAGGTGCACGAAGCGCTCGGCCTCGGCCTCGACGTGCCGGTCCGCTGGATCGTGGCGGTGGAGAAGGGACTGACGGTGGAAGCCGACCATGACCAATTGTTCCGGGTGCTGGTGAACCTCGCGCGCAACGCCATGCAGGCGCTGGACTCGCGCGGCAGCCGCGATCCGGCGCGCGATCAGATCCGCATCACCGGCCGGCGCGAAGGCAGCGTGGCGGTGATCGAGGTGTCGGACACCGGCCCGGGCGTGCCGGAGAAGGCGCGCGCCCACTTGTTCCAGGCCTTCCAGGGCACGACACGGCCCGGTGGCTCCGGGCTCGGACTGGCGATCGCCGCCGAACTGGTGCGCGCGCATGGCGGCGATATCCGCCTGGTACCGGGCACCATCGGCGCCACCTTCAGCATCACCATTCCGGATCGGGCGGTCGAGCTGGATGCCCATCGCGGGGCGCGGGTGCGAGCCTGAACGCGCCCTTGCCAATCCGGGTGCAAGGCGATAGCTAGTGCCCCGGCTCGCCACCCGTTCCGGGCGGCAACAATGGCCAAAAGCGCCCGTAGCTCAGCTGGATAGAGCACCAGACTACGAATCTGGGGGTCAGAGGTTCGAATCCTTTCGGGCGCGCCATTTCATTGCACTTCTTGTGATCGCGTTCCGCACCCGGGGGCGAGGCCGCTACAGAATGGCGGCGTCAGGCTCGAGACCTCGCGCTGATTTCCCTCGCTGCGCGTGTCACGGGATCAACAGGATCTTTCCGAAATGCTGGTTGGCGCGCATGTGCTCCTGCGCGGTCTTCGCCTGCGCGAGCGGATAGGTCTTGGCGATCGGCAGGTTCAGCTTTTTGCTTCTCACCGCGTCCGCCAGGTCGGCCCACATGGCGCGCGCTTCTTCGCGCAGTTCGTCGACCGAACGGGTGCGATGGGTGACGCCGATATAAGCGATGCGGCGATTGGCATGCAGATCGAAATCGAATTCGGCATTGCCGCCGCCGAGCCGGCCGACATTGACGATACGGCCGCGGA
>DASZLY010000169.1:0-3370 GCA_035552135.1 Allostellaceae bacterium | reverse complement strand
GAGGTCTCCTTCTTCACCTCGAGCGCGGTGCCTTCCGCGAGGTTGAACATGCCCGAGACGTTGCGGCTGCGCTGCAGGTTGATCAGCGCGTGGGTGAGGGTGACGTCGTCCTCGCGCAGATGCTCGACATAGCGGCGCATGTTGTCGCCGAATGCCGGCCGCTTCTCGCCGAAGAAATCGGCCGCCGCGCCCCACGCCGCGAAGGTGACGTTCATGAAGTCGGGCGAGCGGCCCATCATGCCGTTGGTGGTGCGCGCCCAGTTGAGCATCATGCTCGTGCGCGTCTCCAATTCCTCGCGCGTCTTGGGGTTGGCGAACGAACGGCCGACGCGGTCGCCGCTGGTCGGCGACTTGTAGGTCATCACCTTCTTGAGCTTGGGGTCGTGCTGCAAATCGTAGAGCGAGGCGATTGCCTCAACCCCGCCGGAAAGCCCGGGATGGCGGGTGACGTCCTTGACCCGCTCGCCGCCGAGCCAGACCTCGCGCTCCTGCGCGCGCAACCCGTCGATATATTGCTGTCCGGTCCGCGCTGGCATGGGCGTTCTCCGCGAGGCTGCGCGACGATGCTAGTGCAATTCACCGTATCGCTAAACTCTCTCTCCGCCCCGGGGAGCGAAGAGGGAGTCGGTCAGGCCGTCCGCTGCGACGTCGGCAGCAGATGGTCGCTGTATTTCGGCCGCAGCACGTCGAGCCGCATCGGCACCGGGGTGCCGAGCCACATCGCGTTCTTGCTGTGGTCGTCATAGGAGCTTTCGCTCAACGGGTGGATCAGCACGTCGAGCCCGTCGCGGTTGAACATCAGCCACGGCACGACGTTCTGGAACTCCGGTGTCTCGAAAGTGACGTTGAACTGCGAGATCGGGTGCGGCCCGATCGGCGCGTCGCTGAACGCACCCGGCTCGACCTTGAATTGGGCGAGGATCGCGTCGCGCAGCTTCGCCGCCTTTGGCTTGGTCGCGGCGTCGTAATAGACATGGGCGTGATAGCCCCGGTTTTCGGTGGTCATTTCGCGTCTCCTCATTGATGAGTATGTCGCTTCCGACCCTCACCCACCCCGTCGCTGGCGCGCCGGGGTCCCCCCTCTCCCGCAATGCGGGAGAGGGTGCCGAGCGGCATCGCCGCGAGGCGGGTGAGGGTTGTGGGCACCGGCGTTGGACTAGCTGGCCGCCAGTTTCGCCTCGATCCGCTTCGAAATCTCGGCGCGCCATTGCTCGATCGGCTGGAACCCGTCGCGCTCGCGGCAGAACGCCTCGGTCTCGGCGGCGAGCTCGTCGGCCGGCTTGTCGAGGTCGATCTTGATGCCGAGAGGCTGCGGCACGTACCACGGCGTGTCGCAGAACATCTCGATCTGGTTGCCCTCGGGATCGTGGAAATAGACCGACCAGGCATTGCCGTGGCAGATCGGCCGGATGTTCTCGCAGCCGGCATCGCGCACCTTGCGGAACGCCTTCTGCACTTGCGGCAGCGTGCCGACATTGAACGACACCTGCTGCACCATCGGGATCTCGTCCTCGGTCTGGCGGCCGCGCACCAGCACCACCTGGTGATGGTCGCTGGGGTTGCGCGACAGGAAGGTGATGCGCCCGTCCTCGGCGCCGTCGCTGACCACGAAGCCGAGCACGCCGGTGTAGAACTCGATCATCTTCGGCACGTCGCGCACGTAAAGCCCGACATGGCTGAGGCGCGGGGCGGTATCCATCGGGATGTCTCCTCTACTGTTTCTGGCTTGCATATGAGCGCAGCCGGCGTCATCTATCAAATCGATTATAGATATAAGAAGCATTCACAAGATGGATAAACCTGGTGGACATCAGGGCCGTTGACCTCAACCTGCTGAAAGCCTTCGACGCGCTGCATAGCGAGCGCGCGGTGACTCGCGCCGCCTCGCGCATCGGCTTGTCGCAGCCGGCGATGAGCCATGCGCTGGGGCGGCTGCGCGGGCTGTTCGGCGACGACCTCTTCGTGCGCACGCAAAGCGGCATGGAGCCGACCGCGCGGGCGCGCGAGATCGCGCCGTTGATCGCGCATGCGATCGAGCAGATCGAGGCGGCGCTCAACCTCGGCGCCGGGTTCGAGCCGGCCACCAGCGCCGCGACCTTCACCGCCGGGATGGGCGAATACGCCGAGGTGGCGCTGGTCGGCCGGCTCGCCGAGGCGTTTTCGCGCGAGGCGCCCAACGCGACCTTGCGCCTCGTGTCGCTGCATGGCGGCGACGCCGCCGAGCAGCTCGAGCATGGGCGCATCGACGTCGCGGTAGCACATCTGCGGACGCTGCCGCCGACGATCGAGACCAACCTTCTGTTCCGCGACCCCTTCGTCGTGGTCGCGCGCAAGGACCATCCGATCACGCACGCCCCGCTCACGGTCGAGGCCTATGCCGCGCAGAACCATGTGCTGGTCAGCCCGCGTGGCGACACCAGCGGCGCGCTCGACCGGCTGCTGGTCGATTACGGCCAGCGCCGCCGCGTCGCGCTGCTGGTCGCGACCTATCTCGCGGTGCCCGCCGCGCTCGCCCGCTCCGACCTCATCGCCACGGTGCCGAGCCGCGCCGCCCAGCTCATCGCCGCCCACGCCGAGATCGCCACCCTGCCGCTGCCGGTCGACTTCTCCGCCACCGTCTCCATCGCCTGGCACCGCCGCAGCACCAGCGAACCGGCGCAGGCGTGGTTTAGGGAGATGCTGCGGGAGGCGGCGGAATCGTAGGTTCGCAAGTCCGCGCCGCTATGATGGCTTTAAAAACACGAACCTTATTGTTGCCATTTTGTTCGTGTAGTTGATGGCGATGCCAATGCACCTGAAGACCACAGCCCGGTGTCGCTTGCGATCGGCACAATGCCTGTTAATGCCTGTAAAAAAGCGGCAGGTATCAGGGATAACAGGCAACGCGTCGGCATGTTATGAAGCCCCAATCGTCATGCCGGCGAAGGCGCCGGCCGGGATCGCTCGTTCAACCGCAGAAGCGCCGGCGAAATGGACCCCGACTTTCGTCGGGGAGCGGAGAGCAATGCCGTGATAAGGCTCTACGGCCTCACTTGGCTGCATCCGCCAGGCGCGGCTCGCCGGCGAAATGCGGCATGATCTCTTTGGCGAAGCGGCGGATGTTTTTGAGCGAGCCGCCGAAGTTCACGATGACGTATTCCGCGCCCCCGGCCTGCAGCTTTTCGAGCTTTTGCGCGATCTGGTCGGCCGTGCCGAAGATCGCGGTGTCGTCGCAGAGCTGGCGGATTTCCGCGTCGTTGTGGCGGGCAAAGCGCTCGCGCGCGTCGCCCGGGCGCTCGGCGAGCTTGTTGATCCGCACATGGCCCTGGAAGCGCCGCACCCGCGCCGCCTCCAATTCCTCGGCCGTGTCGGCGAAATGCACGGCGCGCGC
>DASZLY010000168.1:0-3809 GCA_035552135.1 Allostellaceae bacterium | reverse complement strand
AACCGGCGCAGCTTGAGGTCGTCGAGCAGCTGATCGCCGTAGCGCTTACGCGCAAACCAGCGCGAGTCCCAGGTTCGGTTGATGCCGAGCCGCAGCCCGATCGGATTGACCTTTTGTCCCATCAGGCAGTCTCCCCACGGTCGTTTTCTGCGCGCTCGCGCACCACGACCGTCAAATGCGAGAAATATTTTTCGACCCGTGACGAGCGGCCGCGGCCGCGGGTGTGGAACCGCTTCATCACAAAGGCCCGGCCGACCGTCGCCTCCTTGACGTAAAGGCGGTCGACATCGAGCTGGTGGTTGTTCTCGGCGTTGGCGATCGCCGCCTGCAGCACCTTCTTGACGTCGTTTGCGATGCGCCGGCGCGAGAAGGTGAGTTCGGCGAGCGCGGTCTGCGCCGCCTTGCCGCGGATCATCGCCGCCACGAGGTTCAGCTTGCGCGGGCTGGTGCGCAGCGCGCGCAGAAAGGCCGACGCCTCGTTATCGGCGAGCCGGCGCTCGGCGGAGGGCTTGCCCATCTCAGCTCCTCTCCCTACGACCGCCGGGCGCGCTTGTCGCCGGCATGGCCGTAGAAGGTGCGGGTCGGCGAAAACTCGCCGAATTTGTGGCCGATCATGTTCTCGGTGACGAGCACCGGGATGAATTTGTGGCCGTTATAGACACCGAAGGTCAGGCCGACGAATTGCGGAAAGATCGTCGAGCGGCGCGACCAGGTGCGGATCACCTCGTTGCGGCCCGAGCCGCGCGCCTTCTCCGCCTTCTGCAAGAGATAGCCGTCGACGAACGGGCCTTTCCATACCGAGCGAGCCACGCTCCCTCTCCTTCTCTAGCGCACTTGACGGCGGCGCAGGATCAGCCGGTCCGTCTTCTTGTTGTGGCGGGTCTTCTTGCCTTTGGTCGGCTTGCCCCACGGCGTCACCGGATGGCGGCCGCCCGAGGTGCGGCCTTCGCCGCCGCCATGCGGATGGTCGATCGGGTTCATTGCCACGCCGCGCACCGAGGGGCGAATGCCGAGCCAGCGGCTGCGCCCGGCCTTGCCGATGACGATGTTCTGATGATCCGGGTTCGACACCGCGCCGATCGTCGCGCGGCAATCGCTGCGCACGCGGCGCAATTCACCCGACGCCATGCGCAACAGCGCGTAGCCCTGGTCGCGGCCGACGAGCTGGACGTAAGTCCCCGCCGAGCGCGCGATCTGCCCGCCCTTGCCCGGCTTCATCTCGACATTGTGGACGATCGTGCCCGGCGGCATGTTCCTCAATGGCATCGCGTTGCCCGGCTTGACGTCGACCCGCTCGCCCGAGACGACGCTGTCGCCGGCGCGCAGCCGCTGCGGCGCCAGGATGTAGGCCTGCTCCCCATCGGGATATTTGATGAGCGCGATAAAAGCCGTGCGGTTCGGGTCGTATTCGAGCCGTTCGACCACCGCCGGCGCGTCGTCCTTGAGCCGCTTGAAGTCGATAACCCGGTAGCGCTGCTTATGGCCGCCGCCGCGCCGCCGCATCGTGATGCGGCCGGAATTGTTGCGTCCGCCTTTTTCCTTGAGCCCCTCGGTCAGTTTCTTGACCGGCTTGCCCTTCCACAGCTCGCTGCGATTGACCGTGACGAGGTGGCGCAGCGAGGGCGTGACGGGGTTGTAAGTCTTCAATGCCATCGCGTCAGATCCCCGTGGTCACGTCGATGCGCGAGCCCTGCGCCAGCGTGACGATCGCCTTCTTGAAGTCCGAGCGGCGCCCGGCCCGGCCGCGCACCCGCTTCGTCTTGCCCTGGACGCGGAGCGTGTTGACCGCGTCGACCTTGACCGAGAACAATCCCTCGACCGCCGCCTTTACCTCGCGCTTGGTCGCGGTGAGCGGCACCTTGAAGATGATCTGGTTGTGCTCCGACGCCGCGGTCGCCTTTTCGGTGATCAGCGGCGAGCGGATCAGATCGTACATCGCCTGGCGGCTGAGCCGCGTCTCGGCGCGGGGGATGACGCGAAACCGGCTCATTTGAGGCGCGCCTCCAATTGCTCGACCGCGGCGCGGGTCAGGACCAGCGTGTCGCGGCGCAGAATGTCGTAGACATTGGCGCCTTGCGTCGGCAGCACGTCGACCTTGGGCAGGTTGCGCGCGGCTTTGGCGAAACCTTCGTCGACCGCGCCGTCGATGATCAGCACCGACTCCCAGCCGAGCGTCGCGAACCGCGCGCGCAGCGCCTTGGTCTTGGCCTCGGCAACGCTCGCCGCATCGATCACCACAAGCTTGCCTTCCGCCTGCTTGGCCGACAGTGCGGTCTTGAGCCCGAGCTGCCGCACCTTCTTCTGCAAGCCGAATTCGTGGCTGCGCACCACCGGGCCGAAGATCACCGCGCCGCCGCGGAACTGCGGCGAACGCCGGCTGCCCTGACGGGCACGGCCGGTGCCCTTCTGCTTGTAGGGCTTCTGCGTCGTGCCGCTGATGTCGCTGATGCCCTTGGCCTTGTGCGTGCCGGCGCGACGCTTGGCGAGCTGCCAGCTGACGACGCGCGCCAGGATGTCGCCGCGCACCGGCAGGCCGAACACTTCCTCGGCGAGGTCGATATCGCCGACCTCCTTGTTGTCGAGGTCGCGGACCGTGAGTTTCATACCGCTCCCCCTTCCTCGGCACTCGCCGAGGTCTCGCCGGTTGTCTCAACCGTCGCATCACTGTCGGCCTCGGGCGCGGCTTCAGCCGTCGCGTCGCTCCGCAGGCCCGCCGGGAACGGCAGATCGGCCGGCGACTTGCGCTTCACCGCGTCGCGCACCAGCACCCAGCCGCCGGCGCTGCCCGGCACCGCGCCCCTGACCATCAGGACACCGCGCTCGGCATCGGCGGCGACCACTTCGAGGTTCAGCGTCGTCACCCGCTCGGCGCCGAGATGGCCGGCCATCTTCTTGTTCTTGAAGGTCTTGCCCGGGTCCTGGCGCTGCCCGGTCGAGCCCAGGCTGCGATGCGAGACCGACACGCCGTGGGTCGCCCGCAAGCCGCCGAAATTCCATCTTTTCATGCCGCCGGCAAAACCCTTGCCGATGCTGGTGCCGACGACGTCGACATACTGCCCGGCGACGAAATGCGCGGCGGTGATCTCGGCGCCGATATCGACGAGCGCGTCCTCCGAGACGCGGAACTCGGCGAGATGCGCCTTGGGCTCGACCTTGGCGGCGGCGTAATGGCCGCGCATCGGCTTCGATACATTCTTGACCTTCGCCGCGCCGACGCCGAGCTGCAGCGCGATATAGCCGTCGCGCTCCAACGTGCGCTGCGCGACCACCTGGCAATTGTCGACGCGCAGCACGGTGACCGGAATGTGGTCGCCCGCGTCGGTGAAGACGCGGCTCATGCCGAGCTTTTGCGCGATGAGGCCGGTACGCATGGCCGATCCCCTAGAGCTTGATCTCGACATCGACGCCGGCGGCGAGGTCGAGCTTCATCAGCGCGTCGACGGTCTGCGGCGTCGGATCGACAATGTCGAGCACGCGCTTATGCGTGCGGATTTCGAACTGCTCGCGCGATTTCTTGTCGACATGCGGCGAGCGCAGCACGGTGAATTTCTCGATCCGCGTGGGCAGCGGGATCGGCCCGCGCACCCGCGCGCCGGTCCGGCGTGCCGTATTGACGATCTCGCTTGTCGACTGGTCGAGCACGCGATGATCGTAGGCGCGCAGGCGGATGCGTATGTTCTGGCCGTCCATCAGGTGTTTCCTACTTCCCCTCGCGGAAGCGCCGGCCAAGCCGGCGCAGCCATCGATCCTTATTTGATGATCTTGGCGACGACGCCGGCGCCGACCGTGCGGCCGCCCTCGCGGATCGC
>DASZLY010000167.1:0-4500 GCA_035552135.1 Allostellaceae bacterium | reverse complement strand
CCGATCAACGTCTTTTCGTTCGGCGTGTTCCTGAAGCCGATCACCGCTGAATTGGGGATCGGCCGGGCGACGTTTTCCTCGGCGCTGACCCTGCATGCGACGATGGCGGCGCTGATGTGCCCGGTGTTCGGCTGGATGATCGACCGCTGGGGCGTGCGGCGGGTGATGCTGCCGGCGCTGGTGCTCTATGCGCTCGGCATCGCCGCCTATGCGCTGATTACCGCCGATCCGTTCGCGGTCACCTACCTGATCTTCGGCATCACCGGGCTCACCGGCACGGTGGCCGGGCCGATCCCCTATTCGACCGTGATCTCGCAATGGTTCGACCGCCAGCGCGGCCTGGCGCTCGGCATCGGCATGGCGGGGGTGGGGCTCGGCGTCGCGCTGATGCCGCAGCTCGCGGCGCTGCTGATCGCCAAGTTCGGCTGGCGCGCGGCCTATATCGGGCTGGCGGTCGCCTCCATCGTCTTCGCCTTTGTCCCGGTCGCGCTGTTCGTGCGCGAGCCGGCCGCTTTCGCCGCCCGGCCGGAGCGCGGCCAGTCGCGCGGCGCGGCGCTCAATCTGCCCGGCGCGGGCGTCGGGGAAGCGCTCGGCTCGTGGCTGTTCTGGGGGCTTGGGATCGCGTTCTTTTTCGACGTCATCGCGATCAACGGCACGCTGACGCACATCGTCGCCTTGCTGACCGACCGCGGCATCGGGCGCGAAGTCGCGGTCACCGCGCTGTCGGGCACCGGGATCGCGCTCCTCGCCGGGCGCATCCTGTCGGGATGGTTTCTCGACCGCTTCTGGGGGCCGTATGTCGCGATCGGCTTTTTCGCGTCGCCAATGCTGGGCCTCGCGCTGCTGATGAGCCACGCGGCGGGCGCGACGCCGTTTCTCGGCGCGATCTGTCTCGGCATCGGCATCGGCGCCGAGATCGACCTGATGGCGTTTTTCGCCAGCCGCTATTTCGGCCTCCGAAACTATGCGAAGATCTATGGCACGATGTTCGGCCTGTTCGGGCTGGGGGTCGGGGTCGGGCCGGCGCTGAGCGGATTGAGCTTCGACCGGTTTCATTCCTACACGCCGATCTTTGCCGTTTATGAGATCATGCTGCTGGTGACCTGCGTGATTTTCGTGCGGCTGGGACCGTATCCCTATCCGGCCGGGCATGGCGCGCCCGCCGCATCGGCCATGCGGGCGACTGTGTAAGCTCACCCTAACCCATCGGGAGAACGACCATGCAACTCGGCACGCTGCTGCCGCTCGGCGATATCGGCGGGACGCCGGCGGTGATGAGGGAATACGCCCAGGCCGCCGAGGCTGCGGGCTATGACTTCATCGAGGCGCCGGATCACGTCGTCGGCGTCAACCCGGGTGGCGCGGGGGCGGGCGAACGCATGTCGGCGGGGCTCTATCACGACCCGTTCGTGCTGTTCTCGTACCTTGCCGGGGTCACGCCGAAGCTCGGCTTTTCGACCGGCGTGCTGATCCTTGCGCAGCGCCAGGCGACGCTCGTCGCCAAGCAGGCGGCCTGTCTCGATTCGCTGTGCGGCGGGCGCTTCCGGCTCGGCGTCGGCGTTGGCTGGAACGAGCCCGAATTCGTCGCGCTCAACGAGAATTTCCACAATCGCGGCCGCCGCTCGGAAGAGCAGGTACAGGTCATGCAGATGCTGTGGGCCAATCCTTTTGTCGCCTTCAGCGGCAAGTGGCATACGCTCGAAGATGTCGGCATCAACCCGCGCCCCGCCTCGGGCAAGGTGCCGGTGTGGTTCGGCGGCCACCACGAGCGCACGCTCGAACGCATCGCCAAATGGGGCGACGGCTGGATGCCCAATGCCTACCCGCCGGGACAGGAAGCGCTCGACATCCTGGCGACGCTGCGCAAGCTCACCGAGGCGGCCGGGCGCGACCCCGCCGCGATCGGCATCGAGGTATGGACCTCGATGGGATCGGGGAGCGAGAGCGATTGGGCGAAGGAGGCGCAGTTCTGGAAAAAGGCCGGAGCCACGCATCTCTGCCTGACGACGACCTTCCATCGCCGCCATCACCATCGCCTCGGCGGGCAGACGCTCGGCGACCATGTCGCCGCGCTGAAGCGCTTCCAGAGCGCTGTGGCGGACGCGCTGTAGAACACCCTCACCGGGCCGCCGCTGTCGCTCGGGGCGGAGCCCGGAGACGGGTGAGGGCGATCGAAGGGAGGAACAGATGACCATTTCCGTCACCCCGCTGCACCCGCATATCGGCGCCGAAGTGGCGGGGGTCGACGTCTCGCGGCCGCTCGACGCCGACACCCTCGCCGCGCTGTGGCGGGCGATCGACCGGCATTCGGTGCTGGTCTTGAAGCACCAGTCGATCTCGGATGCACAGTTGAAGGAATTCGCCGCGCCGTTCGGCCCGCTGGAAGTCGGCCGCGCCGCGCTGCAGGGCGGCAAGCGGCGGCTCGACATCCCCGAGATCGGCGACATCTCCAATCTCGACATCGACAGCAATATCCGCGCGCGCGACGACCGGCGCCGGCTCGACATGCTCGGCAACCGGCTGTGGCACACCGATGCGTCCTACATGAAGGTGCCGGTGGTGCTCGGCATGCTGTTCGCGGTCGCGGTGCCGCCGGCTTCGGCGCTCGGCGGCGGCGAGACCGAATTTGCCGACATGCGCGCGGCCTATGACGCGCTCGACGACGCGATGAAGGCGGCAATCGACAGGCTCGTCGTCGAGCATGACATCTTCTGGTCGCGCGGCCAGATCGGCTTCACCGAGTTCCCGCCCGGCGAGCGCGAGAAATACCCGCCCTCCCCGCAACGGCTGGTGCGCCGCCATCCCGGCTCGGGGCGCAAGACGCTCTATCTGTCGGCGCACGCCTCGCACATCGTCGGCTGGCCGGTGGCGGACGGCCGACTGCTGCTGCACGACCTCAACACTCACGCGACGCAGCGCCGGTTCGTCTACAGCCACAAATGGGCGACGGGCGACCTCGTCATCTGGGACAATCGCTGCACGATGCATCGCGGCCGGCCGCACGACGAAAACGCGCCGCGCGATCTGCGGCGCGCAACCACGCTCGATACCGGCTCGACGCTGGACGAGGCGGCCTAGTTCGCGGCGGTGTCGAACAGCTGGCCGACATCGATCGATTCGATGTACTGGCCGGACGGGTCGAGGCGCGCGATTTGGCGCCAGCCGCTCTCGGCGATAACGCCGCCGGTCTGGAATGCCAGGATCCCGAGGATGTGGTCGACCGAGTCGTTGTCATCGGAGAGCGGCAGGTAGATCCGGTTGGCGAAGACGTCGACGTTCTTCGTCGTGTGATAGCGGTTGCGCGTGAACATCGGCGTCTTCAGCCGCACCACCGAGCGGTAGATGTTCTGGATGAAGGCAAGCCGGTCGTCGGAAAAGATCGCATCGACATAGCTGCCGGTATAGTCGCTGCCATAGGCATCGACCGAGGCGGTGCCGACGAGGCGATAGCGAAACCGCGCACCGCCATCGATCGCCTCGATGATCTGCAAATTGGGCAGGATCTTGCGCGGTATCTCGGTCGGGTCGATGTCGCGCCGGCGCGGCATCGCGCGGTCGCCGCGCTTCTCGACCCAATAGGCAAGCGCGCTGCCCAGAATGGGATCGTCGCGATAGTTGTAGATCATCTCGTCTCGCCCGAGCCGTCGCTCAAGCTATATCCCGGCGAGGTAAAGAACCGGTAAATTCGCCGCGAAATCAATCGCGTGCGGCAACCCTTAAGCCGTTCGCGGTGGCCTCGGCGGCTTGCGCCAGCGCCGCCTCGCGGCGGCCGAGCCACAGCGCGTTGACCAGCCACAGCGCCGCCACCGCCATCGCCACGCTTGCCACGGTCGCGATATTGTCGCCGAGCGCGCGCAGTCCGGCGCTCGACCACGCTCCGACCTGGTCACCCAGCCGATAGATGAAAGTGTCGATAAAGCTCTTGGTCTTGTAGCGGTCCTCGCGCGGCAGCACCGTGTACAGCACTTCGCGCGTCGGCCGCGCGATCGCATAGTCGGCGGCCCGGCGCAGCGACTGAAACGCCGCGATCGTCGCCAGGGTCGGCATCGCCGCGAGCGCGCCAAAGCCGACGATCGTCAGCGCCGGCAGCAGCGCCAGCGACAGCGCCACGCCGAGCAGCACGACGATCCGCCCGGTAAGGAAGATCTGGATCGCCAGGGTCAGGCAATTGACCGTGAGGTCGATCGTCGCGAAGAACGCGGTCTGCGCGCCGCGGTCGCTGAAGGCATGCGAGACGATGCCGAGCTGCTGGAAATAGAGAAAGGTCGAGGTCAGCGAAAACAATAGGATGAAGAGGGAGATGTTGAGCAAATAGGGGTTCTTGAGCGCGTTGACGATGCCGCTCAGCACCCCGCCGCCGATCGGCCGCTCCGCGCGCGTCTCCTGCGACCGGTGATGCAGCGTCGGCGACAGCCGCGCGAGCCGGCCGACCGCGAACACGGCGACCTCGAGCAGCACCGCCGCGCCGAGCAGCAGCACGGTCGGCGGCACGTGCTTGGC
>DASZLY010000166.1:0-20486 GCA_035552135.1 Allostellaceae bacterium | reverse complement strand
ACCGCTTCCAGCGTCTCGATGTAGCCGCCGTGGCCGAGCTTCGGCCCGTAGATCATCGGCGTGCCGGGCTTGGCCGCGTTCTTGAGGCGCAGTTCGACCGGGTCCATGCCGATCTTCTTGGCGCACATGTCGATCACGCTTTCGACCGCGAAGGCGGAGATCGGCGAGCCGGGGGCGCGGTAGGCGGCCGATTTCGGCCGGTTGCAGACGACGTCGTAGCCGACCGTGTGCTGGTTGGCGATCTCATAGGGCGCGAATGCGCACAGGCAACCGTTCATCACCGGCGACCCGGGAAAGGCACCCGCCTGGAACTTGAAGATACCCTGCGCGGCGGTGATCGTGCCGTCCTTCTTGACGCCGATCTTAACCGTCATCGACGCGCCCGAGGTCGGTCCGGTGGCCTTGAACACCTCGTCGCGGCTCATCGTGATCTTGACCGGGCGGCCGGTCTTCTTGGACAACAGCGCCGCGAGCGGCTCGATATAGACGACGGTCTTGCCGCCGAACCCGCCGCCGATCTCGGCCGGGGTCACCCGCAGGTTGCCGATCGGCATGTTGAGCAGCTTCGCGGTCAATGCACGCACCACGAAATGGCCCTGGCTCGACGCCCAGATTTCGCCCTGGCCGTCGGCCTCCATGCGCGCGGTCGTCGCGTGCGGCTCGATATAGCCCTGGTGCACCGCGGCGGTCTTGAAGTCCTTCTCGACGACGACGTCGGCTTCCTTGAAACCGGCTTCGACATCGCCAATGGCGAACTCCAGCCGCTTCGAGACGTTCGACGGCTTGGTCGGCGCCGGCTCGACGCCGCGGGTGATCATGTTCTCGAACAGCAGCGGTGCGTCTTCCTTCATCGCGTCGTCGACATCGATCGCGTGCGGCAGCACTTCGTAATCGATCTCGATCAGCGCCTCGGCGTCCTCGGCGACCTCCTTCGAGATCGCGGCGATCGCGGCGACCGCGTGCCCCTCATAAAGCACCTTCTCGCGCGCCATCACATTGCGCGTGACGTGCCAGAAATTGACCGCGACGCGCTCGGGGCCGATGTACTCGAACGGGTGATCCGGGAAATCGGCGCCGGTGATGACCGCCTTGACGCCGGGCAGCGCCTTGGCCTTCTCGGTGTTGATCGATTTGATGCGCGCATGGGCATGCGGCGAGCGCACGACCTTGCCGTAGAGGGTGCCGGGCAACGCCAGATCGGCGCCGTACATCGCGCGGCCGGTAACCTTCGGCACGCCATCCGGACGAATTGGCCTTGTGCCTACCCATTTGTAGCGAGACGGCGCGACATCGTTCACGGCGGTATCTCCTCAATGGCGAGACGGTCTGAAGAGAGTTTAGCCGCCGCGCACGGCAAGGACAATGGAAGTGGACGGGCCTTCCGCGCCAGTTTGAAACCCGCCGCCTGATAAACCTTCCGGCCATCTATCGGGAGATGCCAACCCCTGTGAGGTCCGCTTCCGGCGCTGACCGGTCAAATTGGCGGCGCTTGCTAAGGGTCGGTATATGCCGGAAGCAGAAGTTGAGCCGCTGTCGGTCGCGCCGAGTCGCGAAAATGTTCTCTCTTTGTTCTGGATATCGGGCCGCGTTGCCCCCATATGCAACATCATGCTCCGCGCACTAGCCGTCCTCCCCTCCGCATTCGCCGTCCGGCGGAGCGGCGGCCGGGCGCCGCTGCTGATCTCGCTGTCATCCCGCTGTTTCGCCGCTGTTATCTCGCTGATAACCCGCTGTTTCCGCCGCTGTTTTTCCGCTGTTATTTCAGAAACATTGCGGCTTTTTCAAAAGGTTGAGCGAAACGCATCAGTACAAAACAGCAAAAGACGCGGTTTTGGCTCCACCGTTTCGCAGCGACGGCCGGTGGAGCACAACTCAGAACGTGAACATCGTCGCGTCGGGTTCGAGGCCGAGCAGGATGCCGCCCACCGTCTCGAAATGCCGCTGCGCGCCCTGCATTTGCTGCGCGATCGTGTTGATGTCGCGGAACCGGCGCTCGAAAGGCTGGGCGTCGAAGATCGCCGTCGCGCCGGCGGCATGATAGAGCTCGCCGACCACCTCGCGCGCCTGCTTGATCGCCCAGGTCGAGGCGAGGCGTATTGTCGCGTTATGGTCGAGCGTCACCTCGCCGGTCTCGCCCACCTCATCCCAGATCTCCGTAAGCGCGGTAAGCAGGAAGGCGCGCGCCGCCCGCAGCCGGGCGCTCGCCTGCGCGACCTGGGATTGCACGACGTTATTGTGGCGCATCGTCGTTCGCGCGCCGCGCGGGGTCTTGTCGGCGGCGAGCGCGACAAAGCTGTCGTAGAAGGCGCGCGCCACGCCCAGCGCGAGGCCGGCAAAGCCCGAGGCATAGAGATTGCTGAAGCTGAAGCGATAGAGCCGGCCGGGCGCTCGCGCCGGAATACGGCGGTCGTGCAGCACGGTGTGGTCCTCGGCGACAAACAGATCGTCGACGCTGTATGCGTCGCTGCCGGTGCCGCGCAGCCCCATGACCCGCCAGATATCGGTCATGTGCGCCCGGCTCTTGGGGAAGAGCAGCGTGCGCAGGATCGTGCCGCCATCGGCGCGCCGGATCGGCTTGCCATCCAGCCCGGGCTCGAAGATATGCGCGCCGAACCAGCTCGCATTGTGGCTGCCGCTGGCGAAACTCCAGCTGCCGGTGAGACGGTAGCCGCCCGGCACGCGCGTCACCTTGGCCGCGCCGCTCGGCGGGCCCCAGGCGACGATGCCGTCATCGGGGCCAAAAATCTCGCGCGCCACCTCGGGCGCGAGATAGGCCGCCGCCGCGCCGCAGCCATTGCCCTGGCCGACGCACCACGCGGTGCTCGCGTCATGGAAAGCGACGGCGCCCATGATCTCGGCGAAGTCCATCGGCGTCACCTCGCCGCCGCCCATGTCGCTGGGCTGCAACAGACGAAAGAGACCCGCTTCGGCGAGCGTGGTCACCAGCGGGCGCGGCAATTCGCGCAGCCGCTCGACCTCCTCCGCGGCCGCGGAGATTGCCGGTCCGAGCGCGCGCACCCGCGCGATCCAGTCGATGCGCTCTTCCGCCGTCTCGCGCCCTGGGCGATCCTGACTGACACCGTCCATCGTTTCTCCGGCTCCTCGCTGCCCCCTGACGGAGCGCCTAGCGGTAGCGCGCGGCACGATGCAGATCAATGCCCGGATCGTGTCAGCTCATATCGACCGGGGCGCACGATTGCCGCGAGGACAACGAACGCTGCGGTTGATCCATGCCGCCCGCCGCGTGCTAACCTCCCCGCCATGGGAGGAATGGTCATGCGCCGTCTTTGCCTTGCGTTCGTTATCGCGATCGCCGCCGCGGCGCCCGCCGCGGCGCAGAAATCGGGCGGCGTGCTGCGCGTCTACGCGAATGACAGCCCGGCCAGCATGTCGATCCATGAGGAGGCGACGCCGATCGTCGTCCAGCACGTGATGGGCGTCTTCAACAATCTGGTGATGTACGACCAGCACATCGCGCAAAACAGCGTCAACGACATCGTCCCCGATTTGGCGACCGAATGGTCATGGAGCGCCGACGGCAAGGACCTCACCTTCAAGCTGCGGCACGGCGTCAAATGGCATGACGGGATCCCGTTCACCGCCGCCGACGTGGTCTGCACCTGGAACATGCTGCTCGGCAAATCCGACCAGAAGTTCCGCGCCAACCCGCGCAAGTCCTGGTACTGGAACCTACAAGGCATCACCGCCGAGAGCGACGACAGCGTCACCTTCCATCTCGGCCAGGCCCAGCCGGCGTTTATCGCGCTCCTGGCCTCGGGCTGGTCGCCGGTCTATCCCTGCCACGTCCCGCCGGCGCAGATGCGCCAGCACCCGATCGGCACCGGGCCGTTCAAGTTCGTCGAATACAAGCCCAACGAATACGTCCGGGTGGTGAGGAACCCGGATTACTGGAAGCCCGGCCGCCCCTATCTCGACGGCATCGACTTCACGATAATCTCCAACCGCTCGACCGCGATGCTGGCCTTTGTCGCCGGGCAGTTCGACATGACCTTTCCCTATCTGCTGACCGTACAGCTCGAAAAGGAGCTGAAATCGCAGATGCCGAGCGCCGAATGCACGCTGGCGCCCGTGAATTCGAGTGTCAATCTGATCGTCAACCGCGACAAGCCGCCCTTCGACAATGCCGATCTGCGGCACGCGATGGCGCTGACCATCGACCGCAAATCCTTTATCGACATCCTCGCCGAGGGGCAGGGCTTCATCGGCGGCGCGATGCTGCCGCCGCCGGTCGGGCTCTGGGGCATGCCACCCGATTTCCTCAAGGCCGTCTCGGGCTACGACCCCGATGTCGCGAAAAATCGCGCCCAGGCGCGCGACATCATGACCAAGCTCGGCTACGGCCCCGACAAGCATCTCGCGCTCAAGGTCTCGACCCGCAACCTGTCGCCGTTTCGCGACCCGGCCGTGGTGCTGCTCGACCAGCTGAAGCAAATCTGGATCGACGCCGACCTCGAAGTCATCGAGACCGCCAACTGGTTTCCCAAGATCGTCCGCAAGGATTACGCGGTCGGGCTCAATCTCACCGCCGGCGGGGTCGACGATCCCGACCAGCAATTCTTCGAGAATTACGCCTGCGGCTCGGAGCGCAACTACACCGGCTATTGCAACCGCGACATCGAGAAGCTGTTCGGCCAACAGTCGCAGATGACCGACCAGGAGGCGCGCAAAAAGCTGGTCTGGGAGATCGACAAGCGGCTCCAGGAAGACGGCGCCCGGCCGATCGTCTACCACTGGCAGGGCGCGACCTGCTGGCGACCCGATGTCAAGGGCGTCGTCGTCACCGTCAACAGCGCCGCCAATGGCTGGCGCTGGGAGGATGTCTGGCTCGACCGCTGATCGCGCCGAGCCGAAGGTCAGATCAGGTAGCGCGGGCGAGGCGCGCGCGGCACCCGCCAACGCGTCTCGGTCATGCACAGTACCTTCAAGGGACAGGCCGGGCAGCGCATGCCGTGCGAATCGAGCCCCAACTCGCGGCACGATTCGCCCAGGCTGCGACGGCGGGCCGGCCGGCTCTCCGCCGGGACCGTACGGCGATGCGGCGGTCGTAAGCGCATCTCGCCCTCGCGCTGATCCTTTGGCCGGCGGAAATGCTAAACGCGCCGCCGCCCGGCGCATAAAGCAATTTGCGCACGGGCGCGCCGCGTTTCCGCCGGGTCGCGAACCGGCTAGACTCGGTGCCCTTCAGCAAGGGGAGAAGGCTCATGCCGGCAGTGGTGCACAACGCGGCGAAGGACCGGCTGGCAGCCGGCGACATGGCGCTCGGGATCATCCTGCGCCAGGCGCGCACCGTCGACATCGCACCGGCGATGAAGGCGTGCGGCTATGACTGGCTGTTCCTCGACCTTGAGCACAATTCGATGGACCTCGACACTGCGGTGCAGATCTCGGTCGCCGCGCTCGGCTGCGCGATCGCGCCGATCGTGCGCGTGCCGGCGCGGCAGTTGTGGATGGCGACACGGGTGCTCGACGGCGGCGCGCTCGGCATCGTCATGCCGCATGTCGATACGCCCGAGGAGGCGCAGGCCGTCGCCGCGGCGCTGCGCTATCCGCCGCAAGGACATCGCTCGGTCGCCGGCGGCCTGCCGCATCTGCGCTATGAAAAGCACCCGCTCGGCGAGACCTGCGCGGCGATCAACGATGCGACGATGGTGATCGTGATGCTCGAGACGCCGCTCGCGATCCGGAATGCCAACGCCATCGCTGCGGTGCCGGGGATCGACTCGCTGCTCATCGGCACCAACGATCTGGCGATGGAGCTCGGCATTCCCGGCGGGTTTGGCGACGAACGCATCGTCGCCGCCTACCAGGCGGTTGTCGATGCCTGCCGGAAGCACGGCAAGCATGCCGGAGTCGGCGGCATCGCGGATGAGGCGCTGTTGCAGCGCTATATCGAGATGGGCGTGCGGGTGGTGCTGCCGGGCAGCGATCTGGGCTTCCTGCAGGTGGCGGCGAGCGCCTCCGCCGCAAAGATGCGCGGCTTCCTCTGATCCACCAAACTACCTCATTCCGGACGGCGCGCCGCGCCGAATCCGGAATGACGACAGAGTGTTGACGAGGTCGGCGTGGCGGAAAAATTAAGCCTCGCAGGCGCCCGCCCAGGCGATGTGTCGTCCGCCCCCGATACGCTGCGCGGCATTCTGTTGATGTGCGCCGGCGTCTCGCTGTTCCCGCTGATGAACGCGATGATGAAACTGCTCATCGCGCGCTATCCGGTGTTCGAGATCGTCTGGGCGCGGTTCACCGGGCACCTTGTCGTGATGCTGGCCGTATTCCTGCCGCAATACGGCAGGCGGCTGATCGCGACGCGGCGGCCGCTGGTGCAGCTCGCCCGCTCGGCGCTGATGCTGGCGAGCAACTCGGTCTTTGTGCTGGCGATCGGCAAGGTGCCGCTCGCCACCGCCTCGGCGATCGGCTTCACCTCGCCGCTGATCGTCACCGCGCTGTCGGTGCCGCTGCTGCGCGAGCAGGTCGGCTGGCGCCGGTGGGGCGCGGTGTGCGTCGGCTTCTGCGGCGCGCTTCTCATCATCAAGCCGGGCAGCGGGCTGCACGATCCGGCGGTGCTGCTGCTGCTCGCGTCGGCCGGCGCCTATGCGCTCTACCAGATCGCGACGCGCTGGGTGATGGCGCATGACAGCCCGGCGACCGGGATCATCTTTGCCGCGCTGTTGGGCTCGCTCGGCACGACGATGCTCCTGCCGTTCATCTGGGTGGCGCCGAGGAGCCTCGCCGATCTGGCGATGCTCTTGGCGCTCGGCTGCCTTGGCGGGCTCGGTCATTTCCTCGTCATCAAGGCGTTCCAGGCCGCGCCCGCCTCGGTGATCGCGCCCTTGGGCTATGTCGAGCTGATCGGCACGGCGACGCTCGGCTATCTGATCTTCGCCAATTTTCCCGACGCGTTGACCTGGGTAGGCGCGCTCATCATCATCGCCTCGGGCCTCTATATCGCGATGCGCGAACGCAAACGGCTGGGAATCCGCTGATGGACTTTGCCATCCCCGACGAGCTCCTGGAACTGCGGGAGCGCACCGAGAGTTTCGTGCGCGACGAGATGATCCCGCGCGAAAACGACGCGCGGCTTGGTCATCACGGGCCGTCGGAGGAATTGCGGCGCGAGCTGGTGGCGCTCGGGCGGCGCGCAGGGCTCATCTCGCCCCATGTCGGCCGCGAATGGGGCGGCCTCGGGCTTGACCATCGCGGCAAGGCGGTGGTGTTCGAGGCCGCCGGGTATTCGCCGCTCGGCCCCATTGCGATGAACTGCTTCGCGCCGGACGAAGCCAACATGCACCTCCTGGAGCAGGTCGCCACCGAGGGGCAAAAGGAAGGATACCTGCGCCCGCTCGCCGCGGGCGACATCCGCTCGTGCTTCATGATGACCGAGCCGGCGCCCGGCGCCGGCGCCGACCCGTCGATGCTGCTGACGACAGCCCGCCGCGACACTGCGGGAAATCAGGGCGAGTTCGTCATCGACGGCGAGAAATGGCTGATCACCGGCGCGGTCGGCGCCAAATTCGCGATCGTCATGGCGCGGAACGACAGCGACGCGCTCGGCCCCGCCGGTGCGACGATGTTCCTCGTGCCGATGGACGCGCCGGGCATCCATGTCGAGCGCATCCTCGATACGCTCGACGGGTTCATGGCGGGCGGCCATGCGGTGATCCGGCTCGAGGGCTTGCGCGTGCCGGAGACGGCGGTGCTCGGCCAGGTCGGCCAAGGCTTTCGCTATGCCCAGGCGCGGCTCGCGCCGGCGCGCCTCACCCATTGCATGCGCTGGCTCGGCGCCGCGCGGCGCTGCCACGACATCGCCACCGACTACGCGCGCCGCCGCCACGCCTTCGGCAAGCCGCTCGGCGAGCACGAAGGCGTCGGCTTCATGCTCGCCGATAACGAGATGGACATCCACACCAGCCGCCTGGCGATCTGGCATTGCGCCTGGGTGCTCGACCGGGGCGAGCGCGGCCGCCACGAATCGAGCATGACCAAGGTGATCTGCTCCGAGGCGATCTGGCGCGTCGTCGACCGCTCGATGCAGGTGCTGGGCGGGCTCGGCATCACCGACGACACGATCGTCGCCCGCATCTTCCGCGAGGTGCGCCCGTTCCGCATCTATGACGGCCCCAGCGAGGTGCATCGCTGGTCGATCGCCCAGCGTGTGCTCCGGCAGGGCGGGGGCTGATCACCCCGGCGCGGCGCCTTGGATGCCGACCTGCAGCACGTAGAGCGACTGGCTGGCGCACATGAAGACGCGGTCGCGTTTGGGGCCGCCGAAGGCGAGGTTGGCGCACACTTCGGGGAGGCGGATGCGGCCGAGCAGCTTGCCCTTGGCGTCCATCACCACCATTCCGGCGTAGCCCAGCGGCGCGTTCGAGCTGATCCACAGATTGCCGGCGACATCGGCGCGCATCCCGTCAGGGCCGCATTTGACGCCATCGACCATCATGTCGGTGAAGAGGCGCTGGCCCGCGAGCTTCTGCCCCTGCACGTCGAAGGCGTGGATGTCGCGCTTGCCGCCCGGGCCGCTATCGCCGGGCCCGGGGCCGGTGCTGATCACATAAAGCGTCTTGTAATCGGGCGAGAAGCAGATCCCGTTCGGGTCGGGAAGCTGCGCTTCCTCAACGACGCGGTCGAGCCGGCCGCTCGGGTCCCAGCGATAGACCCCGGTCGGCAATTCGCGCTTCTTGCCGCCGATCGCGCCGGCATTGGGCGCGCCGACGCCGGGCTTCAACAGGCCCTGCGGGTTGGTCGGACCGCCCGCCTCGTCGGGATGGCCCTCGCTCAGCCGGTCGCCATAGGGCGGGTCGGTGAACCAGATGCTGCCGTCGGGATGCGGCACGATGTCGTTGGGCGAGTTGAGCGCCTTGCCCTCGAAACTGTCGGCGATGACGGTGAGCGACCCGTCGTGCTCCCAGCGCACGACGCGGCGGTTGAAGTCCTCGCAGGAGAGCTGGCGGCCCTGGAAATCGAACGAGTTGCCGTTGCTGTTCTGCGACGGGCGGCGGAACGGCGTGACCCGCCCGTCATCCCAGATATAGCGGTATTGGATATTGGCCTGGACGTCGGAGAACACGAGATACTGGCCCTGGCTCGACCAGGCCGGCCCCTCGGCCCAGAACGCGCCGGTCCACAGCCGGTGGATGCCCGCATTGCCGACAAACAGCTGCCGGAACGCCGGGTCGACGATGACGATATCCGGGTCGGGATAGATCGCCGGATGGCCGGCGCTCCAGTTGCGCGGCGGGGCGGTGATCGTGCTCGGCGGCGTGCCGAGCTGCGCGTTGGGCGATGGCGCCTGGGCATGGGCGCTGCGGGTCAGGACGGCGGCGCCGGCCAGCCCGGCGGTCCCGGCGATCAGGCTGCGGCGCGACAGCTCACGGTGCGTCATGGCGGACCTCCCTCGGAAAGATTTGCCGCCATAGTTACCCCGCCTTGAGCCCAGGACAATCTGCCGTCGCGCATCGTTTGTGGTAAAATTCGCGTCAGCCGGTGGATCGCACCGGAAGAGGGAGACAGCACATGTGGGCGATGCTCATCGGCGTCGTGATCATGGTTGTGTCGTGGCTGCCAATCCAGATCTATACGGACAACCATCCGACCTCGATCCCGTTCGATTTCGGGATTCTGTCGATGTTCGGCGTCTTTGTCGGCGGAGTGGTGTCGGTCGTCGGTTTCGTGATGGCGTTTATCCGCACCGTGCGCGAGGCCAATCGCAACAGCGGTTCCTAATCGGTCGCGCATCGGCTCCACATGCGCCCCTTTCGCAACGATGACAGTCCAAGCGAAGCAGTGCCTGTGGCGAGCAAAGGAGGAGACAGCATTATGTGGGCGATGCTCATCGGTATCGCGATCATGGTTGCGTCGTGGCTGCCGCTTCAGATCGTCACCGCAAACGATCCGACCTCGATCCCGTTCGAGCTCGGAATCATGTCAATGCTCGGCGTCTTTGTCGGCGGGGTGGTGGCGGTCGTCGGTTTCGTGAAGGCGTTTATCCGTACCGTGCGCGACGCCAACCGCAACAGCGGTTCCTGACCGCGCTTCTTCGGGTGTGCTAGCGAACCGCAGGCGCAGCGCCTGCGCGTCGACCGGCGCGCGGACCTTGGCGTCGTTGTCGAAATAGACATAAACGTCCCGCGGTTGCGGCCGCGGCACGGTTGACCGATCGGTGAGCCGCGCATCGTCGGGCGCACCGCCCTGCGCCCAATGGCCAATCCGCGCGGCCCAGCGGTCGAGCTCGTTGTCGTCATAGCCGCTGGCGTAAAGCTCCTGCGAGCCGTGCAGGCGCAGGTAGACGAAATCGGCGGTCACGTCCTCCGCATAGGGCCAGTCGACCGCGTCCGAAAACACCAGCGCCACATTGTGGCGCCGCAACAGCCTGATAAAGGCGGGGTCGATGAATGACGTGTGGCGGATCTCGATCGCGTGACGCAGCTTCTGGTGGAGATGGGAGAAGGTCAGCGAGCGGCCGGCGACGCGATGGTCGTGATGCCGCGCCAGCTCGGCGGCGGCGTCGACATCGTGCGGCAAGAGCGACAGGAAGCCGTCGAGCCGCTCTTCGTCGAACGCGAAGCGCGGCGGCAGCTGCCATAGGATCGGGCCGAGTTTTTCGTGCAGCGCCAATACGCCCGAGGCAAAGAAATTCGCCAGCGCGGAATCGACGTCCTTCAGCCGCTTCATATGCGTGATGAAGCGCCCGCCCTTGACCGCGAAGATGAAATCGTCGGGCGTCGTGTCGCGCCAGGCGGCGAACAGTTCCGGCCGCTGCAGGGAATAGAACGTGCCGTTGATCTCGATCGTATCGACCCGGCGGCTGGCATAGGCCAGCTCATCCCGATGGCGCAGTCCCTTCGGGTAGAACACGCCCCGCCAGCCGGGGTAGAGCCAGCCGGAGAGGCCGATGCGGATGTGGCCGCAAGCGCTTGCCATGCTAGAAGAACGCCATGCTGACCCTTTCGGATGTTTCCTACCGCGTCGGCGGTAAGCGCGGGCGGGCGTTGCTCGACCACGCCAGCGTGCAGATACCGGAGGGGGTGAAGCTCGGCCTCGTCGGCCGCAACGGGATCGGCAAGTCGACGCTCTTGGACCTGATCCGCGGCCGGCTGCTGCCCGACGACGGCGACATTTTCCTGCCGCGCGACCACCGCATCGGCTTTCTCGCGCAGGAAGCGCCGGGCGGCAGCGCGACGCCGCTTGCCACCGTGCTCGCCGCCGACCGCGAGCGCGCCCGGCTGATCGCCGAGCTCGACCGCGATCCCGCGCCCGAGCGGGTCGCCGAGATCGAGGCCAGGCTCGACTCGATCGGTGCGCGCTCGGCACCGGCGCGCGCCGCCCGCATCCTCGCCGGGCTCGGCTTCGACGCGGCGATGCAGGACGGCGCCATCGACGAGTTGTCGGGCGGCTGGCGGATGCGCGTCGCGCTCGCGGCGGTATTGTTCGCCGAGCCCGACCTCCTGCTGCTCGACGAGCCGACCAACCATCTCGACATGGAAGCCTCGCTGTGGCTCGAGCGCTATCTGCGGCGCTACCGCCGCAGCTTCATCCTGGTCAGCCACGACCGCCAGTTGTTGAACGCCGCGGCGACCTCGATCCTGCACCTCGAAGGCGGCAAGCTGACGCTCTATTCGGGCAATTTCGACGCCTATCTGCGCGCCCGCGGCGCGGCCAAGGCGCGCCAGGCGGCGCTCGCGCACCGCCGGGAGCAGCAGCGCCGCCACATGCAGGAATTCGTCGACCGCTTCCGCTACAAGGCGTCGAAGGCGCGTCAGGCGCAGAGCCGGCTGAAGGCGCTGGCCAAGCTCGAACCGGTCGCGGCGATCGCCGACGCGCCGCCGATTGAGCTGCGCCTGCCCGAGCCGGCCGAGCTGCGCCCGCCGCTCATCACCCTCGAGAAAGCCGCGGTCGGCTACAGCGACGGCAAACCCGTGCTGTCCGGGCTCGATTTGCGACTCGACCCCGACGACCGGATCGCGCTGCTCGGCGCCAACGGCAACGGCAAAACCACCTTTGCGCGGCTCCTGGCCGGGCGGCTGGCGGTGATGGCCGGGCATGTGACGCGGCCGTCAAAGCTCGTCACCGGGTTTTTCGCGCAGCACCAGATCGAGGAGATGCGGCCCGGCGAATCCGCCTACGATCACCTCGCGGCGCTGCTCCCCAGCCTCAACGAAGAGGCGATCCGCGCGCGGCTCGGCGCGTTCGGCTTCGGCCAGGACAAGGCCTTCGTACCGGTCGCATCGCTATCGGGGGGTGAGCGTGCGCGCCTCAACCTGGCGCTCGTGACCCATGACGCGCCGGCGCTGTTGATCCTCGACGAGCCCACCAACCATCTCGACATGGAGACGCGCGAGAGCCTTGTCGAGGCGCTCGGCGACTATCCCGGCGCGGTCGTGCTGGTGAGCCATGACTGGCATCTGGTCGAGCTCGTCGCCGACCGGCTGTGGCTGGTGGAAAACGGCACGGTCAAGGTGTTCGACGGCGACCTGGACGCCTATCGCCGCCGCCTCGAAGAGCGCGACACCGTCGAGGACGAGCGGTCGGGCCGCGCCGGCGAGCGCGACCCGCGCCGTCTGGCGCGGCGCGAAGCGGCGCAGCAGCGCCAGGCGCTCGAACCCCTGCGCCGCGAGTCGCGTCAAGCCGAACAGGCGGCGGCGGCGCTGGCCGCCGAGCAGCAGGCGCTCGACCGCCAGCTCGCCGCGCCGGCCGGGTTCGGCGCCGGCGACGAGTTGACGGCGGCGCTCAGGCGGCGCGCCGATCTGGCCCGCCGCATCGCCGAGGCCGAGGCGCGCTGGCTCGCCGCCGAGGAGGCGATCGAGCGCGCCGTGCGCAATTGAAACAAGTCCCGACTCGCTCGCGCGAACGTAAAATGCGAGGCGTCGCCTCACGCGGCCAAAGGCCGCACGCATGGCGGCATATCCAAGCCGCTTTTGACAGAAAGTAACTGGCCCGTAACAATGGAGGCGTTCCCCGGCGTGGCGTTTTGCCGCCCCCGTCCTCGTGGAGGCCGCCTTGACTGACAGCCCAACGATCACCGACTGCAACCTCGAGGCGACCACCAACATCTCGTTAAAGCGCGAGCCCGCCTGTTTCGCGTTTCTGTCGGCCCGCTCGGCGGCCGCGCCGATGCCGATCGACGCGATCAATCTCGATCTCGCCTCGGCCGATTATTTCCAGGGCCGCGCCTCGCTGTGGACGACGCTGGAGATGCGCTCGGGGGTCAATGGCGAGCGCCCCGTCGCATTGCTCGGTTTTGACGAAAGCTTTCTGCGCCCGTTTACCCGCGCCCTGGTCGAGGCGGCAACGACGCGCGCCGCCTATCGCATGACGATCCAGTCGACGACCGCCGAAGGCGGCCGCTGCCGCGTGGTTGAATACGTGACGGGGCCGGGGAAGGCCCTGAAGGAGCTGTTGATCCAGCCCTACGAAGCGGTGATGGCGATCACCGCGACAAGCCGCAACGAAGGCGAGGAGACGCTGTTCCAGCTGCCCCGCACCGACAATTTCCTGCGCGCCTTTGCCAAGATGTCCTACACCGCCGACCAGGTGCTGCACGACCTGCTCGACGAGATGGATCGCATCGCCCGCCGCCGCAACGTCGCCGCCGCCGAGTAGTCCCCGCGGCACCCAAACGAAAATGGCCGGGCGAGAGCCTGGCCATTTCGAGTCGTGCGGACCCTGTGCCGTGTCAATCCGCGGCGTCGCCCGTCTCGACCAGATGGGTCAGCGCGAAGGCGCCGAAATAGCTGCCGTCCATTGGCTTGGCGAACAGATAGCCCTGGGCGTAGCCGCAGGCGTTGCGCCGCAGGATATCGCGCTGGACGACGGTCTCAACACCCTCGGCGACGACATCAGCGCCGTAGATGCGGGCGATCTTGAGCATCGCCATGACCAGTTCGCGGCCGTCCGGCGTGTCGATCGCGCCGGTGAAGCCGCGATCGATCTTGATCGTGTCGACCTGGTAGTCGCGCAGCGCGCCGAGCGCCGAATAGCCGGTGCCGAAATCGTCGATCGCGATGCGGATGCCAAGCTCCTGGAGCTCGGTCAGCACCGAGCGCGTCACCTCGGTATTGCGCATCACTGCGGATTCGGTGATCTCGATCTTGAGGCGCGACAGCGGGAAGCCGCTATCGCGGATTTCGGCGAGCGTCGCCAGCAGGATCGACGGGTCGTTGAACTGGCGCGCCGAGACGTTGACGCTGACCCAGTCCAAGAGGTCACGGCCATACAGCATCTGCCAGACCTGCATCTGCCGCACCGTCTCGCGCAGCACCCAGCAGCCGACCGGGACGATGAGCCCGGTTTCCTCGAGCACCGGCAGGAAGGCCGCGGGCGGAACAAGCCCGTCGCTCGGGTGGTTCCAGCGCAGCAGCGCCTCGGCGCCGACGACGCGGCCGTCATCGAGCCGCACGATCGGCTGGTAATGCAGCACGAACTGGTTCTCGTCGAGCGCCGCGCGCAGCTGATCGAGCAGCGCCAGGCGCCGCCCGACCGTACTGGTCAGCGCCGGCTCCCAGGATTTCGCGCTGTTCGGCCCGCGCTGCTTGGCTTCCTGCAACGCGACGTCGAGATCGCGCATCGCATCGTCTTCCGAGCGATGCGCCTCGGTCGTGACGATGTAGCCGAGATTGGCGGAGAGGCGAACGCGCTGCTCGCCGACGATGACCGGGCTGACCGCGAGCTGCAGCAAGCGGCGGGCGAAGGCGTCGGCATCGGCGGTGCTCGGTGCCGGGTGGCCGAGAATGATCGCGAACTCGTCGGCGCCGAGGCGGGCCACCATGTCGGTGCGCTGCGTCGCCGGCAGCGCCTTGGCGCCATTGCGCGGCGGCGGTAGCGAGCGCGACCTTGTGCCGGCGAGCAGCCGGTTGGCGATTACCCGCAGCACCCCGTCGCCAATGCTGGCGCCGTGGAGATCGTTGACGCCTTTGAAATTGTCGATATCGAGCAGAAAGATCGCCGCGGGACGGCGCGGACCGTCCTCTGGGGCGACGGCAGAACGCACGCGCGCCATGAAGCAGTGCCGCCCGGCAAGCCCGGTCAGCGCGTCGGTGGCGTATTGCAGCGACTTTTCCGTGGCGATCGCCATCGCCTCGTGCAACGTCGCGACGACGCCGACGATCGACCCATTGCAGTCGCGATGCGGGCGCGCGCTGACGATGCGTTGGGTCGCGGCCTCCGCGATCTCGTCGTCGTCGGTGAGGCAGCCCTCTACCGTCTCGCCCGCGAGCGCGCGGCGATGCAGATCGACGAGGACGGGAGCGCTGTGCGGATCGACCTGATCGTGACATTCCCCGATCAGCCCCTCGCCGAGCACGCCGAAGGCATTGAGCCAGCGACTATTCGCCGCGACGTAACGCAGATCGCGGTCGAATACCGCCACGGCGGACGGGATGTCGGCGACAAAGCGTGCGAGCCATTCCGGGAGGGGAGATCCCAGTTCAGGATTGGTCTTCGTTGCCATGACGACTAATAGTGGTTTCGGACATTAGCTAGGAGCCTATTGTCCGGCCAATTAAAGGAGTCTGAAGACGGCTACCTTGCCAAGTTCTATTGCGCGCAAGACCACGAAATTGTTGTTTTAAAATAGATTAAAATCGGCGGTTTGATGGTTAGCTCGTATGCGTTCTTGCCGACACGGTAAAATTTTAGTGAATCAGGCGAAGTTGCATAAAATTATCCTTTTCCCGGCGCGCGCGACCCCGCGGGAACGTCGCCGGCGTGCGGTACCGAAAAGCATCAAAGGGGCCGAAGCCCCCTTGCGCTGGTAACGATTGGATCGCCGGTTTTACTTCTGCGCCGGCGGCGGCGGAGCGTTGCCCGCAGGAGCGAATGGGCCGGCCGAGCCGCTGGTCGGATTGTTGCCGCCCGGGGCCCCGCCTGCCGGTCCCCCCGGAGCGCCGCCGCCCATGATGCGCTGCAGCTCTTGCCGGTTGAGGTCTTCGGTCATCCGGTCGCCGGAGCCCATCCGGTGACGTGCCATACGATGCATCGGCTTCTTGGCCATTGACTTTGCCGCCATCGGCTTTGCTGCCATCGGCTTTGCTGCCATCGGCTTCGCCGGCGCCGCGGGGGCCTTGGCAGCCGGAGCCGGAGCCGCGGGAGCGGATGACGGGGCATTCTGCGCCCAGACCGGGGCGGCGATCGCGAGGGCCGCGGCCATGGCGACGCCAGTCAAGAGATGTTTCATGCTTTTTGTCCTCTGTGGCAGTTCCGGGTTCGACATTACGGCTACGGCGTTCTGGTACCCGAGGGCGGCCTTGCGAGCCTTCGGTGAGAAACAACGCCTATCGTTGCTTCGTTCCGATGGACACGCAACCCATCGTGTCGCGTATCCGATCCCGTCGGTGCCGGATAATATCTACCCCATATCGCCAAGTTTCAAGCACTTGGGGCGCGGCTGATGTTTGCAACTCACGTTTCTCGCGAGCGCTGTCAGGTGAAACGTCCGCGACGGCGTTCGCCGTATCGGTTTGCGCTCGCGGTCGCGCTCCTCGCGCGAGCCTGCGGCCCGGCTGCGGCCCACGATCAGTTGACGATCGGCATCGTGCAATTCCCCTCGACGCTCAACCCCGACATCGACGCGATGGCGGCGAAGAACTATGTGCTCGGCTTCGCGGTGCGGCCGTTCACGGTGTTCGACGCCGACTGGAAGATCGTCTGCCTGCTGTGCACCGAATTGCCCTCGTTCGACAACGGCCGCGCGGTCAAGACCGAGCTGCCGGGCGGCAAGACCGGCGTCGACCTCACCTACACCATCCGCGCCGATGCGACCTGGGGGGACGGCACGCCGGTAACCACCGACGATGTCAAATTCACCTATGAGTTCGGGCGCAGCAAGGAGAGCGCGGTCGCCAATGCCGAGATGTACCGCGAGATTCTCGGCATCGACGTCAAGGACGACAGGACCTTCACGCTGCACTGGGACCGGCTAAGCTACGACTATGCCGCGATCGACGATTTCGTGCTGCTGCCGGCCCATCTCGAACGCGCCGCCTTCGCCGACCCGGCGCAATACAAGGTGCGCACGCTCTACGCCACCGACCCGACCAATCCCGGTCTCTATAACGGCCCCTACCGGATCAGCGAGTTTGTCCCCGGCTCGCATGTCGCACTCGATCTCAACCCGCATTGGCCGGGCCCGGCGCCCTATTTCAAGCGGATCACGATCCGCGCCATCGAGAACACCGCGGCGCTCGAGGCCAACCTCTTGTCGGACACGATCGACATGGTGGCCGGCGAAGTAGGGCTGCCGCTCGACGAGACGCTCGCCTTCGCCAAGCGGCATGGCGGCGATTTTAATATCCTCTACAAGCCCGGCCTCACCTTCGAGCATGTCGACTGCAACCTCGACAACCCGGTGCTGGCCGACCCGCGGGTGCGCCAGGCGCTGCTCCTCGGCCTCGACCGCGAGACGCTGAGCAAGACCGTGTTCGCCGGCAAGCAGGCCGTCGCCGACAGCTTTGTCGAACCGCAGGACGCCGGCTTTACCGGCGACGTGCCGAAATACCCCTACGACGCCGCCCGCGCGCGCCAGCTGCTCGAAGACTCCGGCTGGCACGCGCAGCCCGACGGCTCGCGCAAGAATGCCGACGGCCAGACGCTGTCCCTCGAGCTGGCGACGACGGCGGGCAACCGTTCGCGCGAGCTGGTCGAGCAGGTCCTGCAAAGCCAATGGAAGCAAATCGGTGTCGGCATCCGCATCCACAACGAGCCGGCGCGCGTGCTGTTCGGCGAGACCTTGCCGCATCGCCGCTTTGACTTGGCGATGTACGCCTGGATGAGCGCCCCGGAGAATTCGCCGCGCTCGATCTTCCGCTCGAACGAAGTTCCCGACGCCGCCAACAATTATGCCGGCGAGAACCTCAGCGACTACAAGAACCCCGAGATGGACCGTATCATCGACGCGCTCGAAGTCGAGCTCAACCCCGAGAAGCGCAAGGTGCTGTGGGCCGCCGCGCAGCGCATCTACGCCACCGACCTGCCGTCGCTGCCGCTCTATTTCCGCTCGGACGCGTTCATTTTGCCGAAATGGCTGACCGGCGTCCGCCCCACCGGCAACCAGTACCCGACGACGCTGTGGTCGACCGAGTGGGGCGAAAAGAAGTGACGATACGGCTCGAACCGCCCGATGAAATCGCCTCCCCCGGGCTTGACCCGGAGGCCCACATCTTTTCTCGCAAACGTCAGAACAAGACGTGGATGGCCGGATCAGGTCCGGCAAAGGGGAAAAAGATGATGGACGCAGGGTGATCCGCTTCACCGCCATCCGGCTCGTCGAGATCGCGGCGATGCTGGTGCTGATGTCGTTTGTGATCTACGCGCTGATCGGGCTGATGCCGGGCGACCCGATCGACCTGATGCTCGGCGCCGACCCGCATCTGACCGCCGCCGACGTGGCGCGGCTGAAGAGCCTTTACGGCGTCGACCGGCCGCTGGTCGACCGCTATCTCGCCTGGGCGCATGCCGCGCTCGCGGGCGATCTCGGCTATTCGCGGCTGTTCTCGGCGCCGGTCGCGGCGACTTTGCTGCCGCGGCTCGGCAATTCGCTGGTGCTGATGGGGCTGAGTTTCGCCGCCGCCTTCGCCGCCGCGCTCGGCCTCGGCATCGCCGCCGCGCGGCGCCCGAACTCGCACTTTGACGCCGTGGTCAACTTCACCTGCTTCGCCGGCGTCTCGCTGCCCACCTTCTGGCTGGCGCTGTTGCTGATCCTGATCTTCGCCCAGGGGCTCGGTTGGCTGCCGGCGGGCGGCATCGGCGGTGGCGAGAACGGCACGCTCGCCGGCCGGCTGCAGCACCTCGTGCTGCCGGTGGCGACGCTGACCATCGCCTCGATCGGCGGCTATACGCGCTATGTGCGCGCGGCAATGCGCGACGCGCTGGGCCAGGACCACATCCGCACCGCCCGCGCCAAGGGCGCCAGCGAGGCACGGGTGGTATGGCGGCATGCGCTGCGCGGCGCGCTGGTGCCGATCGCGACGATCCTCGCGCTCTCCTTCGGGACGCTCGTTTCGGGGGCGCTCGTCACCGAGGAGATGTTTGCCTATCCCGGCATGGGCAAGCTGATTTTCGACGCCGTGATGGGCAACGACTACAATCTCGCTCTGGCGGCGCTGCTGCTGGCGACAGCGGTGACGATGCTGGCCAATCTCGCCGCCGATCTCGCCTATGCCTGGCTCGACCCGCGCGTGTCGTATCGATGAAGACACCGCTCGTGCTGCTCTGCGCGATCGCCGCCGCCTCGCTCGCCGGGCCGCTCGTCGCCTATATGCTGGGCGCCGATCCCGCCGCAGTCGACCTGCTCGACCGCTTCGCGGGCGCGTCCGCGGCGCACCCGCTGGGCACCGACGAGCTGGGTCGCGACTTGCTGCTGCGGCTTCTTGAAGGCGGGCGCGTGTCGCTGACGATCGGCATCGCCGCGGCGCTTGCGGCGGCAGCGCTGGGCACCGCGGTCGGCCTCGCCTCCGGCTATCTCGGCGGCTGGACCGACCGCGTGCTGATGCGTCTCGCCGACGGGGTGATCGCGCTGCCGCTCCTGCCGTTGCTGGTGGTGCTCGCGGCCCTCGACCTGCACAAGATCGGCATCTCTCGCGGGTTCGCCGACTCGCCGGGGATCAGCCTCGTCCGCATCGTCGTGCTGGCCGTGCTGGTCGGGTGGACGACCGCCGCCCGGCTGGTGCGCGGCGCGACGCTGGTGACGAAGAACCGCGACTTCGTGCGCGCCGCGCGGAGCCTCGGCGCCGGCGTGCCGCATATCCTGCGGCGGCACATCCTGCCCAACGTGATGGCGCCGCTGGTGGTCGCGACGACGCTGTCGGTCGGCGACATCATCCTCCTGGAATCGGTGCTGAGCTTCTTGGGGCTCGGCGTCCAGCCGCCGCTCGCCAGCTGGGGCAGCATGTTGTCCAACGCCGAGGAGCTGGTGACCTCGTCGCCGATGCTGGCGATCTATCCCGGCGCGATGATCTTTCTGACGGTAATCGCCTGCAACCTCTTGGGCGACGCCTTGCTGCGGCGCTTCGACCCGCGCGACCCGGCGCGCGGCTGACAAGAATGATTATGAGTGGCCGCCGGCAAATAGCTTGACCAGCGCCAGGACGACCGCAGCCTGAGCGAAGACCACCCCGATGAACCATTTGAGCAACTCGGCTCTCAACTCGGCCAACCCTTGCCCTAGGTCCGCCTTGGTTGCGAGCCGCAGCTCCGCCAGGTCTGCCTTCGTAGCCAAGTTAGAAAGGTCGATGTCCTGCACGCGCCGAATCACCTGGGTCAGCGCTTCGGCTTGGGAATCGCTAAACCCGGCGGCAGTGAGGTCTTTCACCGTCTGGTGCGTATCGAGAGCGGTAATCGTCATTGCCTCAATAAGATAATAACTACCGGCGCTCGATCATAGCCTTCGCTCACACGACGCCCTTCTCCTTGAGCCGGGCGATGTCGCCGGCGCTGTAGCCGAGCTCGCCGAGGATGGCGTCGGTGTGCTCGCCGGC
>DASZLY010000165.1:0-7384 GCA_035552135.1 Allostellaceae bacterium | reverse complement strand
GAGCGCGTCATCGCCCCGTTGGGGATCGGCGACGATCTTTATGTCGGCGTGCCGGCGGGCGAGCAGCATCGCTGCGCCGACACGCTCGGTATCGCCGGCGAGCCGGCGCGCGACAACAGCGCCGAGATGCGCGCCGCCGGCTTGCCGTCGGGCGGCGGGTTCGGCACCGCGCGGGCGATGGCGGCGTTCTACCAGATGATGCTGCATGGCGGGAAATTAGGCGCGGTGCGGCTGTTCTCGCCGCGGACGATCGAGTACGTGACGCGCGACTTCACCGGCGACCGGCCGGACGAGGCGATGGCCGGCATCCCGATGCATCGCGGCCTCGGCCCGCATTCGCGAGGACTGGGCCCGCGCATTCGCGGGCTGGGCACGATGGCCCATCCCTCGACGTTCGGGCATGGCGGCGCCGGTACGTCCTATTCCTGGGCCGACCCCAATTCGGGCGTGTCGTTCAGCTATCTGACCAATTTCGTCCAGCCCGACCCGTGGCACTCGGCGCGGCTCGACCGCGTCAGCAATCTGGTGCACGCGGCGATCGAGTAGGCCGCAGGATTGGCGACACGAAGATGAACCTGTTCTACGCGGCGGGCTCGCCCTATGCCCGCATCGTCCGCGTCGTGGTGCGCGAGCTGGGGCTGCTCGGCGGCGCGGTCGAGGAAATCGAGATGACGCTGCGCGACCCGAACTCGGCGCTGTTGCCCTACAACCCCGGCGGCAAGGTGCCGGCCTTGCAGCTCGACGACGGCACCGTGCTCAACGAGAGCCTCCTCGTGCTCGCCTATCTCGATGCCGCGCATGGCGGGCGCAAATTGCTGCCGATGGATGGCTCGGACGGATGGAAGACGCTCTCCCGGCTGGGCCGCGCCTACGCGTTTCTCGACGCGGTGACGGTGTGGAACCGTGAGCTGCGTTTCGGCCAAAGCGCGCCGGGGGTCATCGCGCTTGAGCGCGAGCGCGCCGACCGCGCCGCCGACGCGCTCGAACAGGAAATCGCGGGCGGCTCCTATGCCGGCCCACTCGATGCGGCGCAGATCGTGCTCGCTGCCGCGCTCGAAAATTTCGCGCGGCGTCACAAGGTATGGGACTGGCGCACCGGCCGCCCGAAGCTGGCGGCGTTTCTCGATCGCATCGCGGCGCGACCGTCCTTTACCGCGACGGTGCAGCCGGAGATCGACCTGTAGGACAAGGCACACTCAGATGTCGTCGAGCCGGTTCGACCAGCGCCGGCACAGATGATGCGCGATCGCCAACGGCTGCGGCAGCGAGAGCTGCTCGGGGTCGTCCTCGCCGGTCGCGGCGCGTATCACCATCTCGCGGATTTCCTCGCGCTCGAACCAGCGCGCCTCGGCGATTTCCTCGAGGTCGACGGTGATGTCCTCGCTGATCCCCTCGGCGAGAAAGCCCATCATCAAGGTCGACGGGAAGGGCCAGGGCTGCGCGGCGAGGTATTTGACCCGGCCGACCCTGATGCCGCTTTCCTCGCGCACCTCGCGGCGCACCGCTTCCTCCGGCGTCTCGCCCGGCTCCATAAAGCCGGCCAGGCAGGAGAACCGGCCGCCGGGCCGCCTTTTGTTGCGGCCGAGCAGCGCGCGCTCGCCGCGCACGACGAGCATGATGGTGACCGGATCGGAGCGCGGGTAGTGGCTCGCGCGGCAGCTCGGGCAGCGCCGCGTCCAGCCGGCCGACGAAACCTCGGTGGGCGCGCCGCATTGCGCACAGAAGCCGTGCCGCGCGTGCCAGTCGATCAGCGAGCGCGCCTCGGCGAGGATCGCCGCCTCGCCCGCGGAGACAAGCGGAGCCAGCGTGCGCACATCGACATTCTCGGCGGTGGCGTTGGAGGCGGCGCCGGCCCCGGTGGCGTCGATGGCGAAATGGGCAATGCCGTCCTTGGCGAGGCCGAGGAAGATCGAGGTCGCGCCGGCGGCGATCCGTTCGCGCCACTCCGCCAGCGGTTGCCATTCGAGCGCCGGGCTCGCCATGTTCCGGATCGCCGGCTTCAAATCGAACAGCGGCAGCATGCGGCTCGCCGGGTCGTCAAGCAGCCCGGCGATCCATTCGCGGTCGCGGCGCCGCTCGCTCACGCGGTCGAGCGGGTTGCCGGCAAAGCAGTAGATTTCTTCCATGACGGTGATGCTAGCGCGCGGATCGGAGGTCGAGCAATTGCCGCGTCATGTCGCTCATGCCGCCAATCACAAACGGATTGTGGATTTGCACGCCGCTCAGGAACGTGCCGTCCGCCATATCCTCGGTGAGCACCAGGTTGCAACCGGCTTCCGCGGCTGTCGCAACCAGCAACGCATTCCAGTACGACGAACGACGGGCCACCGCATTGGGGAGCGCCGCTTGGATTGTCCGCCCCGATACCGCGAGGCACCGAAACGCAGTCATCCAATCGACGACCCGCTCAGCCGCCGCGGCCGCAGGGACGATGCGCTTTCGCGTCACCGCGACGTAGAATTCCGACACAGATTGAAAAGTGAGCCAGCAATCGAGCCTGGCAGCTGCGAGCACAATTTGCCGCGCTGTCTCGTGCTTCAACCCGGCTCTGCCATCAACCGCATAGACCAGCACATTGCTGTCCAAGGTGAATCGTTGACTATCGGCCACGATAGCGATCAATCCGCTCTTGATAGATTTCGTTGCGATCGAATTTGCGGATGTCAAGCGGCCAATCGGTTGCCGCTATTCGCGCGAGCGCCGCTTCCTGTTCCGCCGTCAGAATACGCTTGCCGCCGGCGGGAATTAATCGCGCCACAGGTTCACCTTTGCGGGTGATGACGAATTCTTCGCCGGCTTCGACTTCCCGGACACACCGCGAAAAGCGCTGGTTGGCATCGCGCAGGGTGATCGTCTTGCTCATGGAAAATATGTAGCACTCGGAAGTGCTACATACAATCTGATGAAGTGACTTATCGCGCCGGCTTCGGGGTGTTCGATGCCTCGGCGAGCAGCGAGACCTTGGCGAAGCCGGCGGTGTTGACGAGGCCGAGCAGGTCCATCAGCGTCCCGTACTGGATCGCGCGGTCGCCGCGCACATAGACGATGCGGGCCGGGTCGGCGGCGGCAAGCGTGGCGAGCTGCGCCTTGAGGTCGTCGCCCGACACCGGGTTGTCGCCGATAAAGGTCTCGCCCGCGGCGTTGATCGAGACGACGAGGGGCTGTTGCGGTTCGGTGACCTGGGCGGCGCTGGTCTTCGGCAGGTTGATCGGCACGCCGACGGTCAGCAGCGGCGCCGCCACCATGAAGATCACCAAGAGCACCAGCATGACGTCGACCATCGGCGTCACGTTGATCTCGGCGAGCGGCGCGTAGTTTTCCTCGCCGGTGTCGCCGCTCGGCGGCAGGCGTATCGCCATCAGTCGCCCTCCACCGCGGCGCGGCTGAGCAGCCCGCTGCTGCGCCCGATCAGCCCCTGCATGGTGCCGGAGAAGCGGCCGATCTCGACGGTGAACTTGTTGTAGGCGACGACAGCGGGGATCGCCGCCGCGAGCCCCATCGCGGTCGCGAACAGCGCATCGGCGATGCCCGGCGCGACCACGGCAAGGCTCGTGTTATTGGCCGCGGCGATCGCGTTGAAGCTGCGCATGATGCCCCAGACCGTGCCGAACAGGCCGATGAACGGCGCTGCCGAGCCCAGCGTCGCAAGGAACGGCAGGCGCTGTTCGAGCTGACGCAATTGCGCACCCAGCGCGAGGCGCATCGCGCGGTCGATCCGGTCGCGCCGCTCGGCCATCGACTCCGCGGCGTCGTCGGCAAAGGCGACGCATTCCTCGACGCCGGCCGCGAGCACCGCGCCGGCGGGATGGTGGGTCTCGGCGCCATAGCGTTCGCCGACCAGCTCCTCGGCGGACCGCGCCTCGGCGGCGCGGATCGCCCAGCCGCGCGCCGAGCGGCGTGCCGCGCTCAGCCTCAGCACCTTGTCGACGATCACCGCCCAGCTCCAAATCGAGCCGGCGAGGAGGAGCAGCAGCACAAACTTGACGACGATGTCCGCGTTCTCGAACAGCGCGATGATCGAGAGCGGCGTGGCAGATTGGTTCACGGCCGGGGTTTCCCCTTTGACGCGCAGCGGCCGGTCGCGGCCGCCGTCACCATATCCTAGGCAGCCGCGATTTACAGCGTTGATGGGCGGTCGCGCGGCCGTTCGCCGCCAGGCACTCCCGCCGCCCGTGCTATCGCCGGGCGCTACCGGTCGAGCCAGGCGTCCTCGAAACGCCAGCCGTTGAAGATGCTGTTGACCATCGTCGTGATGCCGTGCACCCGCGGGTAATGGCAGGTCGCCAGCGCGTAGCGGTAGACGATCGGCCGTGCGCCGTCTTCGGTAAGCTTGCGGTCGATCTCCCAGACAAGCTGCTTGCGCTTCTCCGGATCGGCTTCCTCGGATTGCTTGACGAACAGCTTTTCGAGCTCGGGATTGCAGTAATTGGTGTAGTTGCGCTCCGAGCCGCAAGCGTAATGCTCGAAGAAATAGGCGTCCGGGTCGTCGACGCCGCTGCCGGTGAGGTTGCCGGCGACGGTGTAGTCCTTGCGGGCGATGCGCGGGAACCAGTTGGCGGTCTCGACCACGTCAAGCTCGCCGTCGATATAGATCTGCTTGAGCTGGTCGATAAGGATGACCGAGGGGTCGCGGTATTGCGCGATGTTGCGCGTCTGCACCTTGATCGCGAGCCGGTGGTCGGGGCCGTAACCGTGTTTCTCCATCAGCTTGCGGGCCTCGGTGCGGCTCTTCTCGACATCGGGGCTGTAGCCGGGCAGGTCCTGCAGCTTGTCGGGCGGCAGGCCCCACAGCCCGTCGGGCGGGGTTTGCATCGCGCCGCCGATCGTGCCCTGGCCTTCGGAGATGATGTCGAGAAACGCCTTGCGGTCGATCGTCAGCATCATCGCCCGCCTGATGTCGGGGTCGTTGAACGGCGGATTGTCGCGGTTGACCAGGAGGTTCATCGAAATCATCGTCGGGTCGATTTCGCAGATCGCGGTCGGCGCCTGGCTCTTGATGTCGTGCAGCATCTGCACGGTGACCTCATAGGGGAAGGTCATGTCGAACTGGCCGGCGATGAAGGCGAGGCTTTGCGTCGCGCGGTTGGGTACGATGTCCCACTCGATGCCGTCGAGATAGGGCCGCCCCGGCTTCCAGTAGTCGGTGTTCTTGGCCAGCTTGATGTATTCGTTGGGCTTGTACTCGACGAATTTGAACGGGCCGGTGCCGATCGGGTGTATCCGCATCTGCGCCGGCGGCACGTGGCACGGATAGACCGGCGAGTCGCCCGACGCGAGCAGCATCAAGAGCGCCGGCTGCGGCCGCTTAAGGACAAAGGTCACCGCGTCGTCGCCGTCGACGGTCACCTGGTCGAGGTTCTGGTACCAGGTCTTGCGCGGGTTGAGCCGAAACTTCTGCTCGCTTTTGCCGGTCAGCATGTCCCAGGTGCATTTGACGTCCTTGGCAGTGAAGGGCTGTCCGTCATGCCATTTGACGCCGTGATGCAGCTTGAAGCTGAGCTTGGTGTGGTCGTCGTTCCACGACCAGCTGTCGGCGAGCTCGGGCTGGATGAATTCCGGCCGGTTCTGCTTCTCGTGCTGATTGAAGATGACGAGGTTGTTGTAGATCGCCATTCCCGGCGCGATCGCCGAGACCGTCGCCTCTTCGTGGATCGACAGGCTTGCCGGGCTGTCGCGGTGATAGAGCTTGAGGATGCCGCCCGATTTTTGCGCGGCCGCCGGGCCGCCCGCCAACGCAACAGCAACGCAGAGCGCGAGCGCGCCCCCGAAGGTTCTCCCAGGCATGTCACTACTCCCCCTGTTCGGCCGGCCCGCGTTCTGACCGCGGGTCCGGCCCATTACTACCGACGACGCATTACATCACTTTCCGTCGCGCTCCAACGAGGCCTTGATGTCGGCCATGTCGACCTTGATCTCGACCCCGGCGCGCTCCTTCTGCAGGTTCATCGCGACCCGCGAGTCGCGGCCGTCCCAGCCGCGGTTGAGCGCCGAGGTCAGCTCCATCAGGGCGAGGTTGGCCATCGGCATCGGCACCTTCATCTCACGCGCCAGCTCGGTGGCGAGCGTCACGTCCTTGTGCGCCAGGCGCAGCGCGAAATCGGGCGGGTCGTAATAGTCGGGCAGGAAATGGTCGCCGAGCGAGTCGAAGGTGCGGCGCCTCCCGCCGGCACCCTGGCGCACCGCCTCCCACAGCGCGAGCGGCTCGACCCCGGCCTTGACGCCCATCGTGAACACCTCTGCGAGGCAGGTCTGGATCGCGTAGCCGGCGCAATTGTGCACCAGCTTGGCGACCGAGCCGGCGCCGATCGGCCCGATATAGCGCGCCGCGTCGCCGATCGCGTCGAGCACCTTCTTGTGGCGATTGAACTGCTGCTCGTCGCCGCCGATCCACAGCGCCAAGCGCCCCGAGGCTGCGCCGCGCGGCCCGCCGCTGACGGGGGCGTCGAACATGTAGACGTTCTTCTCGGCGAACGCGGCGTTGATCTTGCGCACCAAGGTCGGTGAGTTGGTCGACAGATCGAAATAGGCGGTGTCGGGCTTCAGCCCGGCGAGGAGCCCGTTCGGGCCGAGCGCGACCGCCTCGACCTCCGGCGGGCCCGGCAGCGAGGTGAACACCACCTCGACCTGCTCGGCGAGCGCCTTGGGGCTGTCGGCCCATACCGCGCCGGCGGCGAGATGGCGCTCGGCGGCGGCGCGGCGGATGTCGTGCACGACCAGCTCGTGGCCGGCCTTCTGCAGATTTGCCGCCATGCTGGCGCCCATCGTGCCGAGCCCGATGAAACCGACCTTCATTGCTCTCTCCTCCCGGCGGGCTCACCCGCGAACTACCGGCGCCAACCGTCGCACATCCGGCCCAGCCGAGGCTAGACCCGGGCGCATAGTGGCGGCACGCGAAAAGTCCCGGAAGAGAGAGGATCGCCCTCTTCCGGGATCGTATCGCGATCGCCTCGGCGATCGAGGGGCTTAGTGCTTCTCGAACACGTCCTTGGCGACCAGCGCCGCGGTCATCGCCGCCGGCCAGCCGGCGTAGAAGGCGAGGTGGGTGATGACCTCGCCAAGCTCGGTCTTAGTGAGGCCGTTGTTGAGCGCGCGCTCGAGATGGCCGACGAGCTGCTTTTCGCGGCCGAGCGCGATCAGCGTCGCGACGACGATGAGGCTGCGGTCGCGCTTCGACAGCTGCGGACGCTCCCAGACCTCGCCGAACAGCCACTTCTCGGTGTAGCCGATGAGGTCGGGAACGACATTGCGAACCGCGTCGCGCGCGGAAGCGGGTTGCGACTGGGCCATGATTTCCTCCGATCTTGGTTGGGGGTGCGATCGGCTGCGACGCTAGCACGCGCTCGCTTGCCGCCGCCACATGGAGCATGATGCGGCTCCCCGTCCG
>DASZLY010000164.1:0-3903 GCA_035552135.1 Allostellaceae bacterium | reverse complement strand
GCCGGCGCCGACCAAGGTGAAGGCGGGCTGGTAGTAGTGATCCTGAGACGGCTCAACGATGGCGACGTCGAGCTTGGGCGCGCGCCGGTGCAAGATTGCCGAAACAGTGATGCCCGCAGAACCGCCTCCGATGATCAATATCTGATGATGTCGGTTGGTCATCTTGATGTTCCCCCTTTTCGCGGCGTGTCTCGCCTGTTGCCTGATCGTCGCACAATTTTAGACGCAGGTGTCAATCATGTGGTGTTCCGGTCGCCGGCGGCGGACCCGCTGCGCCCGGCCCGCGCCGGCTCGGGCGGCGCGGCCATGCCATGCGCTGTGACGATCGGCTGCATGGCGGCCGACGTCGCAAATCGGATGAATTGACGGGCCTGCTCCGGACGCTGCGCGTTCGATGTGACCGCCGCGGTGAAGGCCGTGACCATCTGCAACTCCGCCGGCAACGGGCCGGCGACGACGACTCCCGCTACGTGCAGGATTTCGGCGATCTGCTGAATGCCGATCTCGGCGCGTCCATCGGCGACGGCTTCCGCGACGACGACGGTGCCGCGCTGACCCGGGCCTACCACGACCGCCTTGGGTGTGACTGTGTCCGTCAGCCCGAGCCGCGCGAGCAACGCGGTGAAATACCGTCCACTCGGACTGCCGGTCTCCGGATCGGCGTAGGCGACCGAAAGCGCGTTGCGAAGAAGCCGGATGAAATCGGCGGTCGACCGTAGTTCGGGAATGGGGCTTCCGCTTCTGACCGCAACCCCGATCGACGACAAAGCCAGCGTGGCGATGCCATCGGCAAGCACCGCGCCTTCGGCGCGGAGTTCGTCGATCGCGGCCCGTGCCGTTATGACGATGTCGGCGTCGGTACCTGCGCTTGCGCGCTGTTTCACGACGCGGGAGCGCGCAATGGTGACGTGAAGCCGGATGCCGCATTCCGCTTCGAACCGCCGGCCCAGCGCGTCGATGATCGACTCGACCGCGCCGGCGCTGAGCAGGCGGATGCCGTCCACGCCATCTGCGCGCTCATGCGGCATGAGCAGTCACATCTTCTTGTCGTCGACGGCGCGCAACGGACGGCGATCGGTCTTGAGCAAGGTCGTGCGCGGAAGCCAAGACGGCCGCGTAACGATCGATGCGGTCGGGCAGCTCTGCGTAAGTGAGGCGATCCTCACCGCACTGCAGGGCGACCTTGTTCGCGACCGATGCGCCACGATGGCGATCGAGCAGCCAGGACACCGGCTCGATCCGGTCGGGAATCTCCGGATCGCGCCAGTGCCGCCAGTCCGGACCATAGATGCGATCATCGCATGAGGTCGGCTTGCGGAACAGAAGGCTGCTCATGACGCCCGTCGGCTACTTCGCCGTATCGGGCTTCTTCAGCCCGAGCTCGGCAAAGCGTGCATAGGCGGCGTCGGCGTCGGCCTTCGCCGGCCAGACCATCGGCGGGAAGCGCGCGCCGTCGAGATCGGGATCCGGATCGTAGTCGAGGTTCATCGTGGCGTCGATCAGCAGGCGGTTCCACTTGCCGGTGCCGAACAGCGCCGGGTTGCGGTCGCGCCGACGCGTCGAGGGATCGAGCCCGGCGCCGAACGTCGCCGGCATGATCACCACGTCGTTCTCGCCGGCATTGACGCGGTAGGCGATCGCCCAGTCGACCGCCGCGTAGTCGTGAATGTCGATGTCGTCGTCGACCACCGTGATGTGCTTGTAGCGCACATGCGCCGCCGACGAGCCCCAGATCGCGTTCGCCGCCTGCTTGGCCTGGCCGCGATAGCTCTGCTTCATCGAGATCAGCAGGTTGATGCCGGCGTGCACCGGCGGGCACCACACGTCGGTGATGCCGGGCACGCCCGCGCGCTCGAGCACGTTCCACGCGGTGCCGGCGCGCATGATCGACGAGCAGACCGCGTTTTCCGAGAAGCTGCCGGGCAGCGAGCCCTCGATGCTGCCGTGCAGGATCGGGTCGTTGCGATGCGTGATTGCGGTGACGTGGATGGCGGGCTTGGGCGAGCGGTCGCCGGCCAAATAGCCGGTGAACTCCGCGAACGGCCCTTCCATCACGTAGGTCGAGGGATCGAGGTCGAGATAGCCCTCGATGACGATCTCGGCGGTCGCCGGCACGTACAGGTCGTTCGTCTCGCATTTGACGAGATCGACCGGCTCGCCGCGGATCGCGCCCATCACATCGTATTCGCAGACGCCCTTGGCCACCGGCGCGCCGCCGACGAAGCCGTGCGTCGGCTCCCAGCCAATCGCAACCGCGATCGGCATCCGGCTCTCACCGGTGCTCTCCCAGGCGGTGGCATGCTGGCCGACGTGCTGCGCCCGCCACATCAAAATCGGGATCTTGTCGCGGTCCGCCACCATGCCGCGGTAGAGGCCGACGTTCATGACGCCGCTCACGGGATCCTTGGTGACGACGCCGCCGTAGGTGAGGAGATAGCGGCCGCCGTCGATCCTGTTCCATTGCGGCGCCGGGAAGTCGAACAGATCGATCTTGTCGCCGGTGAGGACGTTCTCTTTCACCGGGCCGGTCTTGACGATGCGAGGCGGGATGCGGTCGTTGACGAGATTGCGGCCGATCTTGACGAGCTCGCGCGGATGCGTGTCCGGCGGCAGGCCTAACATCATGGCGACGCGGCGATAGCTCGACAAGCCATTGCCGAACACGCGGCGGCAGCGCGCCTGCGGGCCGTCGTAGCCCTTGATGGTGTTGAACAGCAGCGCCGGTCCCTGGCCGGGACCTTGGGCAAGCCGCATGATCGTGCCGAGCTCGACGTTCCAGTCGACGCTCGCGTCGATCTCACGAACCTCGCCTGCCGCCTCAAGCGCCTTGATCCAGCCGCGCAGATCGCCGAACGCGACCGGTTTACGTTGCACGCTCATTCCGACTCTCCACTCTGCCGCATCGCGCCAGTCCTCGCCGGACGGCTTCCTGCCGATGCCGCTCGCGCCTCCGGGCATAAAAGAGATGCCGCCCGGACGCAACTTGAGCGGAACAAGGAAAGGGCTGCCGGAGACCTGTTCGGATGGCGGGATTCAGGAGCCGCTTCGCGTTACTTTCGCCTCTCGGTGAACGATCGTCCGGCGGCGCGTCGCCTGGCGAGCCCGCAAGCGGCACGGAAGGCCGGCGGCTCTCGCCGGCCATGAGCTTGTGCCACCCGGCGGCCCCGGCCACTTGCCTTCCAGTTCGGCCATCCCGCCGTTCCCGCCAGTTTGCTAACCCGTGCGCGCGTGGGATCATGCGGATACGTCACCACGTAGCGCTCATGGTAGTCTCTACCAGCTGCATCAAATCCGAAACGGACGGATGAGCCTGCCCCGGGAGGAGTGCGTCATGGCCGCGACTGCGAAACCAGAAGTAAAAGCGTTTTTTGACGAGCCGACGAATACGGTGAGCTATCTGGTCTGGGATGCGGCCACGAAGGACGCGGTCGTGGTCGACCCCGTGCTCGATTTCGATCACAAAAGCGGCGAGGCGAACGTGAAGGCCGCCGATGCCGTGCTGGCCGAGGCTGCGAGGACGGGATTGAAGATCGGCCGTGTGCTGGAGACGCACGTCCACGCCGACCATCTCTCGGCGGCGCCCTACATCAAGCAGAAGACCGGCGCGCCGGTCTGCATCGGCGAGCATATCCGGGACATCCAGCAAATCTTCCGACCCGTGTTCAACGCGTTCGACGTGTCGGGCGACGGCGCCGAGTTCGATCATCTGTTCAAGGACGGCGAGCGCTTCACCGTCGGGACGATCGACGCCGAGGTGATGTATACGCCCGGCCACACGCCGGCCTGCGTGTCCTACCGCATCGGCGACGCGGTCTTCGTCGGCGACACCATGTTCATGCCCGATTACGGCACCGCCCGCGCCGACTTTCCCGGCGGCGACGCGCAGAAGCTGTATCGCTCCAT
>DASZLY010000163.1:0-8691 GCA_035552135.1 Allostellaceae bacterium | reverse complement strand
GGCCACAGTTTCACTGAAACTGTGGAGATCGTCACTGTTTCAGCGTAGCGAATTTCCTGAAAACTGCCGCCAGCCTCGTCGCCGTAGCGCTGGCGCATGATCGCGACGGTCTCCGGCGTCGCGAGGACGCGGCGATGGCCGGGCCGGGCGTGGTCGGCGTGGCCGTGGGTGACCACCGCGCGGTCGACCGGCCGGACGGGATCGACATAGAAATCGCCCGGCTCGCAATAGAGCCCCGCTTGGGTCGGACGCAGCCAGGTCTCGGGGCGCGGCGCGGCGATGTGCATGGCGTTTATATGGGGATGCCGGATCGTAATTATGTCGTCGTGCCGGCGCAGACCGGCATCCACATTTCAGCCGCACGAGCGGACGGCGAGGTGGGTCCCGGCCTTCGCCGGGACGACGATGAGCTAGAGGCTCGAGATCGGCCGGGCGACGCTTTCGAGCGGCTGGCGCTCGGCCTTGATGCCGATCGCCAGTTCGACGAGCGCGGCGCCGATCATCAGCGCCGCGCCGAACAGGTAGCCGAGATAGACGTCGCCGCGATCGCCGGTGCCGATCAGCGCGCCGAACAGGTAGGGCGCCGCGATGCCGCCGCAGGCGGTGCCGACGGCATAGAAGAAGGCGATCGCCAGCGCGCGGGCTTCGAGCGGGAAGCTTTCGCTGACCGTCAGATAGGCCGCGCTCGCCGCCGCCGAGGCGAAGAAGAAGAGGCCGGTCCAGCACGCGGTCAGCCCCACCGCGCCGACGATGCCGGCGCGGAACAGCTCGCCGACCACCGCCAGCAGCACGCCCGAGATCGCGTAGGTGAAGACGATCATCGGCTTGCGCCCGATGGTGTCGAACAGCGGCCCGAGCAGCAGCGGCCCGGCGAAATTGCCGAGCGCGAAGGGCAGGATGTACCAGCCGATCGTCCCTGCCGGCACATGGAAGAAGCGGGTCAGCACCAGCGCGTAGGAAAAGAAGATCGCGTTGTAGAAAAACGCCTGCGCGCCCATCAGCGCGAGGCCGAGCACGGCGCGGCTCGGGTATTCGCGCACGATCGCGAGCACCACCGCCGCCATCGAGTTGCGCGACGACACGGCGAGCCGCATGCGGCCCTCGGGCGGCGGTAGCGTGTGGCCTTCGACGCGCCGCTCGACGTCGGCCATCACCGCCTCGGCCTCGTCGAGCCGGTTGTGCAGCATCAGCCAGCGCGGGCTTTCCGGAACCCAGCGCCGCAGCAGCAGGATCGCCAGGCCGAGCACCGCGCCGATGCCGAACGCGGCGCGCCAGCCGAAATCGGCGGGCAGCATCCCCGGCCGCAGGAAGACCACCGCGCCCACCGCGCCGAGCGCCGCGCCGATCCAGAAACTGCCGTTGACCGCGAGGTCGGTGCGGCCGCGATAGCGCGCCGGCACCAGCTCCTGGATCGCCGAGTTGATCGCCGCGTACTCGCCGCCGATCCCGGCGCCGGTCAAGGCACGGAACACCGCAAAGCTGGCGAAGTCCCACGAGAACGCGGTCGCCGCGGTGGCGGCGAGATAGAGGCCGAGCGTCACCATGAAGAGCTTCTTGCGGCCGAACCGGTCGGTCAGGTAGCCGAAGAAAAAAGCGCCGGTCACCGCGCCGGCGAGATAGGCGCTCGACACCAGCCCGATTTCGACCTCGGAGAAGTGCAGCACCGGGCTCTGCTGGAGCGCGCCGGCGATCGAGCCGGCGAGCGTCACCTCCAAGCCATCGAGAATCCAGGTGATGCCGAGCGCGGCCACGACCAGCGTGTGAAAGCGCGACCAGGACAGGCGATCGAGACGTGCCGGGATATCTGTCTCAATTACGGCGTTTGCATCATGCATGACGCGATAACGCCCGGCGTCCGTCCGCGTCGCCGCCGCCAGAAGGAGAGACCGGCCGCGTTCGAGAATTGTGGCAGCATCTAGGCCAATAGTTGCGCCGCCGCCCGCATTTTCGCCTATCTCCAATCAATAATCCAATCCGGCATGATGAAGAAATCGCTGTTCTTCCTGGTGTTTTTTGTGCTGATCGCGGCCCGTGCGGTGCCCGTGCCGGCGCAGGGCGCGGCGGCAACATCTCCGCATCCGGCGGCGGCGCTGACCGCATCCGAGGCGCAGCAGGCGCTCGACGTGCTGCAGGACCCGCAAAAGCGCGCGCAGCTCATCGCGACGCTGCGGGCGATCGCCGTTGCGGCGCCCCAGTCCTCCGCGCCAGGGCCTGCGGCGCCGGGGCCCGCTCCCGCCGCGCCCGCGCCGGAAGCGGCCGCACCTGCGGCGGCACCGACGGTAACCCTGAAGCCGAACAGCCTCGGCGCGCAGCTGCTGGTGGCGCTGTCGCGCTGGAGCGTGCGGCTCGCCGGCGAGGCAGCGGCGACGCTGCAGACGATGAACAACCTGCCGGCGCTGTGGAATTGGTTCGTCGAGCTGCGCACCGACCCGCAAGCGGCGCAATCGCTGTGGGTCGCGGCTGGCTGGCTGGCGCTGGTGTTCGGCGTCGCGCTGCTCATTGAAATTTTCGCCGGCTGGGCGCTGCGCCGGCCGCGCGATGCGCTGGCGCGGCATTTGCCGGCAAGCAATGGCGAGCGCACCCGCCTCTTGCGCGTGCTGCCTTCGGCGCTGGTGCGGCTGGTGCTCGCGCTGGCGCCGGTCGCGGTGTTCCTCGCCATCGCCATCCTCTTGAGCACGGTCATTCCCGGCGTTGACGAGCGCACGCGGCTGGTGGTGTTCGCGGTGGTCAATGCCTATGCCGCGGTGCGCGCGACGATGTGCGTCGCCCGCATGCTGGTATCGCCCGACGACCGCCGCTTGCGGCTGTGGCGGCTCGACGACGCGCACGCGCGGTTCGTCGTGGCCTGGACGCGACGGCTGGCGATCGTCGGGATTTTCGGCGCGGCCTTGGTCGAGGTCGCGCTGCTGCTCGGCCTCGACCAGAGCGCGCATGACGGCTTCGCGCGGCTGATCGCGCTGACGCTGGCAGTGATGCTGGTAGCCGTCGCGATGCAATCGCGCGACGCGGTCGGCGGCTATATCCGCGGCGACGCTAGCGGAGCGGCGCGCTGGCGCGCCTGGCTCGCCGAGGCCTGGCCGTATCTCGCGGTCATCACCGTCGCGAGCTTCTGGATCGGCATCGCGACGGGCACGCATGGCGGATTGTCGGGGCTCTATTTCCCCGGCGTGACGCTCGCCGCGATCATCGGCGCGCGGCTGCTGACGATCATCGTGCTGGGGATACTCGAACGGGCGCTGCGGCTCGAACCGCAGGCGCAGAACAAGTTCCCCGGCTTCAGCCAGCGCATCGCCGGCTACCGCCGCCCGCTCGAAGCGGTCGCGGTCGCCGTCATCGCCGCCCTGTGCGTCGTGGTGGTGCTGCAATTATGGGGCGCGCCGTCCTTCGCCTGGTTTGTCGAAGGCGGGATCGGCCGGCATCTGGTCTCGGCGCTGGGGACGATCACCGTCGCGACGATTGTCGCGATCCTCATCTGGGAAGTGAGCCACGCCGTGCTCGAACGCCAGCTGGTGCAAGCCGGGCCGGGCGGACAGGTGCGCTCGATCCGCCTGCTGACGCTGCTGCCGCTGCTGCGCAGCGCACTCCTGGTAACGATCGTCGCCATTATCGGGCTGACCGCGCTCTCCGAGATCGGCGTCAACATTGCGCCGCTGCTCGCCGGCGCGGGGATCGCCGGCATCGCCATCGGCTTTGGCGCGCAGCATCTGGTGCAGGACGTCATCACCGGCGTCTTCGTGCTGTTCGAGAACGCGATCCAGATCGGCGACAACGTCACCGCGGCCGGGCTGACCGGCGCGGTCGAGCAATTGTCGGTGCGCACGATCCGGCTGCGCGCCGGCGACGGGGCGGTGCACATCATCCCGTTCAGCTCGGTGACGACGATCACCAACACCAGCCGCGGGCTGGGCACTGTCGCGATTGCGGTGACAGTGGCCTATGAGGCGGACACCGACCGGGTGGCGCAGCTGCTGGCCGAGATCGGCGCCGAGCTGCGCACGGACGACGAGTTCAGGACGCGCATCCTCGGCGACGTGCAGATTTTCGGGGTCGACCAGATCCGGCCGTGGGGCGCGACGATCACCGGGCAGATCGTCTGCACCGACAGCGGCAAGGCGCCCGTGCAGCGCGAGTTCAACCGCCGCCTCAAGCAGCGCTTCGCGGCGGAGGGAATCGCCTTGAGCGCGCCGCCGGGGGCAAGCTCGTGAGGTATCGCTCCATCATCATGATGTGTCCTGCCGAACGTTGCGCCATGCTATAGCGGTGGCATGTCCACGGCTGGCGCGCGCAACCTGATCACCGATGTGCCCGGCATTCTCGTCGGCCAGGCGGAGGACCGCGACGCCGTCACCGGCGCGAGCGTGGTGCTGGCCGAGACGCCGGCGGTGGCGGCGGTCGATGTGCGCGGCGGCGCGCCGGGCAGCCGCGAGACCGAGCTGCTGGGCGCCGCGACGCTGGTCGAGCGGGTCGATGCGATCGTGCTGGCGGGCGGTTCGGCGTTCGGGCTCGACGCCGCCGCGGGCGTGATGGATTGGCTCGTGGCGCAGGGCCGCGGCTTCGCGGTGGGCGAGGCGCGGGTGCCGATCGTGCCGGCGGCGATCCTCTTCGACCTCAACTTTCCCGGCCGCCGGCACTGGCACGGCGAGCCGCCGCATCGCCGGCTCGGGCGCGAGTCCGCTTCGCGGGCGGCACAAGACTTCGCGCTCGGCAATGCCGGCGCCGGGCTCGGCGCCAAGGCGGGGCGGCTCAAAGGCGGGGTCGGCAGCGCTTCGCTGGTGCTGAGCGACGGGCGGACGGTCGGCGCGCTCGTCGCGGTCAATTGCTGCGGCGCGACGGTGCGGCCGGATTGCGGGCGGCTATGGGCGGCGGAATTCGCGCTCGCCGGGGAAATCCCGCCGCAGCCGGCGGTCCCCGAAGCGCCGCTCGACCTCGACGATCTGTCGGCGTGCAGCGCGCTCTTCGCCGGCGCCAACACGACGATCGCGGTCGTCGCCACCGACGCGTCGCTGCGCCGCAATGCCTGCCAGCGCTTCGCGATGATGGCGCAAGACGGGCTGGCGCGGGCGATCCGCCCGGCGCACACCCCGTTCGACGGCGACACGGTGTTCGCGCTGTCGACCGGCAGCGGCGACGAGGTCGATCCTGGCGTCCTGGCGCGGCTCGGCATGGCGGCGGCCGATTGCCTGGCGCGGGCGGTGATGCGCGCGGTGATCGCCGCGCGGCCGCTCGGCGGGTATCCGAGCTGGCGGGAACTGTACGGCTAGGGTTGCCGGGCGAGCGACTTGAGCCGGGCGAGGCAGGCCGCGCGGTCGGCGGTGAAGTCGCCGTCTTCCCACCAGCGTCGGGTCTCGCCGAGCAGGCGTCCGACCCGCGGCCCCGGCGCGATGCCGAGCGCGGTCACGTCGCCGCCGCCCAGCGGGAAGGCCGGAATCGGCCAGCTTTCCGCCACTGCCTGCATTTCCGCGAGACGCGGCGGCGGGACCTGCCGGTCGGCGGCGAGCAGCAGCGCCAGGCCGCGATAGCGCTCGCCGCCCAGCCGGTAGAGCGCGAGGCGTTGCGCGCGGGCATCGCCTTGCGGGTCGAGCGGCCACGGTGCGGCGAGGCTGGCGAGGCGCCCCCGCTCGGTGCCCGACAGGCGCAGCCGCTCGGCGATGGCATTGGCTCCGGCGCGGTCGGTATCGATCAGCGCCGCGAGGCGGAGGATCGGATCGTCGCTGAGCGGCAGCAACCTTTCGAGCCGGTCGAGCCGCGTTGCTTCGGGGAGGATCGCGGCGAGCACGTCGTCGTCTCGCATCATTTTCAGCACGCGGACGGGATCGGACCCGGCGATGAGGCGCGACAGCTCGCGCCAGACCCGCTCGGCCGACAGAATCGATAGCTGGCCGGCGGCGGCGCGGCAGGCGGCGCGCGCCGCTTCATCGCCGTCACCCGCGCCGAAGCGCGCCTCGAAGCGGTAGTAGCGCAGCACGCGCAGCACATCCTCGGCGATGCGCGCTGCCGGCTCGCCGACAAAGCGCACCCGCCGCGCCGCGAGGTCGGCCCGCCCGCCGGCGGGATCGTAAAGCGTGCCGTCCGGCGCGAGGTACATTGCGTTGATCGTGAAGTCGCGGCGCGCCGCGTCCTCGGCCCAATCCGCGCCGAAGGCGACGATCGCGTGCCGTCCGTCGGTCTCGACGTCGCGGCGCAGCGTGGTGATCTCGAAGGTGCGCGGCCGGACGATCGCGGTCACCGTGCCGTGCGCGAGGCCGGTCGGCAGCGCCTTGATCCGCGCGGCGGCAAGCGCCGCCATCACGGTCTCGGGCTCGGCCGGCGTCGCGACATCGATGTCGCCGGCCGTCGTCCCGAGGATCGCATCGCGCACGCAGCCGCCGACAAACCGCGCCTCGATCCGCGCCGCCGCCAGCGCCGCGAGCAGCCGCTCGACCGCGGGCTCGTTTCGCCAAATCGGGTGCAGCGCGCTCACGGTTTCGCCGGCGCGATATGGCCGGGCACGATCTGCCCGTTCTCGACATGCGGCGGCACATAGGTGCCGTGCCCTGCGGTGCCGAAGCCGACGGTGACGACGAACAGCACCAGCGCGGTCAGCGCGACGCCGATCGCCACCAGCCAGACCCAGGGCAGGCGGCTCCAGGCGACCGGGCCGCCGGCCTCCGGCCAGCTGCTCGCGCGCAGCCACAGCAGATAAAACACCGTCGGCAGCACCAGCGGCACGACGAGGGTCAACAGCTCGCGCAGCATCGCCGGCTCATGCGTTGAGCAGCTCGGCCAGATTGACCAGCATCCCCGCCGTTGCCCCCCAGATATTGCGGCCCTCATAGGGCAGCACGAAAAACACCCTGGTGCGGCCCGCCGATTCGCGCTCGGTGCGGTTGTGGTTGCGCGGGTCGAGGATATAGGACAGCGGCACCTCGAATGCCTCGGCGACCTCGAACGGATCGATCTTCAGCGTGTAGACCGGGTTGACGATGCCGACGATCGGGGTGATCTCGAACCCGGTGCCGGTGACATAGGTGTCGAGCCGGCCGATCACGCTGACCAGCTCGCGCGGCAGCCCGACCTCCTCCTCGGTCTCGCGCAGCGCGGCGGCGACGGCGTCGGCGTCGACCTCCTCGATGCGGCCGCCGGGGAAGGAAATCTGCCCGGCATGGGCGTGCAGATGCGCGGTGCGCTGGGTGAGGAGCACGGTCATGCTCTCGGCGCGGTCGATCAGCGGCACCAGCACCGCGGCCGGGCGCAGCGCCGCCGAGGGCGGGGTCTCGCCGGGGTTGAGGTCGTGGTCGCCGCGCGTTGCCGCGCGCACCTCGGCCGCTTCCAACGGATCGCTGGTGCCGCCGAAGCCGCGCCGCCCGACTGCCTGGCCGGTGATGCGGGCGATCACATCTTCGCGAGTGAGCGGCCTCCCGTTCGTTCGCTTGGCGGTCGTTGGTCTGGCGGTCATTCGTCCTCCGGGTCGCCGAGATCGAAGAACACGCCGCCGCTCCACAGCCCGAATGGGCCGCCGGCGTCGCCGCGCTCGGCGTCGGCGAGATCGACAAGCTCGTAAAATACCGGGCGATTGAGCCGCGCCTCGAGCCCCGGCCGGACCAGTATGTACGGCTCCGGCTCGCCGTTTGCACCGGCCACGATGCGCAGGGTATGCTCGGGACCAGCCGTCACAATCTCGTCGATATTGGTCCGGAAAGTGAGGCGGCGGTCGCGGCCAGCACCTTCGGAATTGACCTCGACGGCAAGAAATGGCGCATCCTCGACGTCGATGCGGCCCCGCTCCACCGGGGTGACGAGCCAGTAAGTGCCGTCGTCCTCACGGCGCAGCACGGAGGCGAAGAGCTTGACCAGCGGCTGCCGGTTGATCGGCGTGCCGCGATAGAACCAGGTGCCGTCGCGCGCGATCCGCATGTCGAGGTCGCCGTGATCGACGACAGATCGTTTAAACGGCGGCGGGGCAACGTCGCCGCGGCGCTTCGCCGAGGAGGAAGTGTTCGAAATGAGATTATCAACCAGTGTCGGTTGCTTGCCGCCGCCACCGCGCTTTGAGGATTGAGACACCTTGGCTTCCACGTCACCCATCAATTCCCCTCCGGGGGATCTCGTCGCCGAGGTCGAAGCGCTGGGCGAGCGGTTGCGTCTCGTGCGCGAGCGCATCGGCGGGGTCATCTTCGGCCAGCGCGAAGTCATCGAGCAAGCCTTGATCACGCTCTTGTCGGGCGGGCACGCGCTGCTGATCGGCGTGCCCGGTCTCGCCAAGACGCGGCTGGTCGAGACGCTCGGCACGATTCTCGGCGTCGACGACAAGCGCATCCAGTGTACGCCCGATCTGATGCCGGCCGACATCCTCGGCTCCGAGGTGCTGGAGGAAGCCGATAGCGGTCGCCGCTCGTTCCGTTTCATCCCCGGCCCGGTGTTCTGTCAGCTGCTGATGGCGGACGAGATCAACCGCGCCAGCCCGCGCACCCAATCGGCGCTGCTCCAGGCGATGCAGGAAGGCCGCGTCTCGATCGCCGGCCAGTACCATCCGCTGCCGCGGCCGTTTCACGTCCTGGCGACGCAGAACCCGCTCGAGCAGGAGGGCACCTATCCGCTGCCCGAGGCGCAACTCGACCGCTTCCTGCTGCAGATCGACGTCGACTACCCCGACCTCGAATCGGAGCGCCGGGTCCTGATCGCGACGACCGGCGCCGACGAGGTCCCGCCGCG
>DASZLY010000162.1:0-12122 GCA_035552135.1 Allostellaceae bacterium | reverse complement strand
GAACCGGTCGGCGACGAAATTCAGGTAGCGCAAAATCTCGGCCTGGCCCGGATAGCGCTCCGACCACTCCCACTCGCGCATCAACTCGGGAGAGAAGGTGTACCAATAGACATGGCTTTCGGAGTCGCATCGTGCGCCGGGTAGCGGTTCCAGTACCAGGTGCCGCCGACCCCGCCGCCCGCTTCCAGCGCCTGGACCGACAGGCCGAGACGATCGCGCAGGCAGAAGAGCTGGTAGAGCCCCGCGAACCCCGCGCCGATCACCAGCGCGTCGAGTTCGGTCGGCCGGCCGTTCCCGTTACCGGCGTGAACCATTGTGTCGTGTGGCATTCTCGCCCGATCCACAGGAGTGAAGCCCGCGGGCTAAAGGCCCACGGGACGACACCTCATAATTACAGCTTCCACCCGAGCCAGTCGCACACCGCGCCGCCCATCACCATTTCGAGGTCGCGGCCTTTGAGCCACGGCATCTCCTCGGTAAACATCGTCACGCATTGCTGCCACGAACAGGGCATGCGGGTGATGTCGGTGCCCCAGAAGCTGCGCTCGGGACCGAACGCCTCGACGATCTGCTGGGTGTATTTGTGGATGTTGCGGTACGGGTAGGCGTGCGACGAGTTGCCCGGCGCGCCGGTGCATTTGACGGCGACGTTCTTGTGCTTGGCGAGCGCCAGGAGCTGCGGCTGGTTGCCGTGCGCCGCGTCGTCGCTGCCGCCACGCACCCGCGCGTAGTGATCGAGGATCAGCTTGAGACCCGGGTGCTTCTCGGCGATCTGGCCGACCAGCGGCAGGTAGTTCGACGCCATCAGCGCGATCGGAATGCCGGCCTTCTCGGCCGCGGGCCACAGCCAGTCCATCGTGCCGTCGGTCATCCAATTGGCCTGGTGCGGCGCGGTGAACGCATAGCGCAGGCCGAGCATGCCCGGCCGGCTCTTCCAGGTGTCGATGAGGCCGCGACTCTCCGGCTTGTCGAGCGGGAAGTTGCCGAGAATGCCGAAGCGGGTCGGATATTTGGCCGCGGCTTCCTCGGAGATTTTGCCCGAGTTCGGGTCCCAGCCCGGCGGGTGCAGCAGGCAGGCACTGACCCCTGCCGCGTCCATGTCGCGGATGCATTCCTCCGCGCTATAGGAATTGACCTGGCGGTGCATGGCGTTGGTCGGCGGTCCGGCCGACCAGATATGGACCTGTGCGTCGACGATGAGCATGCGGGTTCTCCCTCGATTAGCGGTCCAGGCCTTCGGCCCCCGACGGGACGTCGTAGAAGGCGAGCGTCATCGACACGCTGGAATAGAAGCCCATGAGGCAGGTCACGTCGGTGATGCCCTCATGGCCGAGCGCCTTGACCGCGCGGTCGTAGAGGCCCTTCGATACCCAGCGCGAATTGATGAGGGTCACGGCCATCTCGTAGACGAGCTGCTCGCGCTCGTCGTCGAACGCGGTGGGCTGGCCGGCGAGCATCGCCTCGACCTTGTCGGCCGGCAGTCCAGCAGCCTTGCCGGCACGCTCATGTGCGTTGGTCGGATAGGCCGAGTGGAAATGCGCGTTGGTGATGACGACCGCGATCTCGCGTTCGCGCTCGGACAAGGAATAGCCCGTGCGGAAATAGGCTCCGAGCGGCCCCATCACCTTCACCAGTGCCGGGTTGTGCACGTAGATCTTGTTGGGGCCGGGCAGGCGGCCGCGCGTCTCGATCAGCGAGTGGTAGCCCTCTTTCTGCTCGGGCGTCATCTCGTCATAGGGGATTTCGGCGTAGCGGCCAAAAGTGGGGGTGTCAGCCATCGGGCGTCTCCTCGGGCAGGGGGAAGGGTTCTTGTTTTCGGCTTCACAATAGCCGCTGGCGCCGCGCCGCGCGAGACGGTGCTCCGGCATGGCGGATCCCTTCGCCGGCGGCATGGCTGATGCGCACGCGAGTGATGTTGCGACTTATTCGCAGACGCGCTACATACCAGGCACCCCCAGCCGCCGAGGCGTGCATGTATATCTGCCTGTGCAATGGCCTGACCGATCGCGACGTGCGCGCCAATTGCGAGGGCTGTCCCTCGGTGGCGATGGTCTATCAGGCGCTCGGCTGCGCGCCGCAATGCGGCAAGTGCGTGCCCTATGTCCGCCAGATGCTGCGCGAGCAGCCCAGCGCGGCGGTGGAAGCCGGCGGCGACGACTGAACCGAGCCGTTGAAACCGGCGTTGGCTTTCGGGTTAAGCTGAAGCGCACGACCACGGAGGCCGGCTCATGAAGGGCGATCCGACCGTTATCCAGCATCTGAACGCGGTGCTCAAGAACGAGCTGACCGCGATCAACCAGTATTTTCTGCACGCCCGCATGCTGAAGCATTGGGGCGTCACCAAGCTCGCCGACTTCGAGTACAAGGAGTCGCTCGACGAGATGAAGCACGCCGACCGGCTGATCAACCGCATCCTCTTCCTCGAAGGGCTGCCGAACCTCCAGGACCTCGACAAGCTCCTCGTCGGCGAAAACGTGCAGGAGCTGCTCGAATGCGACCTGAAGCTCGAGCTGGCGGCGATGCCGCGGCTGCGCGAGGCGGTGGCCTATTGCGAGACGGTCAAGGACTACATCAGCCGTGAGCTGTTCGAATCCATCCTCGAAAGCGAGGAAGACCATGTCGACTTCCTCGAAACCCAGCTCGGAATGATCCCGAAGATCGGCATCGAGAACTACATCCAGCTGCAATCCGAGCCATCGGAATAGTCCGGCCGGTCTATTTCACCGCTATTTCGCCGCGACGAGTTCGCGTGGAGCTCCGGTCGGCGCGGCGATCACCGCCGGGAAGGCGAGGGTGAAGATCGCCCCGCCGCCGGGATGGTCGGCGACCGAGACCCGCGCGCTATGCCGCTCGGCGATCCGCGCGACGATCGACAGCCCCAGCCCGGAGCTGCCCGGCCGCCGCCGGTCGCGCCGCCAGAACCGCCGGAAGATGTGTTCGCGCTCCGCCGCCGGGACGCCGGGGCCGCGATCGCTGACCGCGATCGTGCCGTCGGCTTCGATCGCGATCTCCACCGTGCTTTCCGGCACGGTGTGAACGAGCGCGTTTTCGACCAGATTGCGGACAGCGCGGGCGAGCATGTCGGCATTGCCGGGCACCACGACCGGCCCGCGCGCGCCGGTGACCGCGACGCGCTTGTCATTCGCGAGTGCGATCGGAGCCAGGAACGCGGCGACCTCGGCCGACACCGCGACGAGGTCGGCGGTGTCGCCGGCGTCGATGACAAAGGTTTCGAGCTCGGACATCTCGAGCAGCTGGTTGACCAGCCGGCTCATGTTCTCGACGTCGTTGCGCAGCGAGCGCGCCAGCTCGCGGTCGCCGATCATGTCGATCTGCGTACGCAGGATGGCGAGCGGCGTGCGCAGCTCATGCGCCGCGTCGGCGGTGAATTCGCGCTGAACGCGGAACCCTTCCTCGAGCCGGTCGAGTGCCTCGTTGACCGCGTGCACCAGCGGCTGCACTTCGCGCGGCATGCCCAGTTCGGGCAGGCGCAGATCGGTGCGCAGCGGCCCGATGCGCTCGGCGAAATTCGACGCGGCGATCACCGGACGCACCGCGCGACGGATGATCGCGACATCGATCGCCAGCAGCAGGAACAGGATCGGCGCGATGACCCAACCGATGCGGGTGAAGAAATCGGCGACGATGTCGTCGATCAGTACATCGCGATGCGCGAGGTCCTGCGACACCTCGACCCAATATTTCCCGCCGCCGATCACCGTAGGCACGCTGACGCCGAAAATCTCGCTGCCGTCGAAATCGCCCGTGAACGAGAGGAGCTGGTCGATCGGCGGGGGGGTGCGGGTGATCGGGCGAAGGTCGGCGAACGACGACACCAGGACATGGCTCGCGTCGCCGACGGCAAAGGAATACCGCTTGTAGTCGGGCGAATAGAGGTCGGCGAGGCGCGGCGTCAGATGCACCTGCAGCTTGCCGTCCGGCCCGCGGTCGATCAGCGCAATCAGCTCGGCGGCCTGTTCGCGCAACGCATGCTCGTGCAGATCCTGCGCGGCGTATTTCAGCATCAGATACAGCGCCAGCGGCATCAGGATCGAGGTGACGACGATCGCCACCAGATGCAGCGCAACCGTGCGGCCGACGATCGAGCGATAGCGGAACACGTTAGGCGCCCCGGCCGGTCATGGCGCCGGCCTTTCCTCGCCGATCATGTAGCCGACGCCGCGCACGGTATGGACCTGCACCGAGGCGCCGGTCTCGACGAGGTGCCGGCGCAGGCGGTGGACATGCACCTCGACCGCGTTCGAGCCGACCTCCTGGGCCGGGCCGTAGAGGCTGTTTTCGAGCAGCGTCTTGGCGACCACCCGGCCGCTACGCCGCAACAGGTGTTCGAGCACCGAGATCTCGCGTGCCGAGAACGGGATCGGGCGCTCGTCGACAAAGACCTGCCGGGCCACCGTGTCGAGCGTCAGATTGCCGAGGCGCAGCGCGAGACCGAGCAGATTGCCCGGCCGCCGCAGCAGCGCCTGGAGCCGAGCCACCAGTTCTTCGAGCGCAAAAGGCTTGACGAGATAGTCGTCGGCGCCGGACTGCAGGCCGGTGACCCTATCCTTGAGGCTGCCATGCGCGGTCAGGATCAGCACCGGGGTGGTATCGGCGCGCCGCCGCATCTCGGTCAGCACGTCGAGCCCGTCGCCATCGGGCAGGCCGCGGTCGAGCACGGCGACGTCCCAGCGCCCGGTTTCGAGCGCGGCCGTGGCGTCCCGCGCAGTCGCCATCACATCGACCGCAAAGCCGGCATTCGCCAGACCCTGCTTCAGCAGAGTCGCGAAACGCTCGTTGTCCTCGACGAGCAGCAGTCGCATCGGCTGCCCCCTGTTCAGTCGCCGGCGTGATTATATCGCGGGATTATACCTGATTGCGAAGCGGCGGCGCCCGCGGGGAATTTAAGGGGAGCTAGATCGCGTCGAGCTGCCAGGCGACATCGTTGGCGATGCCCCACAAATAGCCGATCTCGCTCTGCCCGACGAGCACCGAGGCGCGGCCCTGGTGACGCCAGTAGAGCAAGTTGAGATCCTGGCGCCGCTCGAAGGTCGGCGCGATGTCCGGCTGCTTGGTCGAACCGATGATCAGCGCCAAGGGGCCGATCGCCTTGTTGTCGGTGGTGTAGACGAGCTGCGCCGCCGGCCGCCCTTCGACGACGACGAGACGCGCGCCGCGGAACGACAGGCCCCAGGGCTTCAGATCGGGCAGCCGCACCTGCTGCGGCAGGTTCTGGCTGATCTTCTGCAGCACGTCGCCATTGTCGCCGCTCGCCGGCACATCGACCAGGGTGTCGCCGGCATTGACCATCAGCTTGAAATCGCCGGCGGCGTTGTCGAGCCAGTTGTTGAGCGACGCGGTCTGGATCTGCTTGGCGGGCGTGGGTTTGACCGGGCCAAGCGTGCCGCTGCCGAAATACCCCGCACCGACGCCGACGACGAGGCCGAAGAGCCCGGCGGCGGTCGCCAGCTGAATGTACCAGCGCGCCGCGGGGGGCGGCGCCGCGGTCTCGCGGCGCGGCCGCAGCACGACGATTTCGGCCTCGGTCGGAGAAACGGTCTCGCCACGCGCGGCGGCGATCAGCCGCTCCGGCACCGGGTCGGTGACGAAATCGGCGAAGGCGGTGCGCAGCGTGCTCGCCGATTCGGCGAGCGCCAGGAGCCGGCCGCGCACTTCGGGGTCGGCGCCGATCCACGCTTCGACATGCGCGCGCTCGTCGGCCGCGAGCTCGCCGTCGAGATAAGCCACCAGGGCTTCGTCGCTATGCTTCTGCATCTCTCGCGCTCCTGCGCTCGCCGACGCCCGCCTCCAGCAGTTGCTGCAAGGCCATGCGTGCGCGAGCGAGGCGGCTCATGATGGTACCGACCGGCACGCCGGTGACATCGGCCGCCTGCTTGTAGCTGAGGCCTTCGACCGTCACGAGCATCAGAGTCGCCCGCTGATCCGGCGGCAGCAGCGAGACCGCCCGCCGCACCTCGGACAGCGCGAGGCGCGCCTCGACGCGCCGCACCGGCTCATCAGTCCCGAGTCGCTCCTCGGCAATGTCTCCGTCCTCCTTGCGAATATCGCGAGCCCGGAGCTGATCGATCCAAATCGTCTGAACGATGCGGAACATCCAGCTGTCGAACCGCGTTCCCTCCTGAAACTGATGCTCTCGCGCCAACGCCCTTTCGCACGCCGCCTGCACCAGGTCGTCGGCTTCGCTCGCCGAACGGGTCAGGCCGGCCGCGAAACGCCGCAGCCGCGGCAACACCGCGATCAACTGATCGCTGAACCGCTTGCTCACCGGTTCGGGGCGCGGAACCGCGCCTTCCGGTGGTTCTCCATAATTCCAACGGGACGACAACGCCGCAGCCTCAGGATTATTCCGGGTAGTATCCGCTGCCGCTCCGCGCGGCGCGGCACAAACATGCAAACTCCAAGCCGCGCAGGCCGTTCACTGCCAGGCTCCATATTTGCCAGGGGCGCGGCTCCGCACTGTACCATGCGAGTGGATTGCGTCGGAAGCATGGCAACCGGGAAGGCTGCTGCGCCCGCCGCGCACTTCACAATCGGTTCGCCCCGCGGCATTGTGCGGGCTTGCCAGTGCCACCGCCGATAGAGGACGGTCGCGCGATATGAAAATCGCCATCGTCAAGGAAAGACGCGCCTTCGAGCGCCGGGTCGCGGCCTCGCCGGACAGCGTCAAGCAGTTGAAGGCGCTCGGGCTCGACGTCGCGGTCGAGAGCGGCGCCGGCGGCGGCGCGTTCTTTGTCGACGGCGCCTACGAGGCGGCCGGCGCGACGATCGCCGCCGACGCGGCCGCCGCGCTCGACGGCGCCGACATCGTCTTGAAGGTGCAGCGGCCGCTGATCGGCAACGGCACGCAGCCCGACGAATTGACGCTGATGAAGAAGGGCGCGGTGCTGATCGGCCTGCTCGCGCCGCTCGAGAACAAGGACGATGTCCAGGCCTACGCCAAGGCCGGCATCACTGCGCTGTCGATGGAGCTGGTGCCGCGCATCACCCGCGCGCAGACGATGGATGTGCTGTCGTCGCAGGCCAATCTCGCCGGCTACAAGGCCGCGGTCGATGCCGCGGCCGAGTTCGGCCGGGCGATGCCGATGATGATGACCGCGGCCGGCACGATCAAGGCGGCGCGCGTCCTGGTGATGGGGGCGGGGGTCGCCGGGCTGCAGGCGATCGCGACGGCGCGGCGCCTCGGCGGTGTCGTCTTCGCCACCGACGTGCGTTTCGCCGCCAAGGAGCAGGTCGAGAGCCTCGGCGGGACCTTCCTCACGGTCGACGAGGCGGCGATGAAGAGCGCCGAGACCGCCGGCGGCTACGCGCGCGAGATGGGCGAGGACTTCCAGCGCCGCCAGCGCCAGATGATCACCGACGCACTGAAGCGCATCGACATCGTGATCTGCACCGCGCTCATCCCCGGCCGCAAGGCGCCGGTGCTGATGACTGGCGAGATGCTGGGCGCGATGGCGCCCGGCTCGGTCGTCGCCGACCTCGCGGTCGAGGCGGGCGGCAATGTCGAGGGCAGCAAGCCCGAGGAAACCGTGACCACACAAGGCGGGGTCAGGATCATCGGCTATGCCAACGCGCCGTCGCACATTGCAGTCGATTCCAGCCTGCTCTACGCCCGCAACCTGTCGGCCTTCCTGGCGCTGGTCGTCGACAAGGAGAAGGGGCTCAAGATCGACACTTCGGACGAGATTATCAAGGCGGCGCTGTTGACGATGGACGGCGCGGTGGTGAACCCGGTGCTGGCGCCGCCCACGGTCGTAGCGTCCAATGCGCCGGCGTCCGATGCGGCGTCCGATGCGTCCGCCGCGCCGGCGACCCCCGGCTGACGGAGGAATAGCTGTCATGGCGGATCCCGCCTCGCTCACCCAGGCCGCCGGCGAACTCGCCGGCGACGCCCATGCGCTGGCGCAAAACCTCGACCGCCTCGCACAACGGCTGAGCTCGCTGCCGCCGCCGGCGATGCATGCCGGAACCCCGTTCGTCTTCGAGCTGACGGTGTTCGCGCTGGCGTGTTTTGTCGGCTATTACGTCGTCTGGCGGGTCACGCCGGCGCTGCATTCGCCGCTGATGAGCGTCACCAATGCGGTGTCGAGCGTCATCATCGTCGGCGCGCTGATCGCCGCCGGCCCGCCAGGCATCAGCTTTGCGAAAATCATGGGCTTTGTCGCGGTGACGCTCGCCGCCGTCAACATCTTCGGCGGCTTTATCGTCACCCAGCGCATGCTGCAAATGTTCCAGCGCAAGAAATAGCCGGAAAGAAAAACTGTGGGCGAAAGCTATTCCGCCTTTCTGTACCTGATCGCCTCGATCTGCTTCATCATGGCGCTGCGGGGCCTGTCCTCGCCGGAAACGGCGCGGAACGGCAATTATTTCGGTATTGCCGGCATGGTCATCGCCGTGGTGACGACGCTGGCGACGCCGCAAGTGGTGAGCTTCTGGCTCATCATCGTCGGCCTCCTGATCGGCGGCGCGATCGGCACGGTCGTCGCGCGGCAGATCCAGATGACGGCGCTGCCGCAGCTCGTCGCGGCGTTTCACAGCCTGGTCGGGCTCGCGGCAGTGTGCGTCGCCTGCGCCGCCTTTGCCGCGCCCGAGGCCTATGGCATCGGCGTGCGCGGCAATATCCACGGCGAAAGCCTCGTCGAGATGGGGCTCGGCCTGACCATCGGCGCGATCACCTTTACCGGCTCGATTGTCGCCTTTGCCAAGCTGCAAGGGCTGGTCTCGGGCGCGCCGCTGACCTTTCCCGGCCAGCATCTGCTGAATGCAGCGCTCGGCGCCGGGCTGATCGTGCTGATCGTGCTCTTCGTGATGAGCGAGGCGCCGGCGGTCTTCGCGCTGCTGGTGCTGCTGTCGCTGGCCTTCGGCTTCCTCCTGATCGTGCCGATCGGCGGCGCCGACATGCCGGTCGTGATCTCGATGCTCAACTCGTATTCGGGCTGGGCCGCCGCGGGCATCGGCTTCACGCTGTCGAACAGCCTCCTCATCATCACCGGCGCGCTGGTCGGCTCCTCGGGCGCGATCCTCAGCTACGTCATGTGCAATGGGATGAACCGCTCGATCTTCAACGTCATCCTCGGCGGCTTCGGCACCGAGAGCGGCGTTCCCGCGGCAGGGCGCGGTGCCGGCGACCGGATGGTCAAGTCGGGCAGCGCCGAGGACGCCGCGTTCATTCTCAAGAACGCGGGTTCGGTGATCATCGTGCCGGGCTATGGCATGGCGGTCGCCCAGGCGCAGCATTCGCTGAAGGCGATGACCGACCTGTTGAAGAAGGACGGGGTTAAGGTCGAGTATGCGATCCACCCGGTCGCCGGGCGCATGCCTGGGCACATGAACGTGCTCCTCGCCGAGGCCAACGTGCCCTACGACGATGTCAAGGAGCTCGACGAGATCAACCGCGACTTCGCCTCGACCGACGTCGCCTTCGTGATCGGCGCCAACGACGTCACCAACCCGGCGGCGAAAACCGACCATGCGTCGCCGATCTACGGCATGCCGATCCTCGACGTCGAGCACGCCAAGACCGTCCTCTTCGTCAAGCGCTCGATGGCGTCAGGCTATGCCGGCGTCGAGAACGAGCTGTTCTTCCGCGACAACACGATGATGCTGTTCGGCGACGCCAAGAAGATGTGCGACGAAATCGTCAAGTCACTTGAGTAGGTTATAACGGTTCAATGAACCGGCGCGAGCTGATTATCCTGTTTGGCGGCGCTGTCTGCCTGTCACTACCGGCTGCCGCTGAAGGGAAGCTGGCGAAAATCGGCTTCCTCAGCTGGTTTCCCCCGAGCCTCACCGCCGATGTCGACAATTTCCGCGAAGGAATGCGGCACTTCGGCTACGCCGAGGGGCGAAACTATTCGCTCGAAGCCCTTTTCGCGGCAGGCAATCCCGATATCGCCCGCAAGGCGGCGCAAAAGTTTGTCGGTGAGCCGGTCGATGTCCTCGTCGTCGTGGCCACTCCGGCGATCCACATCGCGAAGGAGGCCACGTCGGCAATCCCGATCGTGATGTATACCGCCAATGCGCTCGCCACGGGCCTGGTGCCCAGCCTGTCTCACCCCGGCGGCAACATCACCGGCGTCTCCTTGCTAATGACCGATCTGGCCGGAAAGCGTCTCGATCTTCTGCATCAGATCAGGCCGCAGCTGCGCGCGATCGGCTTTCTCGGCTCGACCAAGGATCCCAACGGCGCGACCTTTGCGCACGAGACCCAGCTTGCCGCCGACCGGCTCGGGCTGACGCTGACCATCCGCATGATCGACGGCCCGCAGGCGATCGATCAGGCGATCTTCGACCAGATGAAGCAACAGGGCTGCGAGGCGGTGATCGTCCAGCCGATCTTCACCGGATACCAGGACCGGATCGTGCCGTTGGCGATGAAGGACGGCATGCCGGTCGTCTCCGATTGGGCCGATTTCACCGATGCCGGCGGACTGCTGAGCTACGGCGCGAAGCGCGCCGGCTTGATGCGGCGCACGGCCTATTACGTCGACCGCATCCTCAAAGGGGCAAAACCGGCCGATCTGCCGATCGAACAGCCGGAGGAATTCGAGCTGGTAATCAACGCCGCTACCGCGGCAAAGCTGGGCTGGACCATTCCGCCGGACTTGGCGATCCGCGCCGATCGGGTCATCGAGTGATGTGGTTCGGCAAGAAGGTGTGCGACGAGATCGTCAAGTCGCTGGAGTAGCTCAAGCCTTTCGAGCTTTTATTGAGCTGTGGTTCCTCCCCCGCTTGCGGGGGAGGTGGCGAGCGATGCGAGCCGGAGGGGGTTCGGGCGGCCGCTTCGATGCCGCGAAGAACTCCGTCTAACGTCTCGTCCCGAAGCACATCCTTGGCGGGGATGCGCAGGACCGAAATCCCTTGTCGTTTCAGCCAAGCTTGTCGGCGCTCATCATGAGCGACCTGTCCCGGACGATCGTGCGCCGACCCATCGATCTCGATGGCGAGTCGTAGGTAGGGGCAGTAGAAATCGAGAATATACCGCCCGACCGGATGCTGCCGGCGAAAGCGCAACCCGGCGATCTGCCCTCGCCGGAGGACTTGCCATAGCACAACTTCGGGCAAGCTCATGTTGCGGCGAAGCGCACGTGCGCGAGTGAACGTTATTTCCGGCGCCCGCATCCCCCTCCACCATGCTTCCGCATGGTCCCCCTCCCCCGCAGGCGGGGGAGGAACCTTGAGGGCGCTAATACCCTTCGCGCTCCATGCGCTTACGCAGCAGCTTGCGGTAGCGCCGCACGGCCTCGGCCTTTTCGCGGGCGCGGCGCTCCGACGGCTTCTCGTAATTCCGCCTGAGCTTCATTTCCCGGAACACGCCCTCGCGTTGCATCTTCTTCTTCAAGGCTCGCAGAGCCTGGTCGACATTGTTGTCGCGAACAAGGACTTGCACGGGCGACTCTCTCCGCAATTGGGCCGTCTAGAGCGCGCACCCTAGCATCCCGGCCGGTTTGTGTGAACCCTCGGCGCGGCTTTACGTTGCCGGGCAGCCATCACATATTGAACGCATGGCTTTGCTGAAGATCGCCCGCATGGGCAATCCGGTGCTGCGCGCCCGCGCTGCGGAAGTCGCCGACCCGGCCGCGCCCTGGGTGCGCCGCCTCGTCGAGGACATGCTCGAAACGATGGAGGACGCCGGCGGCACCGGCATTGCCGCGCCGCAGGTCCATGCCGCGCATCGCATCGTCGTGTTCTTTGTCGGCGGCGAGCGGACGAGCGATCTGCCCGGCGACGGGCCGCAGGATCTGACCGTGCTCATCAACCCCGTGGTCGAGCCGGTCGGCGACGAGATGGCGCTCGGCTGGGAGGGCTGTCTGTCGGTGCCGGGGCTGCGCGGGGTCGTGCCGCGCCATTTGCGCGTGCGCTATCGCGGGCTGGGGCTCGACGGCAAGCCGATCGAGCGCGATGCGGCGGGGTTTCACGCGCGCGTCGTGCAGCACGAATGCGACCATCTCGACGGCATCCTTTATCCGCAGCGCATGACCGACCACCGGCTGCTGGTCTACACCGAGGAGCTGCAGCGCCACCCGATCGACCTGGCCGAGTTCCTCAAGGGCGCGGGCGCATGAAAAGCCCCTTGGCGGAACGCGATCGCGACCGGCTGATCG
>DASZLY010000161.1:0-11489 GCA_035552135.1 Allostellaceae bacterium | reverse complement strand
TCGACCTTTGCGACCTGCGTTCCGACCTATCTTTACGCGACGCTGCTCGCCGGCACCTACACGACGCCGGTGATCTACGCCGAGGTAAAGGCTGTCTTCACCAACACCGTGCCGGTCGACGCCTATCGCGGCGCCGGGCGGCCGGAGGCGACGTTCCTCGTGGAGCGCATCGTCGATCTCGCCGCCGACGAGCTCGGCGTCGATCCGGCCGAGCTGCGCCGCAAGAACTTCATCCCGACCGACGCCTACCCGTACCAGACGCCGGTCGCGCTGCAATACGACAGCGGCGACTATTTCTCGACGCTCGACCTCGCCACCAAGGCGGCCGATTACGCCGGCTTCGAGGCGCGGCGCAAGGAAGCGGCAGGGCGCGGCAAACTGCGCGGTATCGGCATCGCCACCTATATCGAAGCGTGCGGCATCGCGCCGTCGGCAGTCGTCGGCTCGCTCGGCGCGCGGGCCGGGCTGTTCGAGGCTGCCGCGGTGCGCGTGCATCCAACCGGCAGCGTGACGATCCTCACCGGCTCGCACAGCCACGGCCAGGGCCACGAGACGACTTTTGCCCAGCTCGTCGCCGACGGGCTCGGCATCCCGATGGAATCGATCGAGATCGTCCACGGCGACACCGCCAAGATCCCGTACGGCATGGGGACTTACGGCTCGCGCTCGCTGGCGGTCGGCGGCACCGCGATCGTCAAGGCGATGGACAAGATCATCGCCAAGGGCAAGAAGATCGCCGCGCATCTGCTCGAAGCGGCCGAAGCCGACATCGAGTTCAAGGATGGCCATTTTTCCGTCGCCGGCACCGATCGGTCAAAAAGCTTCGGCGAGATCGCGCTCACGGCTTACGTGCCGCACAATTTCCCGCACGAGGAGCTGGAGCCGGGGCTCGACGAGACTGCGTTCTACGACCCGAAAAACTTCACCTACCCATCAGGCGCCTACGTCGCCGAAATTGAGATCGACCCCGAAACGGGCGTGCTCGAAATCTGCAGCTTCAACGCGAGCGACGATTTCGGCCGCATCATCAATCCGATGATCGTTTCCGGCCAAGTGCATGGCGGGCTGGCGCAGGGCATCGGCCAGGCGCTGCTCGAAGGCTGCGTCTACGACAAGGCGAGCGGGCAGCTCTTGACCGCGTCCTACATGGACTACGCGATGCCGCGGGCCGACAACCTGCCGTCCTTCGCGCTGTCGACGCACGCGACCCTGTGCACGCACAACCCGCTCGGGGTCAAAGGGTGCGGCGAGGCCGGGGCGATCGGCGCACCGGCGGCGATCTCAAATGCGATCGTCGATGCGCTGAAGGATCACGGCGTACGCCACGTCGAGATGCCCGCGACGCCCGAGAAGATCTGGCGTGCCATTCACCAGCACAAGCTCGCCGCGGAATAGGGAGAAGGCGATGTACGAATTCGATTACAGCAAGCCGGCGAGCCTGGCGGATGCCGCGAAGGCGCTCGGCGATGCCGAGGCCAAACTCGTCGCCGGCGGCATGACGCTGGTCCCGACCTTGAAGCAGCGGCTCGCCAAGCCGACCGCGCTCGTTGACCTCGCCGCGATCGGCGGCCTCACGGGCATCAAGGAAGAAGGCGGCGGGCTGACCATCGGCGCGATGACCCGGCATGCCGAGGTCAACCGGTCGGATGTCGTGAAGCGGGTGATCCCTGCCCTCTCCGTGCTTGCCGGGCTGATCGGCGATCCCGCGGTGCGCAACCGCGGCACGATCGGCGGCTCGATCTCCAACAACGATCCCGCGGCAGATTACCCCTCCGCCGTCGTCGCACTCGGCGCGACCGTCGTCACCAGCAAGCGCGAGATCTCCGGCGAGGATTTCTTCACCGGCATGTTCGAGACCGCACTCGGCCAGGACGAGATCGTCACCGCCGTCAAGTTCCCCAAGCCGCAGGCGGCGGCCTATCAGAAGTTCAAGAACCCGGCCTCGCGCTATGCGATCGTCGGCGTCTTCGTCGCCAAGACCGCGAATGGCGTCCGCGTCGCGGTGACCGGTGCGGGCCCCTGCGTCTTCCGCGTGCCCGAGATGGAAGCGGCGCTTGGAAAGTCCTTCTCGGCCGATGCGATCAAGGACATCGCGATCCCCGATGACGAGCTCAACACCGACATTCATGCCAGCGCCGAATACCGCGCGCATCTCGTCAACGTCATGGCCCGCCGCGCGGTCGCCGCCTGCGCCTAGCGGCAACTTTTCCTGCACTAACCGCGTAGAATAGGTCGCGTCTACCGGGAGATAGCAACGTGCGCAGCTTTGCAACGCTCACCGCCGCGGGGGTGGCTCTGTGCCTCGTCTACGGCGTCGCGGCGGCCGATACGGTCAAGTTCAACATCCAGCTCGATCCGGCCAAATCGGGCGAGCCCGGCAAGGGCGCCGCCAGCCTGTCGCTCGACACCGTGAGCAAGACCTTGACCGGGACGATCGAATATTCCGGCCTGTCGACGCCCCCGGCGATGGCCGCGTTCCTATCGCCGCCGGCAAAAGAGGGCGGCAATCCGGGGACGTTGCCGATCCCCCTGCCCGCCAAAGTAGCAAGCCCAATTGCGGTCAAGATGCAGCTGCCCGACCCGGCGATCGCCGGGCTCAAGAGCGGCGACTGGATCCTGCTGATCGGCACCAAGCAGGCGCCCGAGATCGGCGGCGAGGTCAAGCCGGCGCAGTGAATGCGGCGAGGTAGCATCGCGGCTGCGGCTGCATTAGTTTAACGGGTCGATGGACCCCTCTCCCACCCGGGAGAGGGATTTTATTGCGATCGGACCCGCGTTTCATGGCCAAAGCCCCCGCCCTGCCCGCCTCGGTCGACGCGACGCTCGCGATGCTCGGCAGCGCCGAATACATCGCCGACCGCAGCCTGGCGACGGCGGTGCATCTGGCGCTGCATTTGCGGCGGCCGCTGTTTCTCGAAGGCGAGGCCGGGGTCGGCAAGACCGAGATCGCCAAGGTGCTGGCGACAGCGCTCAAGCGGAAATTGATCCGGCTGCAGTGCTATGAGGGGCTTGACGTCGCCTCGGCGGTCTACGAATGGGACTATGCGCGGCAGATGATCGAAATCCGCCTCGCCGAGGCGGGTGACGAGGATCGCGCGGAAATCGAGAGCAATATTTTCTCCGACCGGTTCCTCATCAAGCGCCCGCTGCTGCAGGCGCTCGCGCCGGAGATCGAAGGGCCGCCGGTGCTGCTCATCGACGAACTGGACCGCACCGACGAGCCGTTCGAGGCCTATCTGCTGGAATTGCTGTCGGACTTCCAGGTTACGATCCCCGAGATCGGCACGATCAAGGCCGAGCATCCGCCGATTGTCGTCATCACCTCGAACCGCACGCGCGAAATCCACGACGCATTGAAGCGGCGCTGTTTCTATTACTGGGTCGATTACCCCGACGCCGTACGCGAGCTCGAAATCCTCGCGAAGAAGGCCCCGGGCGCGGCATCTGAGCTGTCGCGCGCGGTCGTCGGGTTTGTCCAGAAGCTGCGCAAGATAGATTTGTTCAAGCTCCCCGGCATCGCCGAGACGATCGACTGGACCGAGGCGCTGATGCAGCTCGACGTGCTGGAACTGACCCCGAACGCGGTCAACGACACTCTCGGCGTGCTGCTGAAATACCAGGACGACATCGCGCGCATCCAGGGCAGCGAGGCGGCGCGGCTATTGGATCAGGTCAAGGCCGAGTTGGCCGCCGCGCCGCGCGGGGCGTGATGCCGGACGAGCCCGAACAGGACGGAAGGCTCGTCGCCAATCTGATGCATTTCGCCCGCACGCTGCGCGCCGCCGGGCTGCCCGTCGGCCCCGGAAAGGTGATCGCCGCGGTTGAGGCGGTGCGCACGGTCGGCATCACCAACCGCAGCGATTTCTACTGGACGCTGCACGCCGTATTCGTCAACCGGCCCGACCAGCGGCCGCTGTTCGACCAGGCGTTCCAGATCTTCTGGCGCAACCCCGAGCTGCTCAAGAAGATGATGTCGCTGATGCTGCCGGAGATGAGCCTCGAGCTGCCGGAGGACGAGAAGACCGAGATGCTGCGCCGGCTCGCCGAAGCGCTGCATCCCAACCCCGAGTCACGGGAGACCGGCGAGACCGAGCTCGAATTCGACGCGGCGATGACCTTCTCCGACCGCGAGCAGCTGCAGGCGATGGATTTCGAGAAGATGTCGCTCGCCGAACTGGCGCAGGCCAAGGCAGCGATCGCCCGGCTGCAACTGCCGGTGCTCGACCGGCCGACCCGGCGTTTCGCGCCAGACCCGCGCGGCCCCCGCGCCGATATGCGCGCGACGCTGCGCGCCGCGCTGCGCTCCAGCGGCATCATCGACCTGAAGCGCAAGAGCCGGCGTCTGCGCCCGCCGCCGCTGGTCGTGCTGTGCGACATTTCCGGTTCGATGAGCCGCTACAGCCGGATGTTCCTGCATTTCATGCATGCGATCACCAATGACCGCGACCGCGTCTTTACCTTCGTTTTCGGCACCCGGCTCACCAACATCACCCGCTATCTGCGCTTCCGCGATGTCGATTTGGCGCTCGACAAGGTGGCCGAGGCGGTCGCCGACTGGTCGGGCGGGACGCGGATCGGCCACTGCCTGATCGACTTCAACCGGCTATGGTCGCGGCGTGTACTGGGCCAGGGCGCGGTCGTGCTGCTGATCACCGACGGGCTCGACCGCGATGTCGGGATCGGCCTCGCGCACGAGATGGACCGGCTGCACCGATCCTGCCGCCGGCTGATTTGGCTCAATCCGCTGTTGCGTTACGAGGGGTTCGAGCCAAAATCTTTAGGGATGAGGGCGATGTTGCCGCATGTCGACGAATTCCGTCCCGTGCACAACCTCGAAAGCCTCGCAACTCTGGCCGAGGCGCTGAGCGCCCCGGCGCCACGGCGTCTGACGGCGGCGGAAACGCCTCAGTTCGGCGCAAAAGCGGCCTGAAAGGGCGAATGATGAGCGATCACGCGGAAATACTCGAACAGGCCGCGACCTGGCGCGGCGCCGGCAAGGGCGTCGCGCTGGCGACCGTGGTCAAGACCTGGGGCTCCTCGCCCCGCCCGGCCGGGGCCAAGCTCGCCGTAGCCGATGACGGTGCGTTTGTCGGGTCGGTGTCGGGCGGCTGCGTCGAAGGCGCGGTCATCGAGCAGGCGCAGGCGACGATCGCCGACGGCAAGCCGCGGCTCCTCGATTTCGGCGTCAGCGACGAGCAAGCCTGGGAAGTCGGGCTCGCCTGCGGCGGCAAGGTCGAAATCTTTGTCGAGCGCGTCGAATGAAGAGCCGCACCATCGATGCGGTGATCGCCGCGAACGCTGAAGGCCGCACCGTCGCGCTGGCAACCGATCTGACGACCGGTGCGCAGCTCTTTCTCGCCGGCGGCGAGACCGAGGGCGATCTCGAACTCGACGAGGCGTCCCTTGGCCGGCTAGGCGAGGCTTTGCAGGCCGGGCGGAATATTACGCTCGATACGGCGGCGCATGGCCGCGTCTTCGTGCAGGTCTTCGAACCGGCGCGGCGCTGTTTCGTGGTCGGGGCGGTGCATATCGCCCAGCCGCTGGTGCCCATGCTGATCGCGGCCGACTACAAGCCGATCGTCATCGATCCGCGCGGCGCCTGGGCGACCGAAGCGCGGTTTCCGGGTGTCGAGCTGTCGATAGAATGGCCGGACGAGGCGTTCGAACGCTACAAACCCGATCGTGCCTCGGCGATCGTGACGCTGACGCACGACCCGAAGATCGACGATCCCGCCCTGGTCGCGGCGCTGCGCTCCGACGCGTTCTACATCGGCGCGTTGGGCTCGAAGCGCAACCACGCGCGGCGGCTCGAACGGCTCGCCGCCGAGCACGGCTTCGGCGAGAACGAGCTGGCGCGCATCCACGGCCCGATCGGCCTCAATATCGGCGCGGTGTCGCAGGCCGAGATCGCAGTGTCGATCATCGGCGAGATGACCGCGACGCTGCGCCAGGGCAAAGGCTAGGCCGCGAATGCAGTTCGGCGAGGTCCCGGTCGGAGAGGCGGAAGGCGCGATCCTCGTCCACAGCCTGCGGTTCGGCAAGACCGCGCTGAAGAAGGGCCGCATCCTGTCGGCCGACGATCTGCGCGAGATCGTGGCGGCCGGCCTCGACGAGATCACGGTCGTGCGGCTCGATTCTGGCGACATTCGCGAGGACCCTGCTGCTGAGCGCATCGCAGTTTCGGTCGCCGGCGCGGGGATCGTCGGCGCGCCGGCCTTTACCGGCCGCGCCAATCTTTTTGCCGAGAGAAAAGGGCTGCTGGTGTTTGAGCGCGACCGGCTCGACCGGCTGAACCAGGTCGACGAGGCGGTCACGCTAGGAACCCTGCCGCCTTACGCGGTCGTCGAGCCGCAGCAGATGGTTGCGACGGTCAAGATCATCCCGTTCGCGATGCCCGAGGCTTCGGTCGCACGCTGCGCCGAGATCGCCGCCGAGGGCGGCAAGCTGCTGTCGGTCGTGGCGTTCCACGCGCTTTCCGTCGGCATGGTGCAGACAAGGCTGCCGGGGCTCAAGGAGACGATCCTCGACAAGACTCGCGAGGTTACCGAAGGCCGGCTCGCCGCGCTCGGCTGCCGTTTGGCGCTGGAGCGCCGCTGTGCGCACAAGAGCGGCGAGCTGGCGCGTGAAATCGAAGCGGCGATCGGCGATGTCGACATGCTGCTGATCCACGGCGCCTCGGCCATTGCCGACCGGCGCGATGTGATCCCGGCGGCGATCGAGACGGCTGGCGGGACGATCGAGCATTTCGGCATGCCGGTCGACCCCGGCAACCTGCTGCTGCTCGGCCATGTCAACGGCAAGCCGGTTCTTGGCCTGCCCGGCTGCGCGCGCTCGCCCAAGGTCAACGGTTTCGACTGGGTGCTCGAGCGGCTCGTTGCCGGACTGCCGGTCGGCCCCAAGGAGATCATGTCTATGGGCGCCGGCGGCCTGCTGGCGGAGATCCCGGTGCGCGGGCTGAAGCGCGCCGAGGCGGGCGCCGCTCCGGCCGCCTCGCCCGACGCGAAGCCGCTCGCGAAGGTCCTTCGAGTCAATGGTCCCGTGGGGCCGCGCATCGCCGCGTTGCTGCTGGCCGCCGGCAAATCGAGCCGCATGGGCGCCAACAAGATGCTGGAGGAGATCGACGGCCAGCCGATGGTCGGACGCACCGCGCAGCGCCTTTTGGCGTCGCGCGCCCGGCCGATCATCGCGGTCATCGGCAACCAAGCTGAGGCGGTCGATGCGGCGCTCGGCAGACTGCCGGTCGAGCGCGTGATGAACCCCGACTTCGCCGAAGGGCTGTCGACCTCGCTGATCCGCGGCCTCGCCGCGCTTCCCGCCGATGTCGAAGGGGTGGTCGTCTGCCTCGGCGACATGCCGCTGATTGCCGGTCGCGATATCGACCGGCTGATCGCCGCGTTCAACCCGCTCGAAGGCCGCGCCATCATCGTCCCGATACGCCGCGGCCGGCGCGGCAACCCGATCCTGTGGTCGCGCCAGTTCTTCCGCGAGATGATGGCGCTCAAGGGCGACCAGGGTGCCCGCAAGCTGATCGAGAAACACGCCGAATTCGTCGTCGAAATCGAGATGGATAGCGATGCGGTGCTCATCGATATCGATACGCCCGAGGCGCTCGCGCAATTGCGCGAGCGAGTCAAGCCCAGCGCCGCCTAAGGCACTCGTGTTTTCAGCCGCTTATGCAGCTTCGTTTCAAGTTTTTCCTCAGCCGCGGGCATTCTGGAGCAGATACGCGGCGTAATCCGCCGGCTTCAGCTTGACGACCTTGAGCTCGCTTTCGCCCGTTAGCGCGCGGCTGACGAGAATGTGGTTCTCGACCTTGACCTCATTGAGGCGAAACACGCCGCGCGCGCCTTTGAGCTTGGGATACAGGTTCGGGTCGATCATCCGCTCCTTATTAGCGAGCCGGTCGATCGCCTGGTCCTCATCGAGATCGTCGACCGGTTCGGCCTTGACGATCGACCAGTCGGTTTCGCCGGCCCAGCCGGCGGCGGCCACGGCTTTAGGATCGCCGTCGCACACGCCGACTTTGTAGATCTGCTTGCCGAGCCCGACATCGGAGCCCCATTTGCCGATCTTGACGCTGCGTGCGACATAGATGTTCTGCATTTCCACTTCCCCTAACCCCAATACCGGCCGCTGCTGCCGATCGCGACCGTGACGAGGCCGAGGATCAGGTTCACCACCACGAGGATGCGGATCTGGTTGAGCTGCACCGCCGCCGTGGGATTGTCGCCAGTCGCCAGCGCGACCCGGAACCGCTTCCACGGCGCGAAGTAAAGATGGAAGAAAATCAGCATCATGACGATGCCGATCGCCATCATTACGTGAACATGAGCGCCGGAAGTCGCGAATCCACCGAAGACCCAGAAAACCATCGCGAATCCGCTCAGCAGGAGCAGCGCGATCGCGGCGAAGACCCAGGGAAAGAAGCGGTCGAACACACGCTGCCACAGCGCCAGCCGTGCCGGCGGATCGAGCGGCCCGCTCGCCGGGCGCAGCACGAGAAGCGCGAAGAACATGCCGCCGACCCAGACGACCGCGCTCACTACGTGTAGGATCAGCGCGACCGAGGCGATGAGGATCGTGCTGTCGCCCATCTCAGCCGCCATAGCCGGGCGCCTTTCGTGCCAGCCCGCCATGGAGGTCGAGCATTCGCCCGCGCCAGGCGTGCACTGGATCGTCGGCCGCGAGCAGCGGAAAGTCGCTGATCGCGCGCGCCCATTGGAACGCGCCGAACACGACATAATCGGCATAGGCCGGCGCCGCGCCCGCGACGAAATCCTGGCGCTCGACGGTGCGGCGTAGCGGATCGAGGCTGGCGCGGAACGCCGGCAAGCGCGTCTCGCGATCCTTGACGACATCTTCGAGGCTCGTTCCGCCGAAACGCGGCTCGCGCGACTGCCGGAAATATTCCTGATCCTTCGGCCCGATATGTTTCCAGATATCGAGCACGACAAGGCGAATAAGGCCGACCTGAAGCACGGTCTCGGTCCAGTTCTGCACGAACTTGGTGAGACCGCGCGCCGCCTCGCCCGGGAAGAGGCTCGGCCGGTCGCCATAGCGCTCCTCGAGATAATCGGCGATCGCCGAAGAATCGTGCACCACCTTGCCGCCGTCGACGATCACCGGAACCCGGCCGTCATTCGGCGCCGGCAGCTTGTCCTTTTCGGTAAAGCGCCACGGCACGGTCTCAACGTCGAGCGCCTTATGCGCCAGCGCCATTCGCGTGCGCCAGCAAAACGGGCTGAACCGCCGGTCCGCCTCGACCCCGGCAAGGTCGTACATGGTGATCGCCATCGCACGCTCCGTCGTTTCGCTATCGCGCAACTATGGCCCCTCGGAACAGCTCCGCCAACTCCTGGCATGCCTGGCACACCCTTTGCTGCGGCGCACACAAGTGCCCAATGGCAGTCGGGTTGCGGAATGATGCGAGATCAAGGCTTTACTGAGGAACAGAAACAATATCTCGAAGGATTTATCGCGGCGATTGCCAATAGACGCGGCATTGCAATGCACAATCCTTCGGCAGCTTCGGACGGGTCGGCGCCGGGCGATCTCTACCCGGCCGACCCGATGGCGATTCATTACCAGGCGCAGGATCGCACCGTCGCTGCCGGCGGCAAGCTCGTGCCAGAGGAACTCGCCAAGCGCGAGAAGCATCCCTTCGATATCTGGGACGACATGGCGGCGAACGCCGCTGCCGGCCGCTTCCCGAAGGGGCTCGATATCTTCCGCCACAAGTTCCACGGACTGTTCTATGTCGCGCCGAGCCAAGACGCTTTCATGCTGCGGCTACGCCTGCCGGGCGGCATTGTGTCGGCGCATCAGGCGCATGGGCTTGCCGACATCGCCGAGGAATTCGGCGGTGGCTATATCGACATCACGACGCGCGCCAATCTGCAGATTCGCGAGATCGGTGCGGCGCATCCACTCGACGTGCTGACGCGGCTCGCGGAACTCGGCCTTACCGCGCGTGGCTCGGGCGCCGACAACATCCGCAACCTCACCGGCAGCCCGGCCGCCGGCATCGACGCGCAGGAACTCTACGACACGCGGCCGCTTACCCGCGCGCTCTATCACCACATCCTCAATCACCGCGAGCTTTACGGGCTGCCGCGCAAGTTCAATATCGCCTTCGACGGCGGCGGGCGCCTCGCGGTGCTCGAGGACACCAACGATATCGGCTTTGCCGCGGTTCGCGTGGGCCCGGGACAGCCGGTCGCCGAAGGCATCTATTTCCGCATGCTGCTCGGCGGGCTGACCGGGCACCGGAGCTTTGCGGGCGATGCCGGCGTGCTACTGACCCCGGACGAGGTCGTCCCCGCCGCCGTCGCGATCGTCAAGGTATTCATCGCCCATGGCGACCGCACCGACCGCCATACGGCACGGATGAAATACCTGATCGACCGCTGGGGCATCCCCAAGCTGGTCGATGAGGCCGCCGCCTATTTGCCGTTTGCCTGGCGCCGCGCCGGCCCGGATATTTGCGAGCCGCGCCGACCGATCGATCGGCAAGCCCATATCGGAGTGCACAGGCAGGCACAGCCGGGGCTTTGCTATATCGGCATGGTGCCGGCGATCGGCCGGCTGAGCATGGCGCAATTGCGCGGGCTGGCCGACATCGCCGCCCGCTACGGCTCCGGCACGCTGCGCCTGACCGTGTGGCAGAACCTGCTGGTCTCCGACATCCGGCAGGAGGATGTCGCAGCGGCAAGCTCCGCGATCGAGGCGCTCGGCCTTGCCATCGGCGCCAGTGCGGTGCGCGCCGGGCTGGTCGCCTGCACCGGCAATGCCGGCTGCAAATTTGCCCTCGCCGATACCAAGCGTCACGCGCTGGCGCTCGCCGGCCATCTCGATGCGCGGATCGCGCTCGACACGCCGCTCAACATTCATTTGACCGGCTGCCCCAATTCCTGCGCGCAACATGCGGTCGGCGATATCGGGCTCGTGGCAACCAAGGTCGATGCCGACGGCGAGGAAGAGGTCGAGGGCTATCACCTCCATGTCGGCGGTGGCAGCGGCCCCGAGCAGCGGCTCGGCCGCGAGATCGTCCAGGCCGTGCCAGCCGGCGCGGTGCCGGCAAAGATCGAGGCGATGCTCCGCGCCTATCTCGCGCATCGCCGCGACGCCGAGACGTTCCACGTCTTCGCCGGAAGGCACACCGACACGGAGCTCGGCGCGATGTTCGCACCGGTTGCCGAGGCGGCGTGACATGAGCCTCGTCCCTCGCCTGCCCGTCAGCGCACCGTTCTCCTCGGCGCAGCGCGCCTGGCTCGACGGGTTCCTCGCCTGCCTCCTCACCGATGGCGCCCTAATGCCGCCGGTCATGGCCGAAACCCAGATAGCCGAAGCGGACGACGGCGACTTGCCGTGGCACGATCCGGTTCTCTCGCTGGACGAGCGGCTGGAGCTTGCCGCCGGGCGCGCACCCGATCGCGTGCTGATGGCGGCGATGGCGCAGCTTGACTGCGGGCAATGCGGCTATCTCTGCG
>DASZLY010000160.1:0-12475 GCA_035552135.1 Allostellaceae bacterium | reverse complement strand
GCCTTCATGGGCGGCTCGATGGGGCTCGCGGTCGGCGAGGCGCTGGTCGCCGCCTCACGGCTCGCGGTCGAGCGCCAGGCGGCGCTCATCGTCATCCCGTCCTCGGGCGGCGCGCGGATGCAGGAGGGCATCCTCTCGCTGATGCAGATGCCGCGCAGCATCATCGCCGCCGACTTGGTGAAGGAGGCGCGGCTGCCTTACATCGTCGTGCTGACCGACCCGACGACCGGCGGCGTCGCCGCCTCGTTCGCGGCGATCGGCGATATCGCGATCGCCGAGCCGGGCGCCGTCGTCGGCTTCGCCGGGGCGCGGGTCATCGAAGAGACGATCCGCGAGAAGTTGCCCGAGGGGTTTCAGCGCGCCGAATACCTCCTCGAGCACGGCATGGTCGACATGGTCATCAAGCGCGCCGAGCTGGCGGGGACGCTGGCGCGCATCCTCAAGCTGTTGCGCGAGCCGGCGGTCGTCCCGGCGCCGATGGCCGCGCGGTGAGCGATCGCGGCAGTGAGCCGGTGCTGGCCCGGCTCGGCCACCTCCACCCGAAGCGGATCGACACGGTCAACAGCCGTACATTGTCGCTCGACCGCATCGTCCGGCTGTTGGCGGCGCTCGGCGACCCGCAGGACCGCCTGCCGCCGGTGATCCATGTCGCCGGCACCAACGGCAAGGGCTCGACGGTCGCGACGCTGCGCGCCTGCCTGGAGGCCGCGGGGAAGCGCGTCCATGCCTATACCTCACCGCATCTGGTGCATTTCAACGAGCGCATCCGCGTCGCCGGTGAATTGATCGACGATGCGGCGCTAGTCGCGACCCTCGAAGAGGTCGAGCGGGTCAATGCCGGCGCCGAGATCACCTTTTTCGAGATCACCACGGCGGCGGCGTTCCTCGCCTTCTCGCGCGCCCCGGCCGATTTCACCGTGCTCGAAGTGGGCCTCGGCGGCCGGCTCGACACGACCAACGTCGTCAAGCGTCCGGTGGTGACCGCGATCACCCCGGTTTCGCTCGACCACCAGGCGTTTCTCGGGCCGACCGTCGCGGCGATCGCCGGCGAGAAGGCGGGCGTCGTCAAGCCTGGCGCCCCCGCGGTGATCGGCCCGCAGATCGCGGAGGCCGACGCGGTGATCGAGGCGCGCGCCCGCGCGGTCGGCGCGCCGCTGCGGCGCTGGGGCCGCGAATGGGGCTGTGAGCCGGCGGGCGAGGGGATGCGCTACCAGGGGCCGGCATGGGCGCTCGACCTGCCGCTGCCGTCGCTGCCCGGCGCGCACCAGATCGCCAATGCCGGCGTCGCGATCGCCTGTCTCGAATGCCTGGGCGCCGCCGCCGAGCCCGCCGCGATCGCCCGCGGCTTGCGCCGGATCGACTGGCCGGCGCGGCTGCAGCATTTGACGCGCGGGCAGCTCATTGCGGCGATGCCGGGCGGGGAGTTGTGGCTCGACGGCGGGCACAACCCGGCGGCCGGCGAGGCGCTCGCCGCCGCCGCCGCCGGCTGGCGCGACCGGCCGCTTTATCTCGTCGTCGGCATGCTCAACACCAAGGATGCCGGCGGCTTTCTCGCGCCGCTCACGCCCTTCGCGCGGGAGCTTTACGCTGTCACCATCCCGGACGAGGAGAACGCGCTCCCCGCCGCCTCGATCGCCGCCGCGGCGCGCTCCATCGGGATGGCGGCGCAGGAGGCACGCTCGCTCGATAGCGCTCTTAGCGCGATCGCCGCGCGCGACGGAAACGCGCGGGTGTTGATTTGCGGCTCGCTGCACTTTGCCGGCGTGGTCTTGCGCGAAAATTCGTGAACTAAACGCGCCCCGCCGGCGTTTAGCCGGCATGAAACACGCAATGTCAGTATTGACCCTCGCGCTGTCGGGGGCCGTTGGCGTCTCCGCCGGCGCTTACGCGGCGCAGGCGGACACGCCCAGCGCCTACGAACAGATCGCCGCGGTGATGGGGCCGATGGGCATCGCCGCGCCCGATGGGCAGCGGGACGTCATCGAGCCGCCGTCGAGCGTCGATCCGGGGATGGCGCTCGACCCGCCGCAGACCGGCGCCAAGATGCCGGTCATCCATCCGCCCGGCACGGTGCCCAACGGCAAGCTGATGCTGCCGCACTAACGACCAATGGCCGGGCTCAGCCCGGCCATTTTCGTACCGCCTCGTCCCGGAAGTGCTGCTACAGCACCGATTCGATCCATTCGTAGAGCTTGCTCTTGGGCAGCGCGCCGATCTTGGTCGCGGCGACTTGGCCGTCCTTGAACAGGATCATCGTCGGGATGCCGCGCACGCCGAATTTGCGCGGGGTCTGCGGGTTCTCGTCGATATTGACCTTGGCGACGGTGAGCCGGCCGGTCATCTCCTCGGCCAGCTCGTCGAGGAACGGCGCGACCATCTTGCACGGCCCGCACCACTCCGCCCAGAAATCGACGAGCACCGGCTCCTTGGCGCCCAATACGAGATTGTCGAAGTTGCCATCGCTGACGGCGGTCGGCTTCATCGCTCGGTCCTTTGCTTAGTTGCAGATAAGATTAGGGGAGCCGGAAAAGCCCCGTCAAGGCAGGTGCCGTGCGAGCAGGTCGGGGCTGATCGGCATCAGGCGCGGCGCTTCCGTCCACAGGATCGCGCAGCTCACCGGCCGGCCCGGATAGATGCGCTCGAGCGCGGCGCGATAGCTGGCAAGCTGTTGCAGGTAAACGGCGGCGACTTCGTCTTCGCTCCGCGGCGGCGGCCGCACTGTCTTGTAATCGACGACCAGCACGCGGTCTTCGGTGACCACAATCCGGTCGATCTGGCCCGACAGCGCCCGCCCGCCGATAAGGCCGACGACCGGCACCTCGGCCTGCGCATCGGGCCCCCACAGCGCCGCGAATTCCGGCGTTTCCAGCACCGCGATCGTCTCGCGGCAGATGCTGTCGCGTTCGTCGGAGTCGAGCGCGTGCACCGGCAGCGCGAGAAAGCGCTGCGCCGCGGCCGCGCGCTCGGCTTGCGGCAGCTCGGGCAGCGTTTGCAGCAGGCGGTGCACCAGCAGACCGCGCTTGAAACGGTCGCGGCCGGCGGCGGCGAGTGGCGACAGCGTCGCCGGCTCGCTGCCGCTCGGCTGCGACGGCAGCAGCGGACGCGGCGGGTCGGGCTCGTCGGGCGCCTTGCGGCCGAGCCAATCCGGCAGCGCCGCAAGCCGCGGCGCGGCGGCGCCGGCCGAATCGCGCGCCGGCGCGCCGGTCTGCGGCGCGACGAGCCGCAGGCCGCGACCGTCCCAGCCGTCGGCGCCGCCGATCAGCGGCCTTGTGTCGAACTCGAACGGCTCGGCGAGGCTGGTGAGCCCGGCGTCGCACAGCGTGTGCCAGGTCGCCGCGCCATTGGGCGTGCTGCGGGTCTGCCAGCCGCAGATATAGAGCCGATCCTCCGCCCGGGTCAGCGCGACGTAGAGCAGCCGGCGGTACTCCTGCAGCTCGCGCCGGCGCAGCGCCTGGCGTTCGGCGGTATGGCGCGGCGTGGCGAAATCGCCGTGCGGCCGCCACAGCGGCAACGCGTCGCCCGCGGTCCACAGCAACTGCCCGCGCGGATCGGGAAGCTGCATCGTGTCGGGCAGGAAGACGACCGGCGCTTCGAGGCCCTTCGAGCCGTGCACCGTCATGATCCGCACCTCGTCGCGCTGCTGCTCGGCGAGGTCGCGCTTCACCTCGACATCGCCGGCGACGAGCCAGTGCAGAAAACCCTGCAGCGAGGGCACGTGCTCGCGCTCATAGGTGAGGGCGAGGGCGAGGAACTCGTCGATCGGGTCTTCGGCCTCCGGGCCGAGCCGCTCCAGCATCGCCCGCCGCCCGCCGCGCGCGCCGAGAATGTCGGCGTAAAGTTCGTAAGGCGGCACGTAATCGGTATGGGCCAGCAGCCCCTTTAGCGTCTCCACGGTCTGGCTGAGCAGCAGGTCGTCCGCCGCAGCGCGCAGCAGCCGCGACCACAGCGACTGCTCGCCGCGGCCGTAGGCGAGGGTGAAAAGCTGCTCCTCCGAGATCGCGAAAATCGGGCCCTTGAGCACCGTCGCCAGGGTCAGATCGTCTTCGGGCAGCAGCAGGAACTGGCCGAGCGCGACGAGATCCTTGACCGCAAGCTGTGTCGCCAGGGTCAGCCGGTCGGCGCCGGCGACTGGAACGCCGCGCTGCTTCAGCTCGCCCAAGAGGTCGACGACGAAATCGTTGCGCCGGCGCACCAGCACCATGATGTCGCCGGCGCGCAACGGCCGGTCGCGCGCGGCCAGCATCTCGCCGGATTTGAGCCAGGTGTCGATCGTCGCGGCGATCGCCCGCGCGAGCCTTGTGTGCGAGGCGGCGGCCGGCCGGGCGCCGTCGCCGGCGAACGGGTCGTCGGCTTCTTCCGGCGGCGCCGGGGCGCCCGGCCACAGCTCGACCAGTCCGGCCTGGCCAATCCGCGCCGCGACATGGCGGATCGCCGCGCCGTCAAGCGCGACGCCATCCGCCGCGTCGGCGACGGCGAAGACCGCATCGACCGCCCGCAGCAGCGGATCGGCGGCGCGGAACGAAATCTCCAGCGGCACCACGCGCCAATCCTGCTTGGCGTCGACCACGCGCTGCTGGAAATGCTCGCGCATCGCGACAAAAGCCGCGGGATCGGCGCGCTGGAAACTGTAGATCGACTGCTTCGCGTCGCCGACCGCGAACACCGTGCGCTCGCGCCCGGCCGGGTCCTCGCCGGCGAAGAACTCGGCGGCAAGAATCGCGACGATCTCCCACTGCTCCGGATTGGTGTCTTGCGCCTCGTCGATCAGGATGTGGTCGAGGCCGCCATCGAGCTTGAACAGCACCCAGGGCGCGATGCCGGGCCGTCGCAGCAGCTCGACCGCGCCGAGCACTAGATCGTCGTAGTCAAGCTCGGCATGGAGCCGTTTGCGCGCCTCGTAGGACTTGACCAGTGCCGCGCCGAGCCGGGCGACCGCACAGGTCGCTTCGAGAATGATCAGTGAGTTTTGGTCGTCGGCCAGCGCCTTCGCACGCTCGGCCTCGGTGCCAATGATGCGCGCAAGGTCGATGGCCGTCTTCTTCGCCAAGCTACTCGTAAAGAGGCTCTTGCGGACCTCGTTCCCCGCGGTCAGGAAACTGGCGAGATAATCATCGACCATGTCCGGGCGGCCCGCCGCATCCTCGCACCAGCGCGCGACAATCCGGCCGCGCGGCCGGTCGGTCTTCTCTGTGCCCTCGGCGAGCGCCGCGCAGCATTGCCGCAGGGCTGCGATGTCGCCGCCGGCGCAGAACGTGGCGGCGAGGCTTTCCGCCGTCGCATCCGGCGGCACCCCGAGCATCGCCGCGAGCCGCGCTAGCAGCGCGTCCTCGCCGTCGGCGAGCGCCACCGCGAGCCGGCCGCGCTCCTTGGCGAGCGCCGCCATCACTTCGATAAAGCGCTCCTCGACCAGGTAGCGGGCGACCACGCCGAGCGCTTCGGCGAGGTCCGGCCGCGTGCCCGATCGCGCCGCGGCGATGATCCCGGCGGCGGCGTCCTGCAGCGCGTCGCCGGCGCTGCGCTCGTCGATCACCGCGAACTCGGGCGGCACGCCGGCTTCCAATGGAAAGCGCCGCAGCAGCGACTGGCAGAAGGCATGGATCGTCTCGATCTTGGCGCCGCCCGGCGTGTCGAGCACGCGCGCGAAAAGCTGGCGGGCGCGGGCAATGTCCTCGTCGCGCGGGTTGACGCCGGTGAGCTTCACCAGCTCCTGCGCCAGCGCGCCCGGCGGCATCGTCGTCCAGCGCGCGAGCCGCTCGTTGAGGCGGTTCGCCATCTCGGCCGCGGCGGCGCGGGTGAAGGTGAGGCAGAGGATGCGCGACGGCTCGGTGCCCGCCAGCATCAGCGCCAGCAGCCGCTCGGTCAGGACCTTGGTCTTGCCGGTGCCGGCCGACGCCGAGACCCAGACCGACGCCGCCGGGGCGAGCGCCTTGCGTTGGATGAGGTCGGCGTCGCGCGCGCTCAGCATCACCACCACTCGTTCTCGGTCTCGGCGAGGCGTTCGAGATGGGCGTAGTCGGAATAGCGCGGCCGCCATTTCGCGATCGGCACCGCGCGGTAGGGGGTCGCGGGGTCGTCGAAGCGCGCGATATAGGCGGCGACCTCGCCGAGCACGGCGGCGATCAGCGCGCCCGGCTCGTCGCCGGCCGGGTCGCGCAGCCCGGTTGGGTTGCCGCCGAGCTTCCAGTGCTCGAGCGCGGCGACCGTTCCGGCGCCGGCCGGCGTGAACCCGCCGGCCTCGGCGATCGCGCCTTCGAGCGGCAGCTGCACCGCGATCGCGGCGGCGATGTCGGGCTTTTTCGGCAGCGAGCCGGTCTTGTAGTCGATCAGCACCAATTCGCCGCTGGTCAGCCGGTCGATGCGGTCGGCGATCGCGGTGATCGCGAACGGCCCGCCCGGCGCGTCGATGACGAGCCGGCCTTCGACCTCGGCAAAGCTGTCGGCGAGCGTCGCCCGCCGCGTCCGCTCCTCGGCGACGAACCAGGCGGCGATGCGCTCGAAGCGCGGCCACCAGAACGCCCAGGCGCCTGGCCGCGACAGCAGCTCGCCGAACACCGCCTTGCCGATCTCCAGCAGTTCGGCCTCGGCGCTCGCCGGCAGGTCGCGCGGATGGCGTTTGACGAATTGCGCCAGCGCCTTGTGGATCGCGGTGCCGAGATCGGCGCGGTCGGGGTCGGCGTCGAGCGGCTCGCGCGCCCGCAGCCTGAGGATGTGCCGGGCGTAAATCGCATAGGGGTCGCGCCGCCAGGTCTCGATCGCGGTCACCGGCAGCTCGCGCGGCCGGGCGGAGAGCGGTGGGCGCGGCGCCGGCGGCGGCAGCGGCAGCGGCTTTATCGCCGGCGATGCTTCGCCCTGCGCCGCGGCGGCGGCGATCGCCGGATCGGGGCCGAGCCGGCCGTCGAGCCCGACCGCGCGCAGCACCGCGTCGAGCCGCAACAGCCAGCGCGACGGCACGGTCGGCGCGCCCTCGTGCCGCGCGGCACGGGTCAGCGCGACCTCCGGCGCGCCGAGCGCCTGGGCGAAATCATGCGCGGCGAGGCCGATCGCCCGCTCGGGCAGCGGAATGCCGAACTCGGTGCGCATCTGCCGCGACATCCACGGGTCGGCCGGCACCGGGGCGGGCCAGGTGCCCTCGTTGAGGCCGCCGAGCACGACCAGGTCGGCCTGCTGCAGCCGCGCCTCGACCAGGCCCCAGATCGCCAGGCGCGGGTGCCGGCCATAGGCCGGGCGCACCACCGGCCCGCGCGACAGCGTCTCGAACAGCGCCGGATAGTGCCGGCCGGGGAGGGGCGGGAAATCGCGCGCCGCGTCGAGCAAATCGTGGCAGAAATTGGCGGCGGTCTCGCCCGCCGCGTCGCGCCACAGCCGCGCGCCGCCGCTCTCTTCGTCGCTCGCGGCGAGCCGCTCGGCGGCGGCGATATGCGCGCTCGCCAGCTCGCCGATCAGCGCCTCGCGCCGCGCCAGCAGCGGCGGCAACTCGCCCAGGCAGGCTTCCAGCCGGTCGACAAAGCGGCGCAGCTCCGGGTGCTTGGCACCGAGCGCGTCGCGCAGGCCCTTGATGCCCGGCGCCGGACGCGGTCCGCGGATGCGGCCTTCGAGCCGCCGCGCCAGCTCGCGGAATTCGCCGGGCGCGAGGCCACCCGCCGCCAGCGGGTGCTTCAATGCGGCGAGGAGCGGCACCGGTGCCAGCTCGCTCGCCGCCATGTCGAGCACCAGGCGCAGGAACGCGCCGGGCGGCGTGCGCGACAGCGGCAGGCCGGCGGAATCGTCGATGTCGACGCCCCAGCGCCGCATCTCGGCGGCGACGCGGCGCGCCAGCTCGCGGTCGGGGGTGACGAGCGCGGCGGTCGCGCCGGGTTCTTCGAGCTTGCCGCGCAGCAAGAGCGCGATCGTCACCGCCTCCTGCTGCGGGCTGGCGCAATCGTAACGGCTGAGCGCGGCCAGCGCTTCGGCCGGCACGGGCTTGAGACCGCGCCAGGCATCGGTCAGCGCCGCCGGGCGCAGCGCCTCGGAGACGAGGCGCAGGCGCGCGGCGGTCGGGCTCGCCGCCGCTTGCTGCCACTCGCGCACGTCGGCTGGTGTGAGCTCCAGCCGGTCGAGCAGCCGGGCCAAGAGGTGTTGCGGGTGCGCCGGGTCCTCGGCGACGGCGCACCACACGGACGGCGCGGCGTCGCGCTCCAGCCCGGCGAGGATCACCATGCCGTGCTCCAGCCCGGCGACCGCGCCGGCCAGCGTTTCGAGCGCCGGGATGCCGCCGGTGAGCCCGGCGGCGATCACCGGGTCGCGTGGCGGCGCGCGCCGCCACGCCTCGGCCTGGCGTTCGAGCAAGCGGTTGCGTCGCTCGGAAGGATCGAGCGCGCCTTCCGCCGCGAGGATGCCCGGCCATTGCGCGGGCAGGATGTCGAGGAAGCGGAGCACGATCTGCCAGTGCTCGGCGAGGTCGAGCGGCGCCAGTCTGGCGAGATCGGCAAAGCTGGCGCCGACCGTCGCAGCGTTGTCGATGAGCCGCGCCAGCGCGCCGGCCAAGGCCGCCGCCTGGCCGGGCAGCAGCGGCGGGTCGTCATGCTCGGCGCTCCACGCCAGCACCAGCCGGGTCAGCAATAGCCGTCGCCGCAGCTCGGGGAGCGCCGGCGGCACCGCCAGCGTCTCGTCGCTGGTCCATTCGAACGCGTCGTCGTCAAGGTCGCCGATCGGCCGCATCCGCGGCAGCAGCAGCGGCGCGCCGGGATCGCTGCCTTCGCCGGTCAGCCGCAGGAACGCCTCGCGCAGGCTGCGCACGGCGCGTCGCGTCGGCAGCAGCACGGTCATCCGCGCCAGGCGCAGCGGGTCGCCCTCCGCCAGCGCCACCAGACCCCGCGCGAGCGTCGCGAGAAATGGCCGGCCGGGCGCGATGGTGAAGATGTTGGGGCGCATCGGCGCTACCGCTCGGCGCGTAGCTCGGCGATGCGGGCGCGCGTTTCCGCCAGCCCGTCGGGCGTCCCGACATGGAACCACTCGCCGTCATGCACGATCGCGCCGAGCCGCCCGGCATCCTCTGCGCGGTCGTAGAGCCGCTTCAGCGAGAACACGGTGTCGTCGATCCCGGCGAACAGCCGGCGGTGCAGAATCTGGATGCCGGCGAAGATATAGGGCGCGATCTCGCCCTCGACGCGGCGGCGCGGGGTGCCGAGCGGGTCGAGGAAATAGTCGCCGCGACCCTCATAACCCACCGCGCCGGTCGTGCGCTGCATCAGCAGCACGCCGTCCATCGTCTTCGCGTCGAACGCGCGGGCCAGCCGCCGCAAGGCCGGCTCGACGCCGTCGAGCCACAGGATGTCGGCGTTGAGCACATAGAAGCTGTCGTCGAGCAAGGGCAGCGCCTGTTTCACCCCGCCGCCGGTTTCGAGCAGCGCTGCCTCGCGCGAGAATTCGATCGCCGGCCGGGTGCGCCCGGCGAGCCGCGCCTCGATCATCTCGGGCTTGTAGTGCAGGTTGACGACGACGCGTTCGACCCCGCAAGCCGCCAGCCGGTCGAGTGCGTAGTCGAGCAGCGTCTGCCCGCCGACATCGACCAGCGGCTTCGGCAGGTGGTCGGTCACCGGGCGCAGCCTTGTGCCGAGCCCGGCCGCGAGGACCATCGCAGTCTTGGGGCCGGGTTTGGCGGCGCGGCTCATGCCGCCTCGTCTCGCGCCGGGATGCGCCGCGCGGCCGCGGGCAAATGCCGGTCGAGCCAGCGCGCGAGCGGGCGCAATGCCGGCTCTTGCAGGCCGGCTTCCAGCAGCCGCCAGACCCGCGGGATGTGGCCGAGATAGTGCGGCTTGCCGTCACGCCGCCATAGCCGGGTGAAGATGCCGATGACCTTGGCGTTGCGCTGCGCCGCGAGGATCGCCGCCGAGCGGCGGAACGCGCCGCGGTCGAGCGCCGGGAAGGCCGCGAGGTAGCGCTCGGTCATCGCCACGCGCAGCGCCTCCGGCACGTCGCGCCGCGCATCTTCGAGCAGCGAGACGAGGTCGTAGCTCGCCGGTCCGCTGAGCGCGTCCTGGAAGTCGAGCAACCCGCAGCCGCGCACCCCCGCGCGGCCTGCGAGCAGCATCAGATTGTCGACATGGTAGTCGCGCAGCACCAGCGTCGGCGCATCCAGCGCGGCGAGCGGCAGCAGCGCGCGCCACAGCGCCAGGTATTCTCCCACGGCGTCCTCGGACAGAGCGGCGCCGAGCACGGCGGGCGCGTACCATTCGACGAGCAGCGCCGCCTCGCGCAGGAACGTTGCCGCGTCATAGGGCGGCAGATCGGGCGGCGCGGTCACCGCGCGCTGCAGCGCGACCAGCGTGTCGATCGCCAGCGCATAGAGCCCGGCCTCGTCGGCGCCCCGCGCCAGCAGGCGGGTATAGGTATCGTCGCCGAAATCCTCGATCAGCAGCGCGCCGAGCGCGGCGTCCTCGGCGAAAATCTCGGGCGCGCTGAGGCCGTGGCCGCGCAGCATTCGGGCGACCGCGACATAGGGCCGGACATCCTCGTGCGGCGCTGGCGCGTCCATCAGCACGGTGCGCCTTTTGCCGTCGACCAGCCGGAAATAGCGGCGGAACGACGCGTCGGCGGCGAGCGGCGCCGGCCTCACGCCGTCCCAGCCGGCGGCGGCGAGAAAGCCGGCGATCGCCGCCTCACGCGCCAACTCAAGGGCCATGAGGCGCCTCCACCGCGAGCGCGGCCAGCCGCGCCGTCCAATCGCCGCCGCCGGCGAGCGTCGCGCGCCGCGCGCCCTCGGCGGCGGCGAAATCGAGCGCCACCAGCAGGCGCCGCGCCGGCAACAGCGTGCCGAGCCGCTCGGGCCATTCGATCAGCGAGATGCCGCCGGCGAAAGCGTCCTCGATGCCGAGCTCCCAGGCTTCCTCGGCCGTGCGCAGCCGGTAGAGGTCGAAGTGCCAGACCGCGCCGTCCGGCAGGTCATAGGTCTGCACCAGGGTAAAGGTCGGGCTCGGCACGGTCTCGTCGCCGCCGCGCGCGCGGATAAAGGCGCGCGCGAAGCTCGTCTTGCCGGCGCCGAGCTCGCCTGCAAGCGCGATCACGTCGCCCGGCCGCGCCAGGACGGCGAGCCGCGCGGCGAGAGCGCGCGTCGCGTTTTCGTCGGCCAAGTCGATGATCGTCACCCGAGCCTTGTAGGCGCGGCGCCGCGCCGCCGCAACAGCGGGTTGCGCAAGGCGCCGGCACGATTAAATTCGCCCGATGGACGCAGCACAGCACGAAACCGATGTGGCGATCATCGGCGCCGGACCGGTGGGCCTCTTCGCGGTTTTCGAGTGCGGCATGCTCGACATGAAATGCCATGTCTTCGACGCGCTCGACATCGCCGGCGGGCAGTGCGCGGCGCTCTATCCGGAAAAGCCGATCTACGACATTCCCGGCTATCCGCGAATCGACGCCGCGCTGCTGGTCGAGCGCCTCGCCGAGCAGGCAGCTCCGTTCGCGCCTGTCTACCATCTGGGGCACGCGGTCACCGGGCTGGAAGCCGAAGGCGACCGCTTTGTCGTCACCACCGCGGGCGGGGTGCGGGTCGCAGCGCGGGCGGTGGTGATCGCCGCGGGCGGCGGCGCGTTCGGCCCCAACCGGCCGCCGCTCGACGGCATCGCCGGCTTCGAAGGCAAGAGCGTCTTCTACCTGGTGCGCCGGCGCGAGGATTTCCGCGGCAAGCGCGTCGTCATCGCCGGCGGCGGCGATTCGGCGGTCGATTGGGCGTTGTCTCTGGCGGAGCTCGCCGCCAGCGTCAGCTTGGTGCACCGCCGCGCCAAGTTCCGCGCCGCGCCCGCCTCGCTCGCGCGGCTCGACGCGCTGGTTCAAGCGGGGCAGGTCGAGCTGGTGACGCCCTATCAGCTTGCCGGGCTCGACGGCGCCGACGGGGAGTTGAGCGCCGTCATCGTCGCCGACCTTACGGGCAACGAGCGGCGGCTCGACGCCGATTGCCTGCTGCCGTTTTTCGGCCTGGCGACGCAGCTCGGACCGCTGGCGCAGTGGGATCTCGCCTTCGATGACAGCCGCATCGCGGTCGATCCGGCAGACTGTGCCACCTCGCGCGCCGGCATTTTCGCGATCGGCGACATCGCCGCCTATCCCGGCAAGCTCAAGCTGATCCTCACCGGCTTTGCCGAGGCGGCCGCCGCGGCGCATGCGATCCACCCGCTGCTCCATCCCGGCGAGGCGCTGCATTTCGAATACTCGACGACGAAGGGCGTGCCGGGCGGCTGACCCATTCCCTCTCCCGCTTGCGGGAGAGGGTGCCGGGCGCAGCGAGGCGGGTGAGGGGCCTGCCGCGAACCCTCACCCTCCCATCGCTTGCGCGGGTGGGCCCCTCCCTCTCCCGCAAGCCTGCAAGCGCGGGAGGGGATTATAATATCAACGCACCGTCGCTTCCTGCTGGCTGGCCGAGGCGGCGCCGCGCGTGATCGGCAGGTGGCAGCGCACGATGGTCCCCTGGCCGGCGCTCGATTCGATCGTCACCGTGCCG
>DASZLY010000159.1:0-2877 GCA_035552135.1 Allostellaceae bacterium | reverse complement strand
CTACGCGACCGGCCTCCGCAACTGCGTGTCGCTGGCGCTCGCGCCGAAGACCGGCGAGCCGTGGTGCGCGGTCAACGAGCGCGACGGGCTCGGCGACAACCTGCCGCCCGACTATCTGACGCGGGTGCGCCAGGGCGGGTTTTACGGCTGGCCCTGGTACTATATCGGCTCCCACCCGGACCCTCGGCATCAGGGCGAGCGGCCTGATCTTGACGGCAAGGTCGCGGTACCCGACGTATTGCTCCAGCCGCATTCGGCGCCGCTGGGGCTGACCTTTTACGATGGCACGATGTTCCCGCCGGACTACCGCGGCAGCGCCTTCGCCGCGCTGCACGGCTCGTGGAACCGGCATTTGCGCACCGGCTACAAGATCGTCCGCGCGATCCTCAAGGACGGCGTGCCGACCGGCGAATACGAGGATTTCGTCACCGGCTTCGTGACCCCGGACGGCAGCGTCTGGGGCCGCCCGGTCGGCGTCGCGGTGGCGAAGGATGGCGCACTGCTGTTCAGCGAAGACGGCAACGGCACAATCTGGCGCGTCAGCTACACCGGCGCTGCGCGCGCTGAGGCGCGTTGAGCTATAGTGACGGCATGAAGACCATCACCTATTCAAAATTGCGACATTCTCTCAATAGAACTCTGGATCGCGTCGCAGAAGAGCAGAGGCCATTAGTTGTCACACGGCGCGGCGGCGAGCCGGTAGTTTTTCTGCCGTTGGCCACCATGCTTTTGCTCTCTGATCCGATCACCTCGGACGTGGCGTGCCCGCCTGCTACGTGCCCACCTAACAGCTAATGCTTTGAGACTTTAGTAATTTAGCTAGCTTGTTGTCTTTAGGCCGGGCCACGCGGACCGGTCGCCGGCGCAATCCAGAAGATCACGTCCAAGCGTGAGGTCTTGGATTTCACGCATTGTCATTTTGACGGAACTAGTTCCCCTACGAATGTAAGCGTGCCCATCCCCGACAACTCTGTGGGGGCCGAAAGGCGAAGAAACGGTGCGCAATGCAACGACGCCTTCGTCCCCGGTTCCAATCTTGATCCCTCGCGCAAAAAGGGATGGCAGAGGCGGTTCGACGCATGCGCGAGCCGCTTCCTCAAGCCTGGATGCGAGATCATGAACCCGGGGCAGGGGCACGATCTTCGCTGCTCTCGGAGGAACGTCTTCGCTTTCCTCGACTCCGAGGATGAGGGTGCCGCCGCTCGCGTTGGCAAAAGCTACGAGCTCTCGGAAAAGGTGATCGCGCGCATAGTTTGAAAAGCTTCGACCACTGAGCCAAGCATCTGGCTGCCCGTCACGGTTTGGAAGCTCGCGCTTGAATTCGAGAGTTTGACTTTCGTATGCCCCACCGTTACAGCACAACTCGCTGATATCTGCAGCCGTGATCTGCTCGATCGGCTTCGTGATCATTAGTTTGAACTACACATCCAAATTCGCGACGCTCAGCGCGTTGGCCTGGATGAAGTCGCGGCGCGGTTCGACGAGGTCGCCCATCAGCGTCGAGAAGGTTTCCTCGGCGTCGTCGACATGGTTCACCCGCACCTGCAGGAGCGATCTTAGCTCGGGGTCGAGCGTGGTTTCCCACAACTGGTCGGGGTTCATCTCGCCGAGGCCCTTGTAGCGGGTGATGTCGATGCCGCGCCGGCCGACATCCATCACCGCATCGACGAGGCTCGCCGGGCCGGTGATGCGGAACTCGCGCTCGCGCGCGACGAGCTTGCCGGGGCGCTCATAGGTCTCGCGCAGCATCGCGCTGTCGGCATGGAGCCGGCGCGCCTCGTTCGAATTCATCAGCGTCGCCTCGAACAGCCGGCGCTCGCCGACGCCCTGCCGGGTGCGGCTGAAGATCATGTCGGCGCCCGCGGTCGCCTCGCCGACCCAGCTGCCGTCGGCGGTTTCGGCCATCAGGTTGAGCCGCTCGGCGGTGCGCTGGGCCAGTTCGCCGCTCTGCTCGACAACGCCCGACAGCGCGCCGGCGATCGCCGCCTGCTCGACGATGTCGAAATTGCTGACCTTGGCGAAGAGCGGCAGCATCAGCCGGCGCTGGGCGCGCGCCCGCTCCAAGAGGTCGCGCAAATCGTTGCCGCCGCGCTGGCCGCCGTCATGCTGGGTGAACACCGCGTCGCGCAGCGCGCTCTCGACGCAATAGGCTTCGAGCGCCGGGTCGTCCTTGAGGTAGACCGGCTTCGCGTTGCCGCGCTGCAGCCGGTAGAGCGGCGGCTGGGCGATGTAGAGAAAGCCCTTGTCGATCAGGTCGGCCATCTGGCGGTAGAAGAAGGTCAAGAGCAGCGTGCGGATATGGCTGCCGTCGACATCGGCGTCAGTCATGATGATGATGCGGTGATAGCGCGCCTTGCCGGCGTCGAAATCCTCGCTGCCGATGCCGGTGCCGATCGCCTGGATCAGCGTGCCGATCTCGGCCGAGCCGAGCATCTTGTCGAAGCGCGCGCGCTCGACATTGAGGATCTTGCCCTTCAGCGGCAGGATCGCCTGGAAGCGGCGGTCGCGGCCCTGTTTCGCCGAACCGCCGGCGCTGTCGCCCTCGACGATAAACAGCTCGCTCTTGGCCGGGTCGCGCTCCTGGCAGTCGGCGAGCTTGCCGGGCAGGTTGGCGATGTCGAGCGCGCTCTTGCGCCGGGTGAGGTCGCGCGCCTTGCGCGCCGCCTCGCGCGCCGCGGCCGCCTCGACCACCTTGGCGACGACCTTGCGCGCTTCGCCCGGGTGCTCCTCGAACCATTGGGTCAGCTTGTCGCCGACAATATTCTCGACCGCCGGGCGCACCTCGGACGACACCAGCTTGTCCTTGGTCTGCGACGAGAATTTCGGGTCGGGCAGCTTGACAGAGAGGATGCAGGTGAGGCCTTCGCGCATGTCCTC
>DASZLY010000158.1:0-5185 GCA_035552135.1 Allostellaceae bacterium | reverse complement strand
CGGCGGGCGCGCTCGCGCGCCTCGGCGCGGTGCCGGCTGAAGCGGTCCGGCTCCCAGAGCTGGAACATCGTGCCCAGCCCGACAAAGGCCACCTCGTCGGCGATATGCGCGTGATCCTTCAACTCGTCGGGCAGGACGATTCGCCCTTCGCTGTCGATCTGCAGCGCGCGTGACTCGGCGAATACCAAGGAAAGGTCGTCGCGGCGATCCGAATATTGATCGAGGGTGTTCAAACCCTCCATCATCTCGGCGAGATGATCGCTGCCGGTACCGTCCAGCGCCTCGTATTTGAACGAAGGGATCAGCACCACCTGGCCCGGATTGCGGTGTGTTGCGAGGGTGGAACGAAAGGTCGCCGGCACAGAAACGCGCCCCTTGCGGTCGACCTTGTTCACGAAAGTGGACAGAAACAGTTCCACTCACTTCCCCCAACGCTCGCCCAAGTACGTCCGACAAGGGGTTGGCTCGGTTGCATTGATGAGTTCCCCCCAACATCAATGCTCGTCCTTGGGTAGATATGGGTTAGCATGGGATTGCGTGGGCCGTCAATACTGGATTCTAGTAATTCCTTACGATTCTAAATGTTCGATTGGAATCCCGAGTCGGCACACAGCATATGGTGCGGCCGAAAATTACCGCACTATTCGGAAATAGTTCGTTCTCTATTCGTTCACTTGAGGTTGAATGCCAGACGGTCTGTAAGCCGGGTTCTGTCCCATTCGTCCAAGTTCCCCTGGGCGGATGGGGATGGCCATTCATCTGGGACGTTCGTCGCCGAACGCCTCGCGCGACCGACCCGAGCGGCGGCGCGAAAGCCCGCCCGGCAAGGTTTCCCGTGCCTGCCGCTCCTACTTGGTCTTGCTCCCGGTGGGGTTTTCCCTGCCCTCCCCATTGCTGGCGAGGCGGTGCGCTCTTACCGCACCATTTCACCCTTGCCGCCCATGCGATCCCATGCGGGCTCGCTCGGGGTTGGCGGTATGTTTTCTGTGGCACTGTCCCTGGGGTCGCCCCCGCCGGCCGTTAACCGGCACCGTGCTTTCCGTGGAGCCCGGACTTTCCTCCCTTCCCCCAAGATCAAACCTGCGGAAAGAGCGGCCATCCGACCGTCTGACGTGGGATTGTATGGGCGCAAAGTCGTCTGAAGTCAAAATCGCGGCACAGCCGCTAGGATCACACTGAGGCAGTGCGGCAATGAGATGCCGAGGATTCGGGAAACCTCACTGCCTCACCGTCTCATTATGAATTTATCAGCGCTAAGCGTCCGGCTCGGATCTTCCGCCGATCACCGGCCGGCCGCTGCCTAGCGGGCAACTCCCAGACGCCGGCGCCGCCCGGGTTGAGCTCGACGCTGATATTGGCGTCGATGAAATGCGGCTTGCCGCTGGCGATGGCGGTCTTCCGCATCGCCGAAATCGCCGGCGCGGTCGATCCGCACGCCCTCAGACCCCGCCCGATGACGGGCCTATGACCCCGCGGTTTTCTGCACCAGCCCGACAAAGCGGCGCACCGCAGCGGAAATTTCGTCGCGCCGGTAGGCCAGGTTGAGGGGCGCGGTCAACTCCGCGCGTGCATCGAGGCGGCGATACGCCACGCCTTCGGCTTCGAGCCGGCTCATCGAGCGCGGCACCAGGGTCACGCCGAGCCCGGCGGCGACGAGGCTCAGCGTTGACAGCATGCGCGGCGCCTCCTGGCCGATCTGCGGGCTGAACCCGGCGCGGTCGCAGGCGGCGATGATCGCGTCGTGCAGCCCCGGCCCGACCGGCCGACGGTAGAGGATGAAAATCTCGCCGGCCAGCGCGGCAAGCGGCAATGGCTCGCTCGCCGCCGACAGCTTGTGGCCGCTCGGCAGCGCCGCGACCATGTCCTCGGCGAGCAGCGGCCGGATCGTCAGATCGCGGCTTTCGGCGACCGGCGAGCGGACAAAGGCGGCGTCTATCGCCTGCCGCCGCAGCGCCTCGACGAGCTCGGTGGTGCCGCTTTCTTCCAGCGCCAGCGTGACCAGCGGGTGCGCCTCTCGGAACAGGCGGATCGCGCGCGGCACAAACGGATGGAACGAGGCCGAGCTGGTGAAGCCGATGCCGATCCGCCCGGCTTCGCCTTGCGCGGCGCGCCTTGTCGCGGCGACGGCCTCCTCGGTGCGCGCGAGGATCGCCCGCGCTTCGTCGAGCAGCGCGCGGCCGGCCGGCGTCAGTTCGACCCCGCGCGGCTTGCGGCGAAACAGCTGCGCGTCGAGCTCGCGCTCCAGCGCCTGGATTTGCTGCGACAGCGGCGGCTGCTGAATGCCGAGCCGCTCCGCCGCGCGGGTAATGTGGCCTTCCTCGGCGACCGCGACGAAATAACGGAGATGGCGAAGTTCCATATGTAAATCATATCGGGAAATGAGTTTCGATATATTGGATATTGCAGACTGTTCTACACATTATGTCGTCCGAAGGCCGGGGACCCACCTTTCAACCGTGTCGGGCTCGGAGAAGTGGGTCCCGGTCTTTGCCGGGACGACCCGGGACGACAAGGAGCTGCGCATGGCATCCGAAGCGAAATTGCTGATGGCGCAGTTCCTCGCCTGGGTCGCGGCGCGGCCGCGCGGTGTCGGCGAGACGCGCGCAACCTGGGCCAGCACCTGCCCGTTGAATTGCGCCTGGGAAGACGCGCTCGCCGACAATATGGTGGTGTTGTCCCGCGACGGGCGCGTCGAGTTGACCGCGTTCGGCCGGGCGCATCTGGAGGGCTGCTTGTGACCGACCCAGGAACCGGTGCGACGCACGACGCGCTGATCCGCGACCAGTTCACCCGCCAGGCGGGCGTGTTCAACGCCGCCGCGCCGATCGCCAACGAGGACGCACTCAAGCTCATCGTCGCGGCCGGCCGGCCCGGGCCGGAGGACCGGGTGCTCGACGTCGCCTGCGGCGGCGGGCTGGTCGCCCGCGCCTTCGCGCCGCATGTCGCGCACGCGACCGGGATCGACGTGACACCGGCGATGCTCGACACCGCGCGCCACGCCGCGGCCGAAAACCGCCTCGCCAATACCAGCTGGGAGCAGGGCGATGTCACCACCCTGCCCTATGCCGACGGCGCCTTCACGATTGTCGCGACGCGCTTCTCGTTTCACCATTTCCTCGACCCGCTCGCGGTGCTCAAGGAGATGGTGCGGGTTTGCGCGCCGGGCGGCCGCATCGTCGTCGTCGACAGCTGCCCGTCGGAGCACAAGGCAAAGGCGGCGGCGTTCAACCGGCTCGAATTGCTGCGCGACCCGTCGCACACCCGGGCGCTGCCGCTGTCGGAACTGAAGAGCCTCTTCGCCGCGGCTGGGCTCGGAGAGCCGAATGTGCGCTTCACCGAATTGCGCGATGTGGTGAGCAATTTGCTGGCGCGCTCCTACCCCAATCCCGGCGACGACCAGAAGATCGTCGCGATGTTCCGCGCCTCGGCGAGCGATGACAGCCTCGGCATCCCGGTGCGGGTCGAGGGCGAGGCGGTCCATTATGCCTACCCGGTCGCCATCGTCGCCGCGACACGGCCTTGATCGGGTCGTCGGGAAGGTTATCGTAGCGGCGAGAGATCAGCTTGCTCGCATCTTCCGCCTCTCCACCGCCTTGCCCGGACTTGGTCCGGCCATCCACGAACACGCGGCTTGCTATTCGTGGATGGCCGGGTCAAGCCCGGCCAAGGTGCGATAAGAGAAGCGAGCGATCGGGCCACCGACAGGAGAAGAAACCGTGAACGTCACCGGTACCGACACCCTCAAGGCCCGCCGTACCCTCAATGTCGACGGCAAGAGCTACGATTATTTCGACCTCGGCGCCGCAGCGCAGGCGGCGGAGCTGGGCGACGTGTCGCGCCTGCCGTTCTCCCTGAAGGTGCTGATGGAGAACCTGGTGCGCCTGGAGAACGGCCGCACCGTCACGGTCGACGACGTCAAGGCGCTCGGCGCCTGGCTGCAGAACCGCAGTTCCGACCGCGAGATCGCGTTCCGCCCGGCGCGCGTCTTGATGCAGGATTTGACCGGTGTGCCGGCGGTGGTCGACCTCGCGGCGATGCGCCAGGCGATGGTCGATCTCGGCGGCGACCCGAAAAAGATCAATCCGCTGTCGCCGGTCGATCTCGTGATCGACCATTCGGTGCAGATCGACAATTTCGCCAACCCCAACGCCTTTGACGAGAACGTCAAGATCGAGTTCGAGCGCAACGGCGAGCGCTACCGTTTCCTGTCCTGGGGCCAGCAGGCGTTCGAGAACTTCCGCCTGGTGCCGCCGGGCACCGGCATCTGCCATCAGGTCAATCTCGAATACCTGGCGCAGGTGGTGTGGACGACCGACGAGGGCGGCAAGACCATTGCCTATCCCGACACGCTGGTCGGCACCGACAGCCACACGACGATGGTCAACGGCCTCAGCGTGCTCGGCTGGGGCGTCGGCGGCATCGAGGCCGAGGCGGCGATGCTCGGCCAGCCGATCTCGATGTTGATCCCCGAGGTGGTGGGGATGAAGCTCACCGGCAAATTGCCCGAGGGCGCGACCGCGACCGACCTGGTGCTGACCGTCACCCAGATGCTGCGGCGGCGCGGCGTGGTCGGCAGGTTTGTCGAGTTCTACGGCCCTGGCATCGCCGAGCTGGCGCTCGCCGACCGCGCGACGATCGGCAACATGGCGCCGGAATACGGCGCGACCTGCGGCTTCTTCCCGATCGACGCCGAGACCATCCGCTATCTGACGCTCAGCGCGCGCGATCCCGCCCGGGTCAAGCTGGTCGAGGCCTACGCCAAGGCGCAGGGGTTGTGGGCCGACGCCGCCACTCCCGACCCGGTGTTCAGCGACACGCTGGAACTCGACCTCGCGACGGTCGAGCCGTCGCTCGCCGGGCCGCGCCGCCCGCAGGACCGGGTCGCGCTCAGCGACACCGGCAAGACCTTCGACACCGAGCTGCCGCGCCTCGCGCCCGGCGTGTCGGCGGCGCGCGCGCAGAAAGTGCCGGGGGCCGATTACGAGCTGCATGACGGCGACGTGGTGATCGCCGCGATCACTTCATGCACCAACACCTCGAACCCCAGCGTCATGCTTGCTGCCGGGCTCGTCGCCAAGAAGGCGTTCGAGAAGGGGCTCAAGGTCAAGCCGTGGGTCAAGACCAGCCTGGCGCCGGGCAGCCAGGTGGTGAGCGACTATTACGCCGCCGCGGGCTTGCAGGACTA
>DASZLY010000157.1:0-10675 GCA_035552135.1 Allostellaceae bacterium | reverse complement strand
GCCGACATGCGCGCGGCCCTTGTCGCGCGATTGGAGCGCCGATTTGACGGCGAGGCCTTGGCGCTGCTCGGCACGGTCGGAACCGCGCTCGCGGCCGTCGATCGCATCGGCGTCGACGCCACGCCCGCAACGCATGTGTCGATCGCCGATCGAGAGAGCGGGCCGATCGGCGTCATCGTCTTCCTCGAGGAAGACCGGCCGGTCGAAATTCCGCTCGATCTGACGAGGGCCGATCGCCCGAGATCTCGCATCGCCGATATTGTGACGATGCCGCCGGCCTGCAGCATCGCCGGGAATGGCGGTGTCGGCCACCATCGCCGATTCGGGCGATGATCGCCGGCGAAGTGCCCGCGCCCGGCGCTGCGGAGATAAGGGAAGCCAGGTGCGCGGCTACGCTTGCAGCCGCAGCGGGAAACGCCGCTCAGCGGGCCTCAGACGCGATCTTAGACGGCATGGCTGTTTCGTCATTGCGACCATGCGTTCGCAGGCGCAGAATCGCCGCCGGCGCTGATAACGCCATGTGCCCGGAGCCGCCCCGGTGAAGGCGGTTGTTTGGTGCCCGTGCTCCGGGCCGCTTTTCTGTCGGGAGTGCGGCGAGATAAGGCCGAGCGATCGGCGCGAATAAGCCCGCCCGTGCACACGGGTTATCAGCTCCCGGCGCCAGGCCGCACCTGGCCGAAAGATGGAGCGACCCGACATGACCAGCATCATCGATCCCTTTGCCCTCGGCGGCGCAGCCGACGGCGGCGACGATCGCGAAATCCTTGCGTTGTTCAACGAATGGCGCCGAGAGGGCGAAAGGTACGCCAGCGCAGGGGAAGACGACCCGCTGTTTGATGAGATTGGAGAGGGGCGGCAAGCGCTCTATCAAGCGATCTGCGACGCGCCAGCTCACGGCGTCGTCGGCCTCGCGATCAAGGCGTTTCTCGCCGCGCATGCGATCTTCCCGGCGTTGGTTGAGGGAGGCACCGCACCCGGCGAATGGATTTGTAACAATATTCTCGGTGCTCCGGAGCCGGAAAATTGGGCGCCCTCGGGCCGCTTGCGTATACCCGACTGTGCTATTCGCGGCATGGTGCACGATGCCGTACGGTTCGTCCCCGAACTGGCGCCGCTGGCCGAACTGCTAACCAGCGCGCCGGCGATGCGCGACGCAGCGGTGGATGAGCGGCACGGAAGATAGCCAGGTCGAAGCCGGCGCCACAGGCGACACGCTGCGCCTGTGGCAGGCGCGCGAGGCTTTGCGTCATGCCGAATTACGCCTCGCATCGCAGACGGCATCGCTACAGGCCTTTGAGGCGCGCGCCGCGGCGCTGATGGGATGGTTTGTGACCGGCGTCTCGGCGATCGGCGGCGCGGCCGTCGTCTCGCTATCCGGCGGGACATATTGGCGAGCAGGTGCCATCGTCGCCGCGCTGATCCCGGCGCTCGCCGGAGCATTCGAGGCGTCAACCGTGCTATGGCCGAAAAACTGGCACGATCCCGGCTATACGCCCGATGTCGTCATGGATGCCTGCGAGAGCGAGTTGCAACAGCTCGAATATCTGACCGCCGGCTATGCCGCCGGCATCAATGAAAATCGGGTGTTTCTCGACCGCGCCGGCCGGCTGATGCGCCGGGCCTGGTGGCTGCTCTTCGCGATCCCGATCACCGCTGCGGTGCTCGCCGGACTCACAGTTTCTTTGGGATTATAGGCGGCTGACCGCGCGTGCCTCCGGGGGGCGGCGGGGGCGGTTTTGTTGGTGGTGGTGCTGTCTTTGCCATGCGGCGGCTACGGTCGCTCAATCTCGGGGTTGAAGCGACCGGATTTGCCGAGGGGAGAGAAATGCCAGGGAATAGGCCGTCCGGGCGCTTAGCGCGCCCGAACGGCAGCATTTCCTAGGCCGAGCCGTTCCGCGAATCGCCGGCGATCGGAGCGTAGAGAATGTCATCGGGGCGCAGTCGCTTAAAGGCAGCATCGGCAGCCGTGGCGTCGCCCCGCTTCCACGGTTCGCGCGTTGCCTCGCGATAAAGAGCGCGGGCCAACTCGACACAGGATTTCGCGTCGATGTGGCCGTTGCTCGCGCTGATCGTCGCCGCTGCGTTGAGGCAGGCCGGAATCATCGTGTCGTCTGGTATCTCGTCAATCACGTCAGTTGCTCCAAAAACGGTGAAGGCTCAACCGGAGCCGATACAGTCCATCTATCCCGGAAAAAGCCAGGGTCAAGGGCACGCGCCCGGACTGCCATTTGGCAGTAGCGGAGGCCCGCGCAACCGAGCGCGCAGCTATGCCTGTCTACCCTCGTATATTGGACTAATTTTGGACGGAGACCGACGTGAAGGGCTATAAAGTATTGATATCATTGGCGTCCCCTAGGGGATTCGAACCCCTGTTACCGCCGTGAGAGGGCGGTGTCCTAGGCCTCTAGACGAAGGGGACAAGAGGCGCGCGGGTTTGATAGAAGCTGCCGCGCCGAAGATCAAGCGGCCGCTACTCGCGGAAGTTCAGGTATTGCAGCGGCTGCTCGATTTTGAGGCCGCGCATCACCGCGATCGCCGCTTGCAGATCGTCGCGCTTCTTGGCCGACACGCGCAGCTCGTTGCCCTGGATCGCGACCTGCACTTTTAGCTTGCTGTCCTTGATCTCGCGCACCAGCCGGCGCGCCAGCTCGGCATCGACCCCCTGGCGCAGCATCACCGCCTGGCGGATCGTGTTGCCGCTCGCCTTTTCCGGCGTTTTGAAGTCGAGCGCGGCGGGGTCGACCTTCCGCCGGGTCAGGTGCACTTTCAGCAACTCGTGCATCTGCTTGAGCTTGAGGTCGTCGTCGGCGACGAGGTTGATCGTGCCCTCGTCGCGCTTCACCGAGCATTTGCTCCCCTTGAAGTCGAAGCGCGTCGTGATCTCGCGGTCGATCGCCGCGACGGCGTTGTCGACCTCGGCGAGGTCGAGGCGGGAGACGACATCGAAGCTCGGCATCTTCGGGGCTCTCGGAACAGCGGGCTGGTGCTGCGATATAGTGCGGCTGCGCGAAGAATTACAGACGTGCCGCAAAGGCGCGCGCGGTCGCGGCGAGCGCTTCGGCGGCGGGTACCGGCGGTGTCCAGCCGAGCGCGGCGCGCGTGGCACTGTCGTCGACCTGCAGCGATTGCGTGAGGCGCTCCACGCGCGGACCGATGCCGGGAAGCGGACGCAGCGCCGCGAACAACGCGTCGGGGACCGGAAAGAGCCGCGCCTCGCGCTCGAGCCCGGCGCCAAGCGCACGGATCAGTTGCGGTGTCGACAGATCCTCGCCGTCGCATGCCAAGAGCGTCATGCCCGCGGCGGCCGGGTGGATCGCGGCAAGGGCCAGCAGGTCGACGAGATTGTCGCGTGCGATGAGGCTGCGGCGGTTGCCGAGCGCGGCGAAGGGCAGCGGAACACCGCTTGCCGCGAGGCGGATCAGCGCTGCGAAATTGGCCCTGACGCCGGGGCCGTAGACCAGCGGCGGCCGAATCGTCACCAATTCGATGCCGGTTTCGTCCGCGGCAGCGGCGGCCGCTCGCTCGTTCGCCAGCTTGGCACGGCCATAGGCGTCCTCGGGGTGCGGCGGGTCGTCCGGGCGGAGCGGCCTGCCGGGCGCGCTCGTCTCGCCCATTGCCTTGACCGAGCTGACCAGCACCAGCCGCGCCGCGCCCGATGCCGCCATCGCGCGGATCAGCGCCGCGGCGGCGGCGGGCTCGGCGGCAAGCGCCGCCGGGTCGGGGCCGGCATGGGCGCGCTGCGCCAGGTGGATCGCGATCTCGACCCCGCGCAGCGTCGCCGTCCAGCCGGTCGCCGGTCCGATATCGCCGAGCACGATGGCTTCTGAGCCCTCGGGCGCGTCGCCGGTACGGCGCAGCCCGGCGACGACGCCATGCCCGCGCGCGGCGAGCGCGGGGCATAGCGCCCTGCCGATAAACCCGCCTGCGCCGGTGACGAGAATGCGCGCCACGATTTTCTTTCGACACCGTGGCCGGACTTGACCCGGCCATCCACGTCTTCTACCCAGCCGACAGCAATTAAAGATGTGGACTCCCGGGTCAAGTCCGGGGGAGGGGACATGGGGACCATCCGTCCGTCAAACTCGCTGCTGCGCCCGCGCCGCGTCTGACTGTCCCGGCTGCCGTGCCCGATCCCAGCGCCGCGCCAAAGCTGCTCTTTCTCGTCACCGAGGATTGGTATTTCTGCTCGCACCGCCTGCCGGTGGCGCGGGCGGCGCGCGATGCCGGTTTCGCGGTCGGTGTCGCGACCCGCGTGCGGGCGCATGGCGAGGCGATCCGCGCCGAGGGCTTTGCGCTTCATTCGCTCCGTTGGAAGCGCAGCGGGGACGGGCTGTTTGGCGGGCTGCGGGCGATTGCCGAGATCCGGCGGCTCTATCGCCGCGAGCGGCCCGACATCCTCTATCACGTCGCGCTGAAGCCGGTTCTGTTCGGCGGCCTCGCGGCGCGGTTGGCGTTCGGCCGGCGCGTCCTGCCGGCGATCGTGTCGGCGGTGATGGGGCTCGGCAGCAGCGCCGCGGCGGCGTGGCGGCGGCGCGCGCTGAGCGCAGCGGTGTGCCGGGTTGCCGGCGGCGGCCGGATCGTCGTGCAGAACCCGGAAGACGGTGCGGCGCTGACGCAAGCCGGTTTCGACAAAGCGCGCCTCGCACTGATCCGCGGCTCGGGTGTCGATACCGCGCATTTCGCGCCGCTGCCCGAGCCCGAAGGGGAGGCCGTCGCGGTCGCACTGGTCGGGCGGATGCTGAAGAGCAAGGGCGTGCTCGACGCCGTCGCTTCGGTGCGCCGGCTGCGCGACGAGGGACTGGCGGTCGCGCTCATCCTCGCCGGCGCCGCCGATCCCGACAGCGCGGATTCGCTGAGCGAGGCCGAGCTCGCCGCACTCGGCCGCGAGCCGGGGGTGGAATGGCTCGGGCATGTCGCCGATGTGCGGGAGGTCTGGCGCCGCGCGGCGATCGCCCTCTTGCCGTCGAGCTATGGCGAAGGCGTGCCGAAATCGCTGCTCGAGGCGGCGTCCTGCGGCCGGCCTGTCGTCGCCAGCGACATGCCGGGCTGCCGCGAAATCGTCGTGCCGGGCGAGACCGGACTGCTGGTGCCGGCGGGCGACGTCGCGGCGCTCACCGCGGCGATCGCGGCGCTCGTCCGCGACCCGGCGCTGCGCCGCCGCCTCGGCGCTGCCGGTCGCTCGCGAGTTGTTGTGGAATTCGGCGAAAGCGCGGTCGCCGGACAGACGCTGGCGCTGCTACGCTCGGCGTTGGCCGCGAGGGGGCGGCCGATGGGGAGCGGCGGATGATCCGGCTGTGGCTGTTTGTCGCCGGGTTGGGCGGCGCGGCATCGGTGATCGCCGGCGCGGCGGCGGCGCATCTCGCCGATACCGCGGCGACGCGGACGCTGCTCACCAACGGCGCGCTTTACGGGATGATCCACGCGGCGGCGCTGCTGGCGCTGATCGGCTTCGCCCAGGGCCGCGAGCCGCGCCGCGGCCTTGCCGTCGCCGCCGGCTGGTGCTTCGCATTGGGGATCGTATTGTTCAGCCTCGCGCAGTTCGCCCATGCCGCGACCGGCATCGCCCAGTTTGCCTATGTCGTGCCGGCGGGCGGCGTTGCCTTCATCCTCGGCTGGAGCGCGGTCGCAATTCTTGCCTTCCGCCGGCGTTGAACATGTAAGAGTACGATAATTCGGATTCGCGAGTGCCGATGACCACGCTGCTCTATACCCATCCCGCCTGCCTGGAGCACGACCCCGGCCAGTACCATCCGGAGACGCCGCTGCGTCTCAAGGCCGTGCTCGACGCGCTGGCGGCGCCGGAATTCGCCGCGCTCCAACGCCGCGAGGCGCCGGAGGCGGCGCTCGACGACCTCACCCGCGTGCACCCGGCGCGCTTTGTCGAGCGTCTGCTCGCGGCGGTGCCCGAGGCGGGCCATGTCGGCATCGACGCCGACACGGTGATGTCGCCGCAATCGGGCCAGGCAGCGCTGCGCGCAGCGGGCGCCGTCACCGCGGCGGTCGATGCGGTTGTCGCCGGCGAGGCGGCCAACGCCTTCTGTGCGGTGCGCCCGCCTGGGCATCACGCCGAGCCCGATCGCGCGATGGGATTCTGCCTGTTCAACAATGTCGCGGTCGGCGCCTTGCGCGCGCGGCAGGTGCACGGGGTCGCGCGCGTCGCGGTGGTCGATTTCGACGTGCATCACGGCAACGGCACGCAGGCGGCGTTCTGGGACGACGGCACGCTGTTCTACGGCTCGACCCACCAGTTTCCGCTCTATCCCGGCACCGGTGCGTCGGGCGAGACCGGCGCGGCCGGCAATATCGTCAACGTGCCGCTGCCGCCGATGTCGGGCTCACAGGCGTTCCGCCAGGGCATGAGCCGGGTGCTGCTGCCGGCGCTCGATGCCTTCGCGCCTGGGCTCATCTTGATCTCGGCCGGGTTCGACGCGCATCGCAGCGACCCGCTGGCGCAGCTCCTGCTGGAGGAGGCCGACTATATCTGGGCGACCCAACAGCTGCTCGACGTTGCGCGCCGCCACGCTGGCGGGCGGGTGGTCTCGACGCTCGAGGGCGGCTATGATCTGATAGCGCTCGGCGCGAGCGCCGCGGCGCATGTCCGCGTGCTGATATCCGCCAACTGATATATCTGCCTGAACCAGGAATTTTATGAGCGATCCGACGCTGCCCGACGATATTGCCGCGATGAGCTTCGAGGACGCACTGGCCGAGCTCGAAGGCATCGTGCGGCGGCTCGAAGGCGGCCAGGTCAAGCTCGACGACGCGATCCACTCCTATGAGCGGGGCGCGCAGCTGAAGCGGCATTGCGAGAAAAAATTGAACGAGGCGCAGCAGCGGGTCGACCGCATCGTCATCGGGCCGGACGGCGCGGTGACGGTCGAACCCGCCAAGCTCGATTGAAGGGGGCAAAACGGCCATTGACTGAGAGCCTGTGGCACGACACCGCCACGGTCGACGAGGCGGCCGCGGTGACGGTGAGGCTGACCGATTCGATCATCGACCGGCTGTTGCAGCCGCCGCCCGGTCTGGAGGCGCGCGTCTACGAGGCGATGCGCTATTCGGCGCTGGCGCCGGGCAAGCGGTTGCGGCCGCTCTTGGTGCTGGCGAGCAGCCGGCTGTTCGGGATCGGCCAGCGCAGCGCGCTGCAGGTCGCCGCGGCGATCGAGATGGTGCACGCCTATTCGCTGATCCATGACGATCTGCCGGCGATGGACAATAGCGATCTGCGGCGCGGCCGGCCGACCTGCCACAAGGCATTTGACGACGCGACCGCGGTGCTGGCCGGCGACGGCCTCTTGACGATGGCGTTCGAGGTGCTGTCGCACCCGGACACGCATGGCAGCGGGGCGGTGCGCTGCGAACTGGTGGCGGCGTTGGCGGGGGCGGCCGGCGCGGCGGGGATGGTCGGCGGTCAGATGATCGATCTCATTGCCGAGACCACGACCCTCGACATCGGCGCGATCACCCGGCTGCAGCGGATGAAAACCGGCGCGCTCATCGCCTTTGCCTGCGAGGCCGGCGCCATTCTCGCCCAGGCCCCGCACGAGGTCAGGCTGGCGCTGCACGGCTATGCGCACGACCTCGGGCTTGCCTTTCAGATCGCCGATGATCTACTCGACGTTGAGGGCTCGGCCGAGGAAACCGGCAAACCGGTCGGCGCCGACGCCGCGGCGGGAAAAGCTACGTTCGTCTCGATACTTGGCGTTGACCGCGCGCGCGCGCAGGCGGAACTACTCATCAACCAGGCCGTTGCACATCTTGATTTGTTCGAACAAAGAGCGGAACTTTTACGACAGGTCGCGCGGTTTGTTATCGACCGCCGGACGTGAGGGAGCGCACCGTTGGCAGATAATCCGACCCACCGCTTGTCGAATCGGACGCCGCTCCTCGACCGGATCGACGTCCCGGCCGATTTGCGCAAGTTTCCGGAGTCCGATCTGCGCCAGATCGCCGACGAGTTGCGCACCGAGCTGATCGACGCGGTGTCGATCACCGGCGGGCATTTCGGCGCCGGGCTCGGCGTCGTCGAGCTGACCGTCGCGCTGCATTACGTCTTCAATACGCCCGACGACCGGGTGATCTGGGATGTCGGCCATCAGGCCTACCCGCACAAGATTCTCACCGGGCGGCGCGACCGCATCCGGACGATCCGCCAGGGCGGCGGGCTTTCCGGCTTCACCAAGCGTTCGGAAAGCGAATACGACCCGTTCGGCGCGGCGCATAGCTCGACCTCGATCTCGTCGGGACTCGGCATGGCGGTGGCGCGCGACTTCAAGGGCGACAAGCGCGATGTCATCGCGGTGATCGGCGACGGCGCGATGAGCGCCGGCATGGCCTATGAGGCGATGAACAATGCCGGCTCGATGGATTCCCGGCTGGTCGTCATCCTCAACGACAATGACATGTCGATCGCCCCGCCGGTCGGTGCGCTGAGCTTCTATCTGTCCCGGCTGTTGTCGTCGAAATCGTTCCGCTCTCTGCGCCATCTCGCCAGCGATATCGGCCGCTTTCTGCCCAAGCGGCTCGAGGTCGCGGCGCGCCGCGCCGAGGAGCTGGCGCGCAGCTTTGTCACCGGCGGCACGCTGTTCGAGGAGATGGGCTTTTATTACGTCGGGCCGATCGACGGCCACAACATCGACCATCTCGTGCCGGTGCTGAAAAACGTGCGCGACAGCAAGGAAACGGGGCCGGTCCTCATTCATGTCGTGACCGAGAAGGGCCACGGCTATCTCCCGGCCGAGCAGTCCGACGACAAGTGGCATTCGGTGTCGAAATTCGAGGTGGTCACCGGCGCGCAGGCGAAGTCGTCGTCAAAGGCGCCGTCCTATACCAGCGTCTTCGCCAAGTCGCTGATCAAGGAGGCCGAGGCCGACGAGCGGATCGTCGCGATCACCGCGGCGATGCCGTCGGGCACCGGGATCAACCTGTTCGGCGATCGCTTCCCCAAACGCACCTTCGATGTCGGCATCGCCGAGCAGCACGCGGTGACCTTCGCCGCCGGCCTCGCCACCGAGGGCATGAAGCCGTTCGCGGCGATCTACTCGACCTTCCTCCAGCGCGGCTACGATCAGGTCGTGCACGATGTGGCGATCCAGAAGCTGCCGGTGCGCTTTGCGATCGACCGCGCCGGGCTGGTCGGCAATGACGGGCAGACCCATGCCGGCTCGTTTGACATCGGCTATCTCGGCGCGCTGCCGGGGTTTGTGCTGATGGCCGCGGCCGATGAGGCCGAGCTGGTACACATGGTCTCGACGCAGGTCGCGATCGACGACGGGCCCTCGGCGCTGCGCTTCCCGCGCGGCGACGGCATCGGCGTCGAAATGCCCGAGAGGGGCGTGCCGCTCGAAATCGGCCGCGGCCGCATCGTCAAGGAAGGCACGACCATCGCGCTGCTCTCCTATGGCGCGCGCTTGCAGGAATGTTTGAAGGCGGCGCAGGAGCTGGGCACTTACGGCCTGTCGACGACAGTCGCCGACGCGCGCTTCGCCAAGCCGCTCGACACCGATCTCATCAATCGCCTCGTGCGGGAGCACGAGGTGGTCGTCACGATCGAGGAAGGCGCGATCGGCGGGTTCGGCAGCTTTGTGCTGCACTATCTGGCGCAGAGCGGGCAGCTCGACCAGGGGCTGAAGATCCGGCAGATGTGCCTGCCCGATGTCTTCATCGACCACGATTCGCAGGGCGCGCAGTACGATATCGCCGGGCTCAACGCCAAGCATATCGTGGCGACCGCGCTCGCCGCGCTCGGCCGCGAAGTGGTCGAGGCGCCGGCGCGGGCGTAAGCGCGCTGGCAGCAAAGCGCCGCGCCGACCAGCTGCTCGTCGATCGCGGCCTCGCCGAGAGCCGCGCCAAGGCACAGGCGCTGATCCTCGCCGGCGCGGTCTATGCCGGCGAGCGGCGGATCGACAAGGCAGGGGAACAGCTAGCCGACACGACCAGGCTCGCGCTGCGCGGGCGCGACCACCCTTGGGTATCGCGCGGCGGCATCAAGCTGGCGCATGCGCTCGACCATTTCGCGATCGATGTGATGGGGCTCGTCGCTCTCGATATCGGCGCCTCGACCGGCGGGTTTGTCGATGTGCTGCTGAGCCGCGGCGCGACGCGGGTGCATGCGGTCGATGTCGGCCGCGGCCAGCTCGCCTGGAAGCTGCAACAGGACGCGCGGGTCGTCGTCCATGACGGGGTCAATGCGCGCTATCTGAGCGCCGCGGAAATCGCCGAACCGGTCGATCTGGTGACCTGCGACGCGAGCTTTATCGGCCTCGCGACGGTGCTTCCGGCGGCGCTCGCGCTGGCCGAGCCGCGTGCCCAGCTGGTCGCGCTGGTCAAGCCGCAATTCGAGGCAGGGCCCGGAGCGGTCGGCAAAGGCGGCGTCGTGCGCGACCCGGAGGTCCATCGCGCGGTGTGCGATCGCGCCGCAGCCTGGGTCGCGGCGCAAGGCTGGTCGGTGATCGGGCTCGCCGAAAGTCCGATCACGGGCCCGGCGGGAAACCGCGAATTCTTGCTCTACGCACGCCGCGGTGACGCGCTTCCGGCGAATTAGAGTCCGCTGACGTACTGGTTCAGCAGGAACAGCAGCCCCAATATCGTGATGCTGCAGAAGATGACGAGTTTCATCGCGCCCACTCCCAAGGCCTCGCGCTAAAATCGGCCGAGTTTCTGAACGAAACCCTAA
>DASZLY010000156.1:0-20416 GCA_035552135.1 Allostellaceae bacterium | reverse complement strand
TTGTGGGAGGCCTTGCTCGACGGGACGATCGACATGATCGCCACCGACCACGCACCGCACGCGCCCGAAGAGAAAATGCGCAGCAATATCTGGAGCTGCGATTGCGGCTTTCCCGGCGTCGAGACGCAGATGCCGATCATGCTGACCGAAATCAACCGCGGCCGCATGACGATCGGCGACTATGTCCGCTGGAGTGCGGCAAACCCGGCGAAGGCGTGGGGCCTTTATCCGCGCAAGGGCGTGCTTCAGGTGGGGTCGGACGCCGACATCGTCGTCGTCGACATGGATCGCGACGACCTGATCGACCAGGCGGCGCTGCATTCGCGCAGCAGGATTTCGCCGTGGCATGGCCGAGCGATCACCGGCCGGCCGCGCCACACGATCGTTCGCGGCCAGGTCGTCGTGCGGGACGGCGAACTGGTCGGCGCTCCAGGCTGGGGCAAGCCAGCCCGGCAATCGATGCCTCCGGCGCACCCGCGCAACACCGACAAGACCATGCTCGCGATCACCGGAGGGACGCCATGACGGGGGAACTGGCAGACCGCATCGCCATCGTCACCGGGCCGGCGAAAGGGATGGGCGCGGCAGTGTCGATGGCGCTCGCCCGCGAAGGCGCCGATCTGGTGCTCGCGGGACGGGACACCGGCGCGATCGAACCGGTCGCCGCCGAGATCGCCGCGCTCGGGCGGCGGGTGCGGATCGTCCGCTGCGACGTGACGAGTCCCGCTGAGGTAGCCGAAATGGCCGCCCGGGCGGTCGAGTTCGGTCACGGCCGGATCGACATCCTAGTCAACGTGGCGGGTGGCAGCGGCCCGATCGAGACCCCGTCATGGGAAACGACGCCCGACGATTTCGACCAGATCGTCGAACTGAACATGAAGGGATGCTTCCTGACGATCCAGTCGGTATTGCCGGCGATGATGGCGCGGCGCTACGGCAAGATCGTCAATGTCGGCGGCACGTTTGGGCTGCGCGGCCGGGCGTTGCGGATGGCCTACAGCGCGAGCAAATGGGGATTGCGCGGGATTACCAAAAGCGTCGCGCTCGAAGTCGGATCATTCAACATCAACGTCAACAACGTCTGCCCCGGAATGGTCGAGGGTCCGCGCTTCGACCGGGTGTGCGGCGAGAACGCGAGACGCCTCGGGATCGGCATCGACGAGGCGCGGCGCCGGCATGCGGAGGATTATGCGCTGCGCCGCATCTCCACGGGCGACGACGTTGCCAACGCCGTCGTCTTTCTGGCGAGCGAACGCTCGCGCCAGATCACCGGCCAGGACCTCGCGGTCGATGGCGGGTGGGTAATCTGACCCCCGGCCAGAACGGCGAGGGAAACGTCTCCGGGGCCGGGTTCTCCGATTTGCGTTCGCGCGGCCCCTCCACCCGGCGCAAAATCCACTCGATTTGCCGGGCGATATAGACGAAGCCCGCCGCCGCCACCAGCGCCGCCGTTTGTCCCGGCCATTCCCATGAATCCAGGAACGCGAACACCAGCAGGGCGATCGCGGCACAGCAAAGATTTATGCGCGCCACGAAAATGTTATCTTCAAAAGTGAGCGACTCGTATCCTTCGGGGAACATCGCGATTCCCTCCTACGGGTGAACCCGCAATAGCCGTAGCAAGCGCCGTGCCCTTGCCCAAGGAATGGTCATTCGGCTGCCGCGCGGCGGTAGGCGCGCAACAGCCAGGCATTAAATTGCACGAGCGTGGTTTCGAGCGGGCCGTAGCAACCCTCGGGCATGAAACGCGAGCGCTTTCCGGCCTGCATCGCATTGTTGACCGGTACGTCCTGCGCCCAGATCTTGCTCGCCCCTTCGCGGACCGCGGCGGCGCGCTCGGCAAAGTCGGGCAGCGCGATCGTGCTGCGCGGCAGGATCCAGCCGCCGCCGGTGACGCGGTCGCTTGACGCAAAGGTCGCGTCGACCGCGGTGGGCACGAGCAAGGTGTAGGCAACCGCGCCCGGTGCGAACATCAGCTGCAGGTTCGGCGGCACCATGACGAAGCTCAACCATGTGCGCTGGTGTGTGGACAGACTTCCGATCGCCGGAAACATCGCCTCCGCGCCCCAGCCGTCCCGCATCATGCCGCCGTCCGGGGTCAGCATCGGCACGCTGCGCATGATCGCGTTGTCGCCGTCCGCCATCGGGGTGAACGCGACGCCGCCGTCCGGATGAGTGCTGGGGGCGAAATCATGCGTGCCCCGGTGCACGAATTCAGGGTGGTAGGCGTCGGTGAAGTTTTCGAGCTGAACCTTCCAGTTCCACGGCACCGGGCTGGTTGCCACCACCGGCGGCACGGTCGCCATGTCTGCCTCGGGATACCCGCTCCAGCACACTTCGACCTTGGCGAGGCTCGGCCCGAGCGGGGCGGCGTTGCCGTCGAGGTTGACGAAGATGAACCCATGCCACAGCTCGACCCGCACCGGCGGCAATCGGACGGTGTCGCGCAGCCGCGCCAACGCGTCGCCCATGCGGGGCGCGCCGACGAGCCTGCCGGTTAGGTCGTATGTCCAATAATGCAGCGGGCACCGCAGCAGACCCTCCGGCCCCTCGGCATCGCAGGCGATGATGTGGCCGCGATGCTGGCAGACGGCGCTCAAGGCGCGGACATCGCCGTCCTCGCCGCGAATGACGATCACCGGCTCGCCCGCCACCGACGTGGCGATCCGGGCGCCGGGCTGGGTGATCTGGTCGGTGCGGCCGACGCAGACCCAATTGCGGGCGAACACCGCCTCGCGCTCGAAATCGAAGAACGCCGGCGAGGTATAGCAATATTTCGGCAGCATCGGCGCGGCTGCCTGCCGCCCGGCATAGGGCGGCAATGCGTCGAGGATCGATCTGACTTCGGAATTGAACGGGATGTTGCCGCAGTCCGACACGGTTCAGGCCTCCTCTTTGCGCGCCAACAGATCGATTTCGACGGGCGCGCTCCGTGCCAGCCCGGTGACGCCGATGCAGGTTCGGGCCGGCAAGCGCCCGAGCGCACCCGGGACCATCAGGAATTCGATCATCGCGTCACTCGGCCGCCGATCGCGGCGCCGCGCGCTGCTCGGCTTCCGCCGGCTGGGGCGGGCGGCGCGCACGGGTGGCGGCAAAGCGGCGCCAGGCAACGACGCCGATGTCGCTGCGCGACAATGATTCTGTCCCGGGAACCACCGCCTCGAGGATGCGCTTATCCTGCTCCGAAAACAGCCAGTCATGCACCCAGGACAGCCAGAAGATCCAGAACAGGCGGTCCGTGAAGGTCCGCCACCGGCTCTGACGCCGAAACAGGCTGAACGCGTAGTAGAGCGTCGTTTCGGCATCGACCGGAACGACCCAGCGGCAGGTGAAATAATTGCCCGTGGGCCGGCCGATCAGCGTGACCCCAGGGAGCAAGGACGATTGACGATACTTGACGCCGTGCTTGACCACGGCCGGGTCGTTCGGGTCGATCTCGCGGCCGCGGCCGATCGGCTTCAGCACGCGGTACCAGGTTTCCCGCGGCGGCGGGAAATGGCCTAGCCCCGGGTGATCCGCTTCGCTGATCCCGCCCTCGGAGCGGTAGCCGATGCCCTTGCCGTCGTCGAGCGGTTCCGCAGCGATCCGCGACGCGTGCGGGAAGACCGGCTGCAGGATCAGCTCCGGCGCGGTTCTGTGCACAAATGGCGCGTGCAGGTCATGGCACAAATTGTCCTTTAGGATGCGCCAGTTGCAGTGATAGGTGCGCCAGCTTGAAAGCCCGTGCCATTCGCCGGTCAGCGCGAGGCACTCCGGCAGATCGTCTTCCAGCGGCACCGCCTCCATGTCGCCGACGAACACCCAGAGAGCGCCGCGGAACTCGCGCACGGGATAGGATTTGACCGCGCCGGTCCGGGTCATCGGCGCGCCGGGACCCTCCATCAATTTCGCGACGCACCGCCCGGTTTCGCCGGAGAAGGTCCAGCCGTGGTAAGGGCAGCTGATTGTGGCTGAGCCGGGATAGAGGCACTTGCCTTGCGAGAGGCGGGCGCCGCGGTGGGGGCAGCGGTCGCCGAGCGCGTAAACCGCTCCGCGGTCCCGGAACAGCACGATGTCTTCGCCGAGCAGGCGCACCCGCTTGGGCCGGCGGCGCAGGCGCCAGGCGGCAAGGGCCGGATACCAATAGTTTCGCAGCCCAAGCTGCGGCACGCCGGTTGCCGCATAGGGGTCCCCGTCGGCGAAACGCTCCACGCTCATACGACTTTCCCTCGCTGCCGATAAGGCGCGCTCGGCTCGATGAGTGCACGAGACGTGCCACCGACAGGGTGGCACGCTTTGTGCGTTGCAGCATGCCGAGCGGTCTATCGGAGAAGCATGATGATGAGCATTAGCCGGCTTTCGCGGCGCCGCCTTCTCGCCACGGCGGGCATCGCAGCCGCCGCCGGCCTTCCCGTTCCGCGCATGGTCTACGCCCAGAACGTAAAGCCGATTAAATTCACCCTGCCCTGGGTCTCCGACGGCAGCAATCTGTTCAGTTACGTCGCCAAGGAGATGGGGTTCTGGGAAAAACACGGGCTCGACGTGTCGATTGCCCGGGGTTCTGGATCCGTGGCCGCGGCGGAGGCTGTGGGTGCCGGGCGGTTCGATTTCGGCATGGCCGCGCCGCTCGCCGCGATCTTGCAGGCGGTCAAGGGGCTGTCGCTGGTGGCGCTTGCCGCTTGCGCATATGACGCGACGATGGGCATCGCCGTCCTCAACGACGGCCCGATCAAGGGTCCCAATGACCTCGAAGGCAAGAAGATGGGCTCGACGGTGACTTCGGGCGAGTACCCGTTCCTGCCCGCCTTTGCCGAGAAGGCGGGGTTCGACCTGTCGAAAGTGACGATCGTCCAGGTCGACAACAAGGTGCGCGACCCGCTTTTGCCGCAGCACAATGTCGATGCGATCTCCGGCTTCGCGACGACGTTCATGGCGGATTACATCGCCACCGGGGTCCAGGCCCACGCGATGCTCTACAGCCATTTCGGCATACCGAACTACGGCAATGCCGTGCTGACGCAGCCGCAGCGTCTCGCCGACGAACCCGAACTCTGCGGCGCCTTTGTCGACGGCATGATGCAAGGGTTGAAGGCGACGCTGCTCGATCCCGAAGGCGCGATAAAGATCCTGCTCAAGGCGGCGCCGGAACTCGCGCTTTCGGCGACGGCGCGCGACCAGATCAAGGTTGGCACCGGCCTAATGGTCTATGTCAGCGCCCGCGACATCATCAAGGCAAACGGGATGGGTTATTTCGACCCGAAGGATTTCGATACCCAGATCGACCTGGTGATGAAGTACCTCGCCAAGCCCGGCGACAAGCGGCCCGACCTCGCCAGCATGATGACCAATCGCTTTGCCGGGCAGATCAAGTTCACCGATGCCGAGTGGAGTACGGCGCAGAAATACGCTTTGGAATACAGCCCCTATGTGACCTGAGCCGGACGGCATGAGGGAAGCGACGATGCCCGGGCCCGAGCGCTATATCGAGGTGACCGAGGTCAGCAAAATCTACCGCAACGGCACGGCCGAGGCGGTAGAGGCGGTCAGCTCGGTAAGCTTTACCGTCTCGCAAGGACAGTTCGTCGCCATTCTCGGGCCGAGCGGGTGCGGCAAGAGCACATTGCTGATGATGGTCGGCGGTCTCGAACGGGCGACATCCGGCGCGATTTCGGTCGGCGGCACCTCGATGACCGGGCCGCGCACGAGCACCGGGATCATGTTCCAGGATTCGACATTGCTGCCGTGGAAGAGTGCGGTCGACAACGTGCTGTTCCCGATCCGTGTCCTCAAGCGCCCGGTTGATGCCTATTGGGATGCGGCACATGCCCTGCTCGACCGCGTCGGGCTCAACGGCTTCGCACTCAAAAAGCCGCACGAGCTTTCCGGCGGGATGCGCCAGCGGGTGGCGATCTGCCGGGCGCTCGTCTACGACCCGGAACTCCTGCTGATGGACGAGCCGTTCAGCGCGCTCGACGCGATTACCCGCGACGAGATGAACGAATTGCTGCTCGATTTGTGGCAACAATACACCAAGACTGCCCTTTTCGTGACGCACAGCATCCGCGAGGCCGTGTTCCTGGCCGACCGCGTGCTGGTGATGACGCGGCGCCCCGCCACCGTGGTCGAGGACTTGACCGTCCCGTTCGGCCGGCCGCGCTCGATCGATATCGGCGAGAGCCGCGAATTCAATGAGATTTGCGGCCATCTACGGGCCCGCATCGAGGACAGCCATTTCGCCGAGCGCCGGGAGCGGCCGGAACCGCCTCGCCGCGTGGTGACAGGATGACCGCCGAGAGTCCAGTCGTCGCAGGGCTCGGCTCGGCGCCGGCGCGATGCCTGCCGGCCTGGATCACAGGGGTGAGTTTTCGCCAATTCCGGCCGGTCTTCCTGCCGGTCGCGACCGCGGCGGTCGTGCTGCTGTCGTGGCAGCTGCTGGTCGGTCTGCTGGCGGTGCCGGAAGTCATCCTGCCATTGCCTAGCGAAATCGCGAGAGAGATGGGGCAGGCGTGGCCGCTGCTGCTCGCCAATGCGCTGCCGACCACGCTCGATACCCTCATCGCGTTTTTCGCCGCGACCCTCCTCGGGGTCGGGTGTGCGATCGTCCTGACCTATTCGCGGCTGCTGCGGGATGCGCTGTATCCCAATCTGGTCGTATTTCAGCTGGTTCCGAAAGTCGCGCTGGCGCCGCTCTTTGTCGTCTGGCTTGGGGTCGGCAGCACGTCACATGTCGCCTTTGCCGCTTTCGTCAGCTTCTTTCCGATCGCCATTTCGGCGGCGGTCGGCTTTTCGAGCGTGGAGGCTTCGGCCCTTCAGCTATGCCGTTCGCTGACGGCGTCGGAATGGCAGTGCTTCCTGATGGTGCGATTTCCGTTTGCCCTGCCGGCGATCTTCAGCGGCATGAAGATCGCGATGACCATGGCGACGATCGGCGTGATCATCGCCGAGTTCATCTCGTCCAAAGCCGGGCTCGGCTACTACATCCTCTACGCCAGTTCCCGGATGGAAACCGCAAACGTGTTTGCCGCGTTGTTCGCCTTGTGCGCTGTCGGCGTCGCGTTGTTCGGTGCCGTGGCGCTCGCCGAGGGATTGGTGCGACGGAGCTATGGGCGCCGGTAGCCTGGCACGCCTCGTCGAGGAGACCGACCTAGTCATGGAATATCTTTCCGTCCCGGGGATTCAGCGCCCGGCACCCGGGACGGTCGATGCGCGCGTGGCGCAATTCGGCAAGTACATCAGCTGACACCGGCATCGATGACGATCGCCCAGCAAGCTGCCGCACTTTTCCCTCGGCGCCGTGCCGCAGGAGCCCTCCACTGGCGCGGACGGCTCGGCCGGAGCGTGCTGCTGCCGCTCGGCTTTGCCGTCCTCGTGACCCTGGCCTGGGAGGCCGTGTGCCGGACCGTCCATATCGCGCCGACCTTGTTGCCGCCGCCGTCGGCGGTGTGGCAGGTCTTGTCGGAGAATTACGGAATTCTCGTCGGGCAGGCGCTGCCGACCGCCTATGAAACGATCGCCAGTTTCGCCATCGCCACGGTCTTCGGCATCGCTCTCGCGGTTGCGATTACCTTTTCGGCCTGGGTGCGCGAGGCACTCTACCCGAACATCGTGATGTTCCAGCTGATTCCGAAGATCGCGCTGGCGCCGCTTTTTATCATCTGGCTCGGGGTCGGCAGCAGTTCGACGATCGTCGTCGCGGTGTTCATCACCTTTTTCCCAATCGTCGTGTCGACGGCAACCGGTCTGGTCAGCGCCAAGCCGGAGATCCTGCAATTGTGCCGGTCGCTGACCGCGACCGAGTGGCAGGTCTTTTGCCTGGCCCGGTTTCCCTATGCAATGCCCTACCTTTTCGCTGGGATGAAGGTTGGGGTGACGATGGCGATGATCGGTGTGATCGTCGGCGAGTTCATCACGGCACAGAAGGGGCTCGGCTATATCATCATGTTTGCCTCGTCGGCAGGGGAGACGGCGACCGTCCTGGCCGCAATCGTGCTGCTCTGCATCATCGGGCTCGTCCTCTACGGCGCCGTCGCACTCGGCGAACTGGCGGTGCGGCGCTGGTACGGCGGCGAGATGCCGGTTTCCGGCGGCCTGTGAGGATGCCGGATGACCTGACCGTGTGGATGTCAATCATCGGTGCCATGGCCGGATGGCCGCCGATCCAGGTATCTCGCGCGGTCGCCTCGGCAAAATGCCCGTCGACGGCGATCCCGATATCCGCCGAGGTGCCGCCGACGTCGAAGGTGATCAGCCGCTTGCGGCCCGACAACGCGCCGCTCCAGGTTCCGCCGAGGACCCCCGCCGCCGGCCCGGACAGCAAGATCAGCACAGGGCTTTTCGCCACCGTTGCCGCGGTCGCCACCCCGCCGTTCGAGCACATGACATGGAGATCGCCGGCAGTCCTCGTCACACCGAGCCCTTCCTCCAGCCGCCCGATATAGTCCTTGGGCCGCGGCCCGGCAAAGGCGTTGAGTAAGGCCGTGGTAAAGCGCTCGAACGGGAACCGTGGCGAACGCCGGTGCAGACAAAGCAGTCCGGGTATTCCTCGGCGATGAGCGCTGCGGCGCGCGCTTCATGCGCCGGGTTCAGGTACGAGAACAGGAAGCAGACCGCGACGGCGTCGACCCCAGCGTCGCGCAAGGTGCGAGCCGCCACCCGCACCGCCTCCTCGTCAAGGGGCACCAGCGCCTCGCCGCGCCGCGGCGCCTACGTTCGGCGACGGCGACGGTCAAGCGGTGGCGCCGACGGGCGAGCGGAGGCTCCGCCCGCTCTCGCTGTCGGCGAACACGATGTCCGTAAAGGTGCCGCCGACATCGACTCCGATCAGTTGCATCGCCGCCTCACACCGCCCGTCCCGCGTCGGAGCCATAACGGGCACGGCGCCGCCGCACGAAGAGCACGAGCATGAGCGAGACTCCGATCACGGCCAACGACAGCGCCGTCGTCATCGTCCCGAGCGCGTAGATGACCGGGGTCGTCGCATTGGTCTGCATCGCTTCGAGTTCGAGCGGCAAGGTGTTCAGCGCCCCGACCGATTGCGACGTGCGCGCAATCTCGTCGTAGGACAGCGTGAAACCGAACAATGCGACCCCGACCAGGCTCGGCAGGATGATCGGCACGACGACGTGGCGGATCGTCTGCCAGCCGCTGGCGCCCAGGTCGCGCGCCGCCTCCTCGTAGGAGGGGCTGAAACGGTTGAACACGGCGAACATGATCAACAGCCCGAACGGCAGGGTCCATGTCAGATGGGCGCCGAGCGCCGAGCCGAACCAGTTGCGCTCGATGCCGAGCATCTCGAACAGCGCGCCAATTCCCAGGCTGACGACCACCGACGGCATCACCAGGCTGGCGACGACGAGGTAGAAGAGAATGCTCGACCCCGCAAACCGCCGGCGAAAAGCGAGGCCGGCGAGAAACGAGAACAGCACCGTACAGACCGTCACGATCAGCCCGAGCTTGATCGAGCGGTCGAATGACCCCCAGATGTCGCCGATCGACTGCGGCCGGAACAGCTCGGCAAACCAGTGCACCGACACGCCGTTCATCGGGAAAACGAGCCCGCCTTCCGGCCCCTGGAACGACAGCACGACGATCGCCGCGATCGGGCCGTAGAGAAAGACGATGAAAAGGCCGACGAGCGCCGCGAGCGCGTAAAAGATCGGCGGCCGGCGCTGCGTCCGCGTCACGCTCATAGCTCCTTGCGGATGTCGACGATCCGCATCAGCAGCGCGATCATCACGATTACGGCCAGCAACAGGACCATCGCGTTCGCCGCCGCCGGCGGGAACTGAAGGTAGGAAAGCTGCGTCGCTATCTGCTTGCCGACCGAGGCGACCTGACCGCCGCCGAGCACGTCGACCGTGACGAAATCACCCATCACCATCGCGATGACGAAGATCGAGCCGATCGCGATGCCCGGCTTCGACAGCGGCAACACGACCTTGGTCATCACGTGCCAGGTCCCGGCCCCGGCATCGACCGCGGCCTCGATCAGCGAGCGGTCGATGCGCGCCATCGAGTTGAAGATCGGCACGATCATCGTCAGCGTGTACAGGTGCACATAGCCGAGGATCACCGCAAAGTCGGAATAGAGCAGCCACTCCTGCGGTGCGTGGACGATCCCGAGGCCGAGCAGGAAGCGGTTGACCAGCCCGTTGCGGCCGAGCAGCGGTATCCATGCGATCATGCGGATCACGATCGAGGTCCAGAACGGGATCGAGCAGACCAGCAGCAGCACGATTTGGGTCGTGCGGCCGCGCACCAGGAAGGCCAGGAAATAGGCGATCAGGAACCCGAGCGTGACGGTGATCACCCAGGTAATCGCGCAGAATTCTATCGTCGTCAGATAGGTCCGATAGGTGACCGCCTCGGAAAACACCTCCTGGTAGTTTTCGAGAGTGAAGGTCGGGATCAACAGCCGATAGGTCTCGTACCCGAAGAAGCTGATGATGACGACGAGCGCGATCGGCACCGCGAAGAAGACGAGAAAGACCGCCGACAGCGGCGCGGCCTGCAAATAGGCGATCGCATGCGTGCGGCGGCGTCCCGCGATGTCGGGAGCGCTCACGCGGCGATAAACTCGTTCCACTTGCGGACCATGTAGCGGTCCTCGTCCATCACCGTGTTCCACACGCTGACATGGCCCATGCGGTCCCAGAACGAGCCGCCGTCGCGCACCGTGCCGGCGCTTTCGATCTTCTCGCCGGTCGGGCTCATGATGTCGCCCTTGGCGGGCTTTCCCTCCATCCAGAAATCCCATTCGTCGGCGCTCATGAATTTCTTCGCTGTGTCGAGCACCGGCGTGTAATAGCCCTGGCGATTGAGGAACGCCCCGGCCCAGCCCGACAGGTACCAGTTGATGAATTCATAGGCGACATCGAGCATCTTGCCGTCGAGATGGGCGGGCACGCCGATCCCCGAGGCCCAGCCGCGATAGCCTTCCTTCAGCGGCTGGTATTTGCAGGCGATGCCCATCTGCCGAACCTTGGTGACGGCGGGCGACCACATCGACTGGATCACCACCTCGCCGGAGGCCATCAAATTGACGCTCTCGTTGAACTCCTTCCAGAAGGCACGGAACTGGCCCGCCTTCTTCGCCTCGATCATCACGGCGATGGTCTGATCGATCTCCGGCTGGGTCATGTTGCCCTTATCGACGTATTTCACCTTGCCCATCGACTCGCTCACCATTGCGGCGTCCATGATGCCGATCGACGGGACGTTGAGGATCGAAGCCTTGCCTTTGAACTCGGGATTCAGCAATTCGGCCCATGATTCGATCGGCCGTTTGATCACATCGGGCCGGATGCCGAGGGTATCGGCGTTGTAGACGGTCGGGATCACCGTCATCCATTTCGACGGCTCCTTGGCGAAGTCGGTGGCCTTTTCGCCGGTCAGGTAGGCGACCTTGATCGGTGCGACCCCTTCGAGCGCGACCTTCCGGCCGCCGGGCAATTCGCCCTTGGTGAAGATCGGCACGATCTGGTCGTAGTATTTGATCTTGCTGGTGTCGATGCCGCGCAGATTGCCCGACGGCACGATCTTCTTGAGCATCCAGTATTCGGAGTCGAGCAGATCGAACGAACTCGCCTGAGTGACCGCGCGCTTGACCACGTCGTCGGAGACGAGCGAGGTATATTGCACGGTAAAGCCGAGATCGGCCTTGCACTTGTCGGCCAGCTCCTTGAATTGATTGACCCCGGTGCCGGCGATGCGCAGCGTCACCGGCTCGGCGGCGTGCACGGCCGGGAAGCCGGTTGCCGCCAGGGTTGCGGTCGAGGCCGCGCCGGCAAGAATGCGCCGGCGGGTCACGCGTTGCTGCGGCATCTGCTCCTCCTGTTCCGTGGTTCAGGTGACGACGTGCGCGTCGTCGTCATCCCAGGCGACCGCGACGAGATCCCCGGCGGCGACCGCATCGGCGTAAAATTCCCGGTCGGACAGGGTCACGGTCAGCTCGTTGACCCCATCGGCTTCGAGCCGCAATTTGACGAGGCTGCCCTGGTATTCGACCGCAGCGACCCGCGAAATCAGCCGCGCCTCCGCGCCCGTCACATCCCCCAGCGCCCCGACCGCTCGAAGGCGATGCGCGACACGGCCGATCCGCATGCGGTCGCGACGGATCGCGACATGCACCTCGCTCGCCGCGGCCAGTCCGGGGTGTTTGGTGGCGATCGCGGTGCCCTGCGGTCCGCGCAGCCGTGCGCCTTGGCCGTCGGCGGCGTCGACCGAACAGCGGAGAACGTTGTGCCCGCCGATGAAGCGCGCGACGAACGTCGTCCTCGGCAGGTTAAACACGGCCGGCGCCGTGTCGGCCTGCTCGATGCGCCCCTCGTTCATGACGATGACCAGGTCGGCCAGTGCCAATGCCTCTTCCTGGCTGTGCGTCACGTGGATGAAAGTGATGCCGAGCCGCCGCTGCAGGCGCATCAGCTCCTCGCGCATGCGCACCCGCAGAAACGGATCGAGCGCCGAGAGCGGCTCGTCGAGCAGCAGCACGCCCGGCTCGGTGACGAGGGCCCGGGCCAGCGCGACGCGCTGCTGCTGGCCGCCGGAGAGCTGCGAGGGCAGGCGTTCGGCCTGCGCGTCCATTTCGACGAGCCGCAGCATGTCGAGCGCGGTGGCGCGCCGTGCGGCCTTGCCGATGCCGCGCATGCGCAGGCTGAAGGCGACATTGTCGACACAGTTCAGATGGGGGAACAGCGCGTAATTCTGGAACATCATCGCGGTGCGCCGCCGGGCCGGCGGCAGGTCGGTGACGCGCACGCCGCCGACGGCGATCTCGCCGCCGCTCGGGGTTTCGTGGCCGGCGATCATCCGCAGGGTCGTCGTCTTGCCGCAACCCGACGGCCCGAGCAGGCAGCAATAGTTACCGCCTGGGATTTCCGCGTCGATCCCGTCAACCGCGACCGTCCGGCCAAAGGTTTTGGTCAGCGCGATCAATTGAACTGTAGATGATGGCGGCAACGGCACTTCGCCTCCCCAGGCACCCGCCAAGCAATCGACGGGCCAGCATGGCCCCGGTCCAGGCTGTCAGCCGGGGCGGCGTGCGATGACGGCGAGCGGTCCGCCGCCATCCGGTCCCTGATGCTCCGCGCCGCCGGACACGAAAAGGTCGGTTCGCCCGATCGTCCCGGCGAGAACGCCGCCGACCACCGCTCGCGCGTGGCGGCTGGCGTGGATGTCGCTGTCGTCGTTCATGATGTGACGCTGGCCGCGGATAACGCCGCTGCGCGCCGCCTCCGCCTTGGCCAACACCGCGACGACGCGAGCGGCGGCAGGTGCATCGAGCTGTCCCGGCGTGGCCAAGCCGAGAGTTTGCAGGACGCGCTTCAGCGCCGGCAGGTCGATCGCATCAGCCATCACGTCATGGGCGATGACGAGGTCGCCGGCCCAGTCGCGGCTGTTGCCGAGCACGACGATCTCGTTGTGCATCAGCTCGATCCCGGCGGAAGTGCTCGCCCGCCCCGACCACAAGCCGAGATTGCGGCCGACGGCCCGGTCGCTGAGCGCGCTGCGCTCGACTTCGCCGAGCGCCAGCGCGACCCCGAGCGCCGACGCGCCGCGCGACAGGCCCATCGATGCGTAGGTGTCTTCGGTCGCCGTATCGAACCCGCGCGCCGCCGCCTCGCCGATGCGCTCGCTGGTCAAGAGCGGGCACTTGATCTGCACCCAGTGGACATCGGCGTCCTCGATCGATGCTGCCGCCAGCGCGTCGCGCACCGCCGCGGCGGTCGCCTCGATCTGCGGCAGGCGCCCGATTTCCTCGGGCTTGAATGCGCGCGTTGCCGCGGTACCGATCGCCAGCGCCTTGGCGGCGACGGGCGCGCCGCCGTCGCGCACGCCAAACACCAGGCAATGCGGCGACAGCGCGCCCTCGGTGCCGCCCGACATCACCAGCGCGATGCGTGCCGGCACCGCCTCCGCGGCGATCCCGAGACGCGGCGCCACGGCCCCGGCAAAAGCGGCCGTCGCGTATGCGCGGGTGAAGTCGTTGACGCAGCCATTGCCCTCGGTCTTGCCGAGGATCGCGACGATCTCACCGGCCGCCACGGTGCCGCCGTCGATCAGCCGCAACAATCCGCCAGTGTCGGCGGGGTGACGCATGGGGATGCGGTGGACCAGGCATTGCATCGGGCAGCTCCGACACCGGGGCAGAAAGCAGAGGGCGATGTGCCGCTTTGACAAGCAAGTTTCGTGCGCGGCTGTCGCGGCGCATCATCTGCCGGGCCTATCGCAACCAGGCGGGAACCGATGACAACACCCTATCCGCGCGACCTGATCGGCTACGGACAGGAACCGCCGCATGCCCGCTGGCCCAGCGAGGCCCGGATCGCGGTCCAGTTCGTGATCAATTACGAGGAAGGCGGCGAGAACGCCGTTTTCCACGGCGACACCGCGGCCGAAGCCTTTCTGACCGAATGGATCGGTGCGCAGCCGGTCCCGGGGATGCGCAACATCGGTGGCTGGGGGACTAGGATTCGAACCTAGACTGGCGGAGTCAGAGTCCGCTGTCCTACCGTTAGACGATCCCCCACCAGCAGCGGGGCGGCGTTGGCCGCATCGACGACGGGCTCGGCTCTGATATCACAGCCGGCGGCGGTTTGGTAGCCGCTCGGCGACGAGGTCCAGCGCCGCGCGGGCTCGAATAAAGCAGCGGGCGGCAGCGCCCATAAAAGAAAATCGCCGCGTTGCACGGATATCGCGGGCGAGCCGCACTATCTGATGAGCAAAGCCTGATGGGTAAGGCGTTTTCTCCGGCGAGGAGAGAGGCGATGAGCGAAGCGCGGCGCGATTTGTGGGACAACCCGATGGGGACGGACGGGTTCGAGTTCGTCGAGTACACCGCGCCCGACCCGGCCGCCCTTGGTGCGGTGTTCGAGCGGCTGGGGTTTGCCGCGGTGGCCCGGCATCGCTCGAAGCGGGTGACCTTGTGGCGCCAGGGCGACGTCAATTTCGTCGTCAACGCCGAGCCGCAAAGCTTCGCGCAGAGCTTCGCGCGGCTGCACGGGCCAAGCATCTGCGCGATCGCGTTTCGCGTCGCCGACGCGGCGTCGGCCTATCGCCGGGCGATAGCGCAGGGTGCCAGGCCCGTCGAGGCGCGCATCGGGCCGATGGAATTGAATATCCCGGCGATCGAGGGGATCGGCGGCAGTCTCATCTACCTTGTCGATCGCTATGGCGCGCGCGGCACGATTTACGATGTCGACTTCCTGCCGATCGACGGCGTCGCACAGAACCCCGACGGGGTCGGGCTCGCGGCGATCGACCACCTGACGCACAACGTGCACCAGGGCCGCATGGATGTGTGGGCCGGGTTCTACGAGCGGCTCTTCAACTTCCGGCAAGTCCGCTATTTCGACATCGAAGGCAAGCTCACCGGCATCAAGAGCCGCGCGATGACCAGCCCCGACGGCAAGATCCGCATTCCGATCAACGAGTCGGGCGGCCATCCGGGGCGCGTCGACCAGATCGAGGAGTACCTCCAGGCCTATCACGGCGAGGGCATCCAGCACATCGCACTGGCGGCGCGCGACATCTACCGCACCGTCGAGACGTTGCGCGGACAGGGCGTCACCTTTCTCGATACGCCAGAGACCTATTACGAGCTCGTCGACAAGCGGTTGCCCGGCCATGGCGAAGACCTGGCGCGCCTCAAGCGCGACAAGATCCTGATCGACGGCGGCAAGGAGGGGCGGCTGCTGCAGATTTTCACCGAAACGGTGATCGGACCGGTGTTCTACGAGATCATCGAGCGCAAGGGCGACGAGGGTTTCGGCGAGGGCAATTTCAAGGCGCTCTTCGAGTCGATCGAACTCGACCAGATGCAGCGCGGCGTGCTGCGCGCGTGAGGCCGGCAATGCCGGACGGGAAACCGACGAAACATGGGCTGCTGGCCGGCGATGCGGCGCCGCCGCACCGCGCCGACTGGACCATCGACCAGGACTGGGAGCACTACACCCCGGCCGAGCACGCGGTGTGGCGCAGGCTCTTCGAGCGCCAGGTTAAGCTGCTGCCCGGACGCGCCTGCGCCGAATATCTCGCCGGGATGGAAGCGCTGCCGATCGGCGCCGAGGCAATCCCCGATTTCCGCCGGCTCTCGGAGATCCTGATGGCGCGCACCGGCTGGCAGGTGGTTGCGGTGCCGGGGCTGGTGCCGCCCGAGATGTTCTTCGACCACCTCGCCAATCGGCGCTTCCCGGCGGGGCAATTCATCCGCCGGCCCGATCAGCTCGACTACATCGAGGAGCCCGACGTCTTCCACGACGTGTTCGGCCACGTGCCGATGCTGATGCACCCGGTGCTGGCCGATTACCTGCAGGCCTACGGGAAAGGCGGGCTGCGCGCGCAGCGCCTCGGCGCGCTCGACCAGCTCTCGCGGGTCTATTGGTTCACGGTCGAATTTGGCCTCGTCGCGCAGGATGGGGGCTTGCGGATTTACGGCGCCGGAATTGTCTCGTCCTTTGCCGAAACTCGCTTCGCGCTCGAAGAGTCATCTCCTAACAAATTGAAACTTAGTCTAAATCGGGTGATGCGGACGCGCTATCGGATCGATGATTTTCAGGAAACCTATTTCGTCCTCGACTCGCTCGACGATCTCCTGCATCTCGCCGAGATCGATTTCGCGCCGCTCTACGACGCGGCGAAGGCGATGACGGAGATCGAGCCTGGCGAGGTGCTGGCGGACGATCGGGTCGTCGCGCACGGGACGGGGAGGTACCATCGGGAGAAGCGCCAGCACTAAGGGTTCGCCTTCCCTGGGCTTGACCCGGGGGGCCACGTCTCCATTCTCGGGCGCCTAAACAAAAAGACGTGGATGGCCGGGTCAAGCCCGGCCAAGGTGCCCTAAGGAGGCATCGGATGGACAGCAAACTGCTCACCTATCTCTCGGGCTTCGGCAACGAGCACGCGACCGAGGCGGTGGCGGGGGCATTGCCTGAGGGCCGCAACTCGCCGCAGCGCCCGCCGCTCGGGCTCTACGCCGAGCAGCTGTCGGGCACGCCGTTCACCGCCCCGCGCTACGCCAACCGGCGCTCCTGGCTTTACCGCATCCTGCCCTCGGCGATGCATCGGCCGTTCCGCCGGATCGATAACGGGCTGTGGCGCAGCGCGCCTTTCGCCGAGGGCGAGCCGTCGCCCAACCGGCTGCGTTGGGACCCGCTGCCGCTGCCGCTGCCGGCGGAACCGGCCGATTTCGTCGACGGCATGGCGACGATGGGCGGCAATGGCGACGTCGCGGCGCGCGCCGGGATCGCGATCCACATCTACCGCGCGACCAAGTCGATGGAAGACCGCGTGCTCAGCGACAGCGACGGCGAGCTGCTGATCGTCCCGCAGCAAGGCCGGCTGCTGCTATGCACCGAGCTCGGCGCAATCGAGGCGGCGCCGGGCGAGATCGCCGTCGTGCCGCGCGGCGTGCGGTTTCGCGTCGACCTGCCGGACGGCGCGGCGCGCGGTTATGTCTGCGAGAATTACGGGGCGCTGTTCACGCTGCCCGAGCTGGGCCCGATCGGCGCCAACGGGCTCGCCAGTCCGCGCGATTTCCTCACCCCGGTCGCGTGGTACGAGGACCGCCGCGTGCCGACCGAAAGCGTCGTCAAATTCGCCGGCAATCTGTGGGCGACCGAGCTCAATCATTCGCCGCTCGACGTCGTCGCCTGGCACGGCAACTACGCGCCTTACAAATACGATCTCGCGCGCTTCATGACCCTCGGGACGGTGAGCTTTGACCACCCCGATCCCTCGATCTTCACCGTGCTCACCGCGCCGACCGACACGCCCGGCACCGCCAATTGCGACTTCGTCGTGTTTCCGCCGCGCTGGATGGTTGCCGAAGACACGTTCCGCCCGCCTTGGTTCCACCGCAACCTGATGAGCGAGTTCATGGGGCTGGTGCACGGCGCCTACGATGCCAAGGCCGAAGGGTTCGCGCCGGGCGGCGCGTCGCTGCACAATTCCTTCGCCGCGCACGGGCCGGACCAGGCGACCTTCGCCCGGGCGTCCGCCGCCGAGCTTACGCCGCACAAGATCGCCGACACGCTTGCCGTCATGTTCGAGACGCGGCTGGTGATCGCCCCGACCCGGTTCGCGCTAGAAAGCGCGGCGCTGCAGCGCGACTACGATTCGTGCTGGGCGGGGTTCGAGGCGAACTTCCAGAAATGATGCACGACCCCGGCGAAAGCCGGAGCCCATTTGGCCGCTGCTGGAAAAGCAACGCATCGGCCCGGCTTTCGCCAATCGCGACGATGTTGCGGGTGATCCGCGGTTCGTGCATCGGGTCCCTTCAGCAGATCCGCGGCCGCTGGTCGCCGATTAACATGTCAACGATGCGAGTGCCGCGGAGCAGCGTCTTCATCACCACGCGGCCGTCGGCGCGCTCGCTGACCCGGCCGATCATGCGCGCGTCGCGACCGAGCGGATGGGCGCGCATCGCTTTGAGGGCGGTCTCGGCGTCCTCGCCCGGCACGATCGCGACGAGCTTTCCCTCATTCGCCAGATAGAGCGGGTCGAGGCCGAGGATCCCGCAGATTTCCTTCACTTCCTCGCGGATTGGCAAGGCGGCTTCGTCGATGACGATCTCGGTGACGGCGGCCTGGGCGATTTCGTTGAGCACGGTGGCGACGCCGCCGCGCGTCGCGTCGCGCATGTAGCGGGTCGCCGGACAGATGCCGAGCAGCGTCTGGACGAGGCCGTTGAGCGGCGCGCAGTCGCTTTCGATCGGGCCGTCGAGCGCGAGATCACCGCGCGCCGCGAGGATCGTCGCGCCGTGGTCGCCGAGCACGCCGTTGACCAGCACCGCGTCGCCTGCGCGCACCAGTGTCGGATCGAGCTCGACCCCGCGCTTGATCGCACCGACCCCGCTGGTGATGAGGAACAGCTTGTCGCACGCCGTGCGCTGCACGACCTTGGTGTCGCCGGTGACGATGCTGACCCCCGCTTCGCGCGCCGCCGCCGCCATCGAGCGCGCCACCCGGCGCAGCAGCTCGACCGGGCAGCCTTCCTCGATGATCGCGGCGCAGCTCAGGTAAAGCGGCGTCGCGCCGCCGACCGCGAGGTCGTTGACCGTGCCGCACACTGCGAGCTTGCCGATATCGCCACCGGGAAAGAACAGCGGGTCGACGACATAGGAATCGGTGGTGAAGGCGAGCCGGTTGCCGTGCAGCGAGAAATCGCTGAGACCGATGCGCGCCTGGTCGTCGAGCGGCGCCAGCAGGGGGTTGTCGAAGGCGCTGACGAAGACGTCGTCGATCAAATCCTTCATCGCCTTGCCGCCGCCATGCGCCAGCGTCACATGCTCGACGGAGAGCGCGCCGAGCCGGCGCCGGGCGATGGGCGAAACGATCGGCGAGATGTCGTTCATGCTGCCTCCGCTAGGGCTTGGAGAAGGCGGATAGCGCCGGTCATTCCAACTCCCACAACAGGAGGCGATCGTTGGAATCGGCGACGACCGCGGTGTCGCCGGCGAGTGAAATGCCGAACGGCCAGCACAGCGTGCCGCGGCCCGGCCGTTCCCAGCGGTTTTCACCCTTGCCGTGGAAATCGTGCTGCCCCACGAGCCGGTCGGCCGCCATGCCGCTGTCGAGTCCGGCGAGATCGTAGCCGAGCAGCCGCGAGTTCGCGGTGTCGGCGACAAAGAGGTGCCCGGCCGTCGCGGCAACGCCGTAGGGCATGTGCAGCGAGCCGGCGGTTGGGTCATAGGCGCCGCGATTATTGTCGGCGCCGGCGAAATCGGCCTGGCCGATCACCGCGTCGCACGGCGCGCCGTCGGTCTCGGGCAGATGGTGCCAGACCATGATCCGGCTGGTGCCGGCATCGGACACGAAGAGCCGGCCGCCGTCGAGCGCGGCGGCGTGCGGCCAGCGCATCCCGGCGGCGTCGATATCATCGCCGCCGCCTGCGTCGCGGGTCGTGAAGTCGCGCTGGCCGAGCACCAGATCGGCCGGCGCGCCGTTCCGCTGCGGCAGCGTGTGCCACACCAGCACGCGGCGATTGCCGGTGTCGCAGACGAAAAGCGGGCCTTGCGGCCCGGCAAGCGCCGCGCCGCGTGGACCGAACAGCGTGTCGGCGGCAGGCTGTGCCGGTGCTGCGAGGGCGCTCGCGTCGAGCCCGCCGAGCACGACGCGCGCGCCGGACGGGGCGAGCAGCGGCCGTGCCGCGGCGTCGCCGCGCCGCGCTGGCCGATGCGCTTGGATCGGCACGACTTGCATCTGCTCGGCGATCATGCCGCGACCTCGAGCGCGGGCACTTCGCGCAGCAGCCCGGCGATGCGGTCGGCGACCTTAGCGGCCGCGGCCCAGACGATCGGCGTGAGCCCCAGGCCGAAATCGAGCGACTGCGCCTCGACCAGCAGCACCGTGAGCTCGGCCGGGAACTCCGCGCCGAAGATGCGGCGGCCGGCGGCGATCGCGTCCTCCCAGCGGAAATCGTGCGTCGCCAGCGGCCG
>DASZLY010000155.1:0-25416 GCA_035552135.1 Allostellaceae bacterium | reverse complement strand
GGGTCGATCCCGGCGGCGGCAAACCGCTTCACGACGGAGATCGCGCGCGTCGCCGACAAGTCCCAGTTCGAATCGAACTGCGGGTTGTGGATCGGCACGTTGTCGGTAAAGCCGTTGACCTGGATCTGGTAATGGAGGTCGGCGAGGATCTTGGCGATCTCGTCAATGAGCGGCAGCGCATCGGGGGTCAGATCGGCCTTGCCGCTGTGGAACAGCAGGGTCTCGTTGACGTCGATGACGACGCCCAAGGACTGCAGCGAGACATTGACCTGCCCCTTGCGGATCAGCGCCGCCAGCGATTTCGACAATTTTTCGAACGCCTCGTCGAGGCCCTGGACACGCTCGGTGATCTGGTCCTGCATCGCCGCCTCCTGGGCGCTCTGCTGGCCCTGGGTCTCGTTCGGCGACCCGCCGCGCGGCAGGAACTGGCCCTTTTCGTTGGGCTTGTTGGGGTCGCCCTTGGTTTCCTCCTGGCGCAAGGCGGGCGGCGCGTTCTTCACCATCACCTCGCGGGTAATGACCGGCAGGTGGACGGGATTGGGCATGAAGTTGAACGGGCCCTTGTTCGCGGCGCCGAAGCCGGTGTCGTTGGTGGTGGTGGTGCGGCCCATGAAGGCGGTCGAGAACGATTCGGCCATCTCCTGAAACTTCGAGGAGTTGATTGTCGACACCGCATACATGACGACGAAGGTCGCCAGCAGCAGCGTGACGAAGTCGGCGTACGAGATGACCCAGCGCTCGTGGTTGGGGGGTTTTTCCGGTTCCTGGCCCTTCATCGTCGCTCTCCGTTACCGCCGGCGGCTCAGTCGGCGCCGGCCGGGCTCGGACTGGCGGGCGCCGGCGCGTCGTCGGCCGCGCGCTCGCTGCCCTCGCTCTTATCGTGTTCGAGATAGCTGCGCAGCCGCATCTCGAGCTGCAGCGGGCTTTCCAGCACGGCGATGCCGATCATCCCCTCGGTGATCATCTCGAGCCGACGGACATTGCGCTTGACGAGAAACTTGAGCTTGCCGGCGATCGGCAGGAACAGCAGGTTGGCGCTGCCGACGCCGTAGACCGTCGCGACAAAGGCGGTGGCAATGCCCTCGCCGAGTTTCGAGGGGTCGTCGAGATGCGCCATGACGGTGATGAGGCCCATCACCGCGCCGAGAATGCCGACCGTCGGCGCGTAACCGCCCATCGACTCGAACATCTCGGAGGCGAGCAACTCCTCGTGCGCCCGGGTCGTGATGTTGCTTTCGAGCACGATGCGGATTTGCGGCGCCTCGACGCCGTCGACGACGAGGCGCAGGGCCTGGCGGATGAACGGGTCGGTCTGCTGCTCGGCGACCGGATCGAGCGCCAGCACGAATTGGTGGCGGGCGATGCGCAACCAGTCGGTGATCTGCCGCAGCTGATCGGGCCGATCGTCCTTGGGCGGCATGATCACCCACATCACCATCTTGAGGGCGCGCAGGAAGATCGGCAGCGGGGTCTGCAGCAGCGTCGCCGCCATGGTCCCGCCGATGACGATGACAAAGGCGGAAAGCTGCAGCAGCGCGAACAGATTGCCGCCGTCGAGCGTCATCGAGGTGACGATCGAGCCGATCCCCAGGAAGAGGCCGATTATCGAAAGGAAATCCATCGGCTAATCCCCCGGCCCGGACGGCGGCGATGCGCCGTCGGCACGCCAATCGGCCAGCACATGGCGCAGCATCAGCAAGGCGCGGCCGTGCACCCGGCACACCGTCGACTTGTCGAGACCGAGCACCGCGCCGACCTCCTCCATGTTGAGTTCCTGCTCGTAATAGAGCGACAGCACGAGCTTCTCGCGCTCCGGCAGCCCGGCGATCGAGTCGGCGAGCGCGCTCATCATCCGGCTCTTGTCGATCGCGTTGTCGCGCTCTTCGACGACTTGCATCGCGTCGTCGGCCAAATCGTCGAATTCGTCGATGTCGAGCAGCCGGATGCCGGCGATGTCGACCAGCACGTTGTGGTAGTCGTTGAGCGACAGCCCCATCTCGGCGGCGACCTCGTCGTCGGTGCCGTCGCGGCCGGCGCGCAGCTTCACCGCCTGCATCGCCTGGCTCGCGTTCTTCGCGAGTCGCACCGTGCGCACCGGCGCCCAGGTCTCGCGCCGCGCCTCGTCGATCATCGCGTTGACGATCGAGCGTTGCAGCGCCGGATCCGTTGGCGGCGCGACCCCGCCGCCCTGGCGGGCGAGGCGCAGCACCGCGATCAGCCCGGCCTGGATCAGATCGTCGAGCTGCACGGTCTCGGGCGTGCGGCCCTTGAGGCGCATCGCCAGCCGTTTCACCACCGGCACGAACTGGCGGATGATCTCCGCCTCGTCGATCGGCGCCGAGTAGCCGCCCGAATACCCCCCCGAATAGCCGCCGCGCCGCGGCGGCGCGACTTCGTCCGCCCGATCGTCCGGGCGATCGAGGAGGTCGGGCTCAGTCACCATTGCCTGGCTTCCCGGACGGGCGGCCCAGCAGCTCGACGACCTTTATCCGCTTCTCTGGCGGGATTTCGGTATAGGAGAATACCCAGATGCGCGGTTGCACCGGACGCAGCAGCTGCGCCGCCAACTCGCGCAGCTCGGGCCGGATGACGAGCGCCGCGACCGAGGCGGCCGCCTCCAGCCGGGTCGCCGCGGCGGCGGCGGCGGCGCGCAATTCACCCGCCAGGCCCGGCTCGATGCCGAACGCGCCGGTGCCCGACGACAGCTTCAGCACTTCCTGCAACAGCCTTTCGAGATCGGGCTCGAGCGCCATCACCCTAAGCTCGTCGACCGCGCCGAACACGGTCTGCACGATGTAGCCGCCGAGCTTCAGCCGGACCAGCTCGTGCAGCGCGCGCGGCTCCTGGGTCGTCACCGCGCCGTCGATCAGCGCGCCGACGATGGTCCGCAGATCGCGGATCGGCACCTGCTCGGCGAGAAGGCCCTTGAGCACCGAGTGCACCGCCGTCAGCGGCAGCAGCTTCGGCGTCAACTCCTCGACCAGCTTCGGCACCAGCTTGTTGAGGTAGGCGAGCACCGCGTCGAGCTCGGCCCGGCCGAACAGCGTCTCGATATGGTCGCGCACCACCCGCTCGAAATGGGTCGCGACGACGACCGGAGCGTCGAACACCGTATAGCCCGAGGCGCGGGCCTGGTCAGCCTGGGCCGGCATGATCCAATGCGCCGGCCGGCCGAACACCGGGTCGCGGGTCAACAGCCCCTGAACCTCCGCCAGGACCTTGCCCGACGGCATCGCCAGCAGGCGATCGGGGTGCACCTCGCCGGCCGCGCGCTCGACGCCGTAGACGAGGATGCGATAGCCGGTCGATTTCAGGTCGGGGTTGTCGCGGACATGCACCACCGGCACGAGAAAGCCGAACTCGCGCGACACCTGCCGCCGCACCGCGCGCAACCGGCGCAACAGCCCGCCGTCCTGGTCTTTGCTGACCAGCCCGACAAGACGATAGCCGACCTGGATTTCCAGCGGCTCGACCAGCTCGACGACACCGATGTCGATCTCGACCGGCTCGGGAGCCGGCGGCGGCGCGGGCGGCGCCTGCGCCGCGCGCTGCTGCTCGCGATTGATCCATCGCGCGGCGCCGGCGAGCAGCCCCGAGAACACCAGAAACGGCAGATGCGGCATCCCCGGCACCAGACCGCACAGCCCAACGATACCGGCGGCGAGCCACCAGGCTTTCGGGAAGATCGCGAGCTGCGAGACGATCTGGTTGCCGACATCGGCGCCGGTCGTCACCCGGCTGACGATAATGCCGGCCGCCGACGAAATGACCAGCGCCGGGATTTGCGCGACGAGACCGTCGCCGATGGTCAGCAGCGTATAGGTGCCCGCCGCCTCGGCGAGGCTCAGCCCGTGCTGCCACACGCCGATGATGAGCCCGCCGACCAGATTGATGAACAGGATCAGCACCGCGGCGACCGCGTCGCCGCGCACGAACTTGCTGGCGCCGTCCATCGCACCGAAGAAGTCGGCTTCGCGGCCAACTTCCTGGCGGCGCTGGGTGGCTTGTTCCTGGTTGATGAGGCCGGCATTGAGATCGGCGTCGATCGCCATCTGCTTGCCGGGCATGCCGTCGAGCACAAAGCGCGCGGCGACCTCGGCAATGCGCCCGGCGCCCTTGGTGATGACGACGAAATTGATGATGACGAGGATCGCGAAGACGGCGATGCCGACCGCGTAATTGCCGCCGATGACAAAGGCGCCGAACGATTGGATCACGCGGCCCGCGGCATCCTCGCCCTGGTAGCCGTCGAGCAGGATGACCCGCGCCGCGGCGACGTTGAGTGACAGGCGCAGCAGCGTCGTCATCAATAAGAGCGTCGGGAAGGACGAGAAATCCGTCGGCTTCGCCGTATAGAGCGATGCCAAAAGAATCATCAGGCCGAAGCAGATGTTGAAGGTGAACAGGACGTCGAGGCCGAACGGCGGCAGCGGCACCACCACCATCGCCAGGATGAGGACGAAGCCGACGGGGCCGGCGAGCGACGGCAATTGCCGTCGCATCGCCGCGAAATTGAACCCGCCGCCCGCGGTCGGTGCGGCCGGGATGCTCACGACATCATCCCGGGCAGGCCGGCGAGGATCGCCACCGTGAACGCCTCAAGCTGGCGCAACAGCCACGGCCCGAGCAGCGCCAGCGCCAGCGCCGTGCCGAAGAATTTCGGCACGAAGGAGAGCGTCGGCTCGTTGATCTGGGTCACCGCGAGAAACACGCTGACGACAACGCCGATGACGAGGATCACCCCCAGCACCGGGCCGGCGACATAGAAGATCGTCAGCAGCGCGCCGTGCGTCGCCTGCGATACACCGTCCATTCCGCGCCCGCGCCCCTAGCCCAACCGCTTGACGCGTTCGGCCTGGCTGACGACCTCGACAAAGCGGAGGCCGAGTCTCTCGGCGTTGACGAGGACTACCTCGCCGCGGCCGATCAGCACGCCGTTGACGCGCACATCGAGCGGCGTCCCGGGGCCGCGATCGAGCTCGATGATCGATCCGCGTCCGAGATTGACGACGTCGCGGATCGGCACTTCGGTACGCCCCAACTCGACCGACAGGCAGACCGGGACGTCGAACACCAGTTCGAGGCGCCCGGCCGCGGCGCCGTCGGCATCGCCGTTGACAGCCGGCGCCCGCGCGCTTTCCGGCTGCGGCTCCAGCGCCGCAAAGGGCGACGCCTCGGCGCCGGCCGGCGTCGCGGCGGTGTCGACCGCTTCCGGGAGCGGAAGATCGGCGGCCATCAGGCATTCCCCCTTTTGTCGCGGCGGGCGGGCTGGGCCCGTTCTTCGCTCGCCGCCACCCGTTCCTCGACGAGCACGCCGATCTTGCGGCCGTGGCGGCCCCAACGGCCGCGGAACAGCGGCACGCCGTTGGCCTCGACGACAAGGCTGTCCGGCCGGTCCATCTCGAAGACGTTGCCCGGCCGCAGACCGATCAGATCGCCGACGCTGATGTCGATCTTGCCGAGCTCGACATTGAGCGTGATCGAGGCCTGCTGGACGCTGTTGCGCAGCGTGTCGGACCAGCGCTGGTCGTGGTCGCCGACATCGGCGACGAGCCCAGCCATCAGCTGGTCCTGCAGCGGCTCGATCGCGGCATACGGGACGTAGATCGCGATCTTGCCCTTATTCTGGTCGACCGCGACCTCGAAGGTGCTGGCGAGGATCTGGTCTTCGGCATGGGCGAAACCGGCGAATTGCGGGTTCGTCTCGTGCCGCAGCGGGCCGATCTCGAAGCGGCCGAGCGGTTCCCAGGCGATGATGAACTGCTCGAGCGCGGTCTCGACGACGCGGCGCATGGATTTCAATTCGAACGCGGTGAATTCGCGGTTGGTGACGCTGGCCGGAAACCGGCCGCTGCCGCCAAAGCGGCTCTCGACCAGGGAGACGACGAGCGGCGCGTCGATCATCAGCACCACGACGCCGCGCAGCGGCTTCATCGTGAACAGCGTCAGATGCGTCGGGCTGCCCAGCTTCTCCAAGAGTTCGCGATGCTCGACGACGGTCAGTTCCGCCTGGCTGATGACGACGCCGCGGCGCAGATGCTGGAGCAGCGCCGAGCGCAGATTACGCACGAAGCGCTCGTTGATGCGCTGCAGTATCGGCTCCAGCATCAACAAACGGTTGCGCGCGGGATCGGCCTCGGAGAAGAGGTCGAAGACGGGCGGATCGGCCGCCCGTTCGATGGGTTCCGCGTCAGACATAGAGGTTCAGACCCGAAGCCGGGGCGCGCAATGCGGCGGGCACCGGTATCACGGCGGCGGGCGCGGCAAGCGGCGCGTGCGGCAGCGGCGCCGGCAGGTTCGCGGCCTGCTGCTGCCCACCCGAGGCGTCGGCGCCGACCCAGGCGCCGCTGAGGTTGTAGCCGGCATTGCCGAGATCGGTCTGCAACTGGCCGAGCGCGGCGTTGATCGCGCTCTGCACCTGCGGCTGCGGCGAGGCGAACCACGCCGATACATCGCGGCCGCTGACCGCGACGCGCACGGTGAGATCGCCGAGCTCGGGGGGATGCAGCCGCATCACCATGTCGCGCGTGCCGTTCGATACCATGCGCACGAGCTGGTTCGCGACCTGGTCGGGCAGCGCGCCGGCGATGCCGGCCGCGGTATCGCCGCCCGGCGCGGCCAGGCCAGCCGTGGCGAGCGGCGCATTGGCGGCCGGGTCGCCGAGCACGGTGGCCGCATTCGAGCCGGCGTCCGTGGGGGCCGCGACCGTGCCGAAGCGATCGCGCGTGTCGCCGCCGAACGCGGTGTCGCTGCCACTACCGGCGGTGAACGGGGTCGCGCCGACGGGCGGCAACATCTGGCTGAGACTGGCCGGCAGGCCGGGCTGCACGTGCGGGGCAGCGACATTCGATGCCGCCAGCGGTGCCGCGGCGGGTGCTGCGGCGGCGCCGCCCGGGTCGGCCGTTACCGCGAAGGCGGTGTCGGGAAGCCAGCCCGAGCCCGCGGCCTGCGCGCCCGCGACGCGCGCCGGTTCCGGCGCCGCAACCGCGGGCGCTGCGGGCACGGTCACCGCAGGCTCGATCGTCACCGCAGGGTCGATCGTCAATGCCGGGTCTGGCGGCGCGGCCGCGCTCGCCGGGTCGACGGAAACGCTCGCGACGGTCTCAGGCGTCTGGTTTACGCCGGAGCTTGTAGGGTTCGGCACGCTCCGCGCTGCGTCGGGCGGAACGATGGCCGCGCCCTCGATCGAGGAGACGGCGGCGAGAGACGGATCGGCCGGCGCATGGCCGGATGCGCCGTCGGGCGCCTCTGTGCCTGCGTTCGCGACCGGCACCGGTCCCGGCAGCGAAACCGCAGTCGCGGTGCCGGTCACCGGCGTGGTTGCCTCGAGTAATCGGCTTGCGGTACTGGCAATCGCTGCCCTATCGACACCGGCCGCCGGCGCAGCGCCGCCCGGTTGCGTCGTCGCCGCACCGATCGCGGCCGGTGCGCCGGCGATGGCGGAAATGCCCCCCGCGTTGCCGGAAGTGCCCGCCGCGTTGGCGGACGCCGCTGCCCCGCTCGTCACGGAAGCCGCGGTCGACTGAGCGATGTCGGGAGCGACGACGAGAAGCTGCGCGGCGAGCGCCGATGACGGCACGGCCCCGTTCGCCGCCGGATCGTCGCCTTTCTTGCGTGCATGGCCGGTGCCGGCTTGCGCATCGTCGGCACCGCCGCCGAGCAGCGCCGCCGCGTCCTTGGGGACCACGCCCGCCGCGCCGAGCGCCAGTGCGAAGCCGCCGCCGTCATCGGCTTTTTCCGGCCGCGACGACGCGTCGCCGCCGGCGTTGGCGGCGCCGATGGCGCGGTTGTGGTGGCTGATGCGGAGCGAAGACATGCGTCGGTCAGCTCACCATGTCGCCGGCATCGGTCGGCAGGATGATCGTGCCTTCGCGTTCGAGGCGCTGCGCGATCGCGACGATCTCGTGCTTGGCGGCGTCGATCTCGGTGACGCGCATCGGCCCGCGCGCCGAGATTTCCTCGCGCAGCATCTCGGACGAGCGCTGCGACAGGTTGCGCATGACCTTGTCGAGCAGCTTGCTGTCGGCGCCCTTGAGGGCCGAGGCGAGCAGCTTCTGGTCGATCGAGCGCAGCAGCATCTGGAAGTTGCGGTCGTCGAGGCGGATGAGGTCCTCGAACACGAACATGCTGTTCTCGATGCGCTGGGCGAGCTCGGCGTCGACTTCCTTGATCTGCCCGAGAATCGCCTGGACGCGGTCGGAATCGATGTGGTTGAGGATCTTGGCGGCCATGCCCACGCCGCCGACATTGATCCGCACGTGCTGCGCCTCGCCGGCGAGCAGATCCTCGATCGATTCGTTGAGTTCGCGGACCGCGGCGGGCGGGATCGAATCGAGCGTCGCCAGGCGCGGTATGACCTGCTCGACGAGCTCGGCCGGCAGATGCTGGATCAACGCGTCCGCCTGCTCCGGCTCCATATAGGCGAAGATCATCGCGACGATCTGCGGGTGCTCGTTCTTGATCATTTCGGCGAGGACCCGCGGGTCCTGCAGCTGCACCGCCTCGATGCCGGCGAAATAGTCGCCCTGGTTGAGCCGCGCGGCGAGCCGTTCGGCCTTCTCGGTGCCGAGCGCGCGCTCCAGCACGCCGTGCACATAGGCCTCGGCGCCGATGCCGATCGAGGTCTCCTGCAGCATCGTGTCGATGAATTCCTGGTAGACCAGGGTGACCTCGGCCTTCGACACGCTCTGGATGCGTGCCATCGCCAGCGACAGCAGGTTTATCTCGAGCTGGGTCATGTGCTTCATGACCTCGGCGGCGGCCTCCTCGCCGATCGACAGCATGACGACCGCCGATTTCTCGAGGTTGGTCAGGCCGAGATCGCCCGGTTCAACTAAGAGCGCTTCTGCCACCGGCTATCCATCCTCTGATGACTTGCGCCGTGCGCGCCGGGTCGCCCGTAACCAGCGTCTGCACGGTCTCGGCCTCGATGCTCAAGACGTCCTGCGGCTCGCTGCGCGCCCGCGGCAAGGGCCGCATCGGCGACGGGTTTTCGAGCGCATCGGCGCGATCGACCGAAACCCCGGCGCGGATCGCCGCCGCCTTGGCGGTGTTGGCGGCGACGACCGTCGCCTGGACGGCGCTCAACCGCCGCAGCAGCGGGAAGAACCCGCCGAACAGCGCCAACAGACCCGCCACGGCGAGCAGCGCGCTCTGCCCGACCGCGCCGGCCCAGGGCTCGCGCCACCACATGCCCGTCAGCCCGTTCTTCGGCGCGTCAGGTAGCTCGAACGGCAGGTCGATCACGGTGACGTGCGGGTTTTGCGCGATGCCGATCGCCGAGGCGACGAGCTTGTTGACCGACTGCAGGCGGTCCGCCGGGAGGGGGCTGCCGGTCGGGTTGTTGACCAGCACCGCGATGTTGATGCCGCGCAGCTTCCAGCCTGGGTGTTCGAGGAACTGGACAGTCTTGTCGATGTCGTAGTTGGTGGTCTTGTGAGTGTCCGACGGCGGCGGTGCGTTGGTTGCGGGCTTCGCGGCGTCGGCCGCCGGCGCGCCTGGGGTCGCCGGGGCATTCTGCGCCGCCTGGTTCGGCTGCTCGGGCGCGCCGGCGCTCGGCGTGTCGGGGCGGCGGTTCGACAGCGCGCCGGGAATGCCGATCGGGTCCTCGCCGTTGCCGCGGATGCGCACCGTCTCGTCCTGGCTCAGGACATGGCTCTCGCCGTATTTGACGAGGCTTTCCTTGCTCTGCGAGAAGTCGACATCGGCGTCAGACGACACCCGGAAATTGCCCTTGCCGAGGACCGGCGCCAAGAGTTCGGTGATCAGCGTCTCGTAACGGCGATTGATCTCGTGGGAGAGCTCGAGCTGCTGCGGCACCTGCATCGTGACGCCGTCGCCGTTGGGGTTGAGCACGGTGCCGCTCTGGTCGACGACCGTGACGTGGTCGCGGGTGAGCCCCGGCACGCTGGAGGCGACCAGCCCGACAATGCCGGTGACCTGCGCACCGGTGAGCGTCGTCCCCGACCGCAGCCGCACCAGCACCGAGCCGCTGGGCTTGGGCGAATCGCCGAGGAAGTCGGTCTGCTTGGGCAGCGCCAGCGTGACTTTCGCGGAGACCACCCCGTCGACCTCGCCGACGGTGCGCGACAGCGCCGTCTCGATGCCGCGCACGTAGTGGACCTGCTCGACGAACGGGCTGACGCCGAGGCTCTCGTTGTCGAGGATCGACCATTCGTCGGCGTCCTTCTTGCCGACACCGCGGGCGGCGAGCTGCAGCCGGGCGCGGCCGACCTCCGAGGCTTGCACCTGGATCACCCGGCCGCCCTCGGTGATGCGGTAGGGGATATTGAGCTTTTGCAGCTCGGCGATGGCGCGGCCACCCTCTTCGCCCGACAGCCCGGCATAGAGCACCGAATAGCTCGACCCCCAGAACCACAGCGCGCCGAGCACGACGATGGCCGCGGCCGCCGCGCCGCCGACAATGGTCGTGGGGCGCGCGCGGCCGGCGAGGAACGGGCGCACCCGTTCCATGAAGTTCTGGGGAATGATCGTGTCGAGAAACGCCACGTCTCACCCGTGCCCGTTCGTCAAACCTGCATATTCATGATGTTGGTGTAGGCGGCGACCACCTTGTCGCGGACGCCCGAGGCCATTTGCAGCGCCAGATTGGCCTGCTCGAGCGAGACCATCACGTCGCTCAGCGGAATGTTCGGGTCGCCCGAGGCAAAGCTCTTGGTCGTCGCATCGGCAGTGGCGATCGTCCCGTTGACGCGGCTGAGCGCGTCCTGCAGCGTCTGCCCGAAGCTCGTTGCCGCCGCGCCGCCGGCGCCGCTGATTTCGGGCACGAGCTGCGCATCGGATGGTGCGGTCGCCGCGCCGGCGAGATTCTGCAGCTCGGACAGTGCCGCGCTCATCGCGGCGATCGCCTCGATCATCGTCCTGCCCTCGCCGCAGTTGCCGGACGCTGCGCCAGCTGGCGGCGCTGCGCGAGAAATGCCAGCCGCGTGACCGCTTCCTCGGTTTCGAGCGAGGTTCCGGTCAGCTCGGCCTGCACCTGAGAGCCGCCCGCATCGTCGGGAATGGCGCTGCTGACGCGGCCGTAAAGCACGATCGGTTCGAGGAAGCTCGGATCGAAATAGAGGCTGAACCGCAGCCAATCGCCGGCCCGCAGCGACTGCGGCGAATGCCAGACGAGACGATCCATCCCGAGCTCGATATCGCGCACCGGCGGCAGCGCCAGGTCGCGATAGGCGAGCCGGCCGAGCATCTCGATGACGACGTCGAGCTTGATGCGCAGCGGCGCCAGCGCCTCCGCCAGCCGCTCGTCGGCGGGACGCTGCGCCGCGTCGAGCTCGATGCCGTGCAGCAGGAAGCCGAGCACGCCCGCATTGCTCCACGCCGCCTTGCCGCAATCCTCGGGTGACGGCTCGCGGTCGAGCGCCTCCCACGCGAGCGGCAGGGCAAGCCTGCTCAAGTAAAGCGGGCGGTCCGGCATGGCGGCTCAAAGCGGCATGGCGGCTCAAGGGGTTTGCCAAGGCATCGCTGCGGCCCGATCCCCCGGCTTGACGGCAATCCCCCCACCCTTCCACCTCGACAATAAAGAGAAAACTTGACGAAAAAGCGAAATACCGAATTTCTTCGTAACATGTGGTGCAGCGCTTTGGCAAGCCTGGAAAGCGAAGCAACCGCGCCGTGACAATCGTTCGGCGATTGGTCGGGTGGGATGAAACAACCAAAATCGACAAGGGTTTGACGCCACCTGAGGGGCGGCGTCAAACAGGCTGAAAAAGGCGAAAACGGCGCGTCAGATCAGGCAGGCGGCCTTGTCACCAAGCCTGCCGCCGCCGGAAGACCGGATCAGGCGGCGCGCCACGCGCCCTTGTCGCGCGGGGGTTCGGCGGGCTCGCGCGGATCGGGCCAATCGCCGCCGTAGCCCTTGCCGACAAAGGCCAGGAAACCGCCATTGTCGATCGCCGCGGCGCACATCATGCCGAGCATGTTGATGGTACGGCAGGCCGGGCAGGTCGCCGCCTTGGCGCGCTCGGCATAGGTTTCGAACATGCGTGTTGCGTTCATCGCCCCGAAAATCCGCTGCCGGGGCCGAAGACGCAAAACATTTGATAGTTAATTGATATGCTTTAACCAAACATCAAATCTATCGTCGCGTGCATCTGCCCCCGCCGGGCCGCAGGTACTCGCCAATGTCATAAATCATTGCTTGCGGTTAAGCGGCCCGATTGGACCGCGCCTTGTTGCGTGTAATCATTGCGGCCGGATAAGCGCTTACATGAGCGCGACCGGCGAACCGCGACCGACTTGCTGCGCGATATTGGGATTGCCGGGGCGCGACAAACCGAAACATCTTGTAACACCTTTATGATAAATCCGCGCTAGTCCGCAGGGATCGTCGCGTGGTAGGTATTTCATCGCTTGGAGTAGAACCGGGCTGACGAGCATGTGCGCTGACGTCACCCGGTCCATAGGGGCAGCGGCCTGCGAGCCGCTGAATTAGGGGTCGATGGCGTCCGTTACTGGTTCACAGTTCATCGCGACAGCCGGCAATGGCGGGTCTACCCCCGTCACGGTCGCGGAAACGAACGATGGCAACCTGCCGCCGCCGACCCCCGGCACGTTCAACCTCGAGGTTTGGACGGGCCCTCCGGGGAGCGCTCCGGCAACGCCGGCCCCAGGCTATCAGGGACTTGCGATCCTCAGCGACGGCGGGCAGGAGCTGACCCTGGTCAGCGGTGCCTTCACCGTCACCGACAACGGCACCGGCAACGATACGCTGATCGCCGCGGGCAGCGACGAGACGATCGCCGGCGGCGCGTCCAACGTCACGCTGATCCTCGAAGGCAATAACGACGTCGCCCAGGGAGGCGGCCAGGACACGATCACGGTCGACGGCGATTTCGACACGGTCAACGGCGTCGGCAACGACTCGGTCACGGTTTTCGGCAGTTTCGATGCAGTCAATCCCGGGACCGGAAACGACACGATCACGATCGACGGCAATTTCGACACGGTGAGCGCCGGGTCGGGCAACGACGCGATCACCGCGACCGGGCTGTTCGATTCGGTTACCGGCGGCAACGGCAACGACACCCTCACCGCAACCGGCAGTTTCGACACGGTCGCCGTCGGGGCGGGCAGCGACACGGTGATCGCCAGCGGCAATTTCGACTCGGTCACCGCCGGTTCGGGAGCGGAGGTCATTACCCTCTCCGGCTTCTTCGATTCGGTCTCCGGCGGCATCGGAGACGATACGATCCTGGCGACCGGCCCCTTCAACGCGATCGTTGCCGGATCCGGCAACGATCTGGTCACCATCTCCGGCAATTTCGACTCAGTTACCGCCGGCTCTGGCGCCGACACCATCGCCGCCTCCGGCTTCTTCGACTCGGTCACCGGCGGCAGCGGACCCGATGCAATCACCGCGACCGGGCCGTTCAACGCGATCATCGCGGGCTCGGGCAACGATTCGATCACGGTCAGCGGCGATTTCGACTCCGTCACCGGTGGTTCGGGCGCCGATACCATCACCGCGACCGGCAGCTTCGACCTGGTCATCGGCGGCACGGGCCCGGATACGATCACCGCGACCGGCAGCTTCGATACGGTCATTGCCGGCTCGGGCGCCGACACGATCATCGCCAGCGGCAATTTCGATACCGTCGAAGGTGGCGCCGCGGGCGGCGCATCAACGGCGGCGATCACCTTCTCGGGCGGCAACGCGACCTTCGTCGACGGTCCGAACCCGTACAGCGACACGATCGTCGGCTTCTCGCAGGCGGGCGGCGACAGTATCCACCTGACCGGCACCGACAATGTGACCAACGCCGTGGCGAATGCGCAGTCGAGCAATGGCGACACGCTGATCACGCTGCACGACGGTTCGACGATCCTGTTGAAGGGTGTCGGCCACATCGACTCGAGCTTCTTCAGCTAAGAGGCGGCCGATAGCGCACCGGAAAACGCGGAGGGCAACCTCCGCGGTTTTGCTTTATGCCGAGCCGCGACGCATCTCACGGGGACCATACGCCGCTCGCACTTGAGGCCGGCGGGCGGTCATGCTAAGCCCTCGGCCGCGCTCAGACGGAGAGGTGCCGGAGCGGTCGATCGGGGCGGTCTCGAAAACCGTTGTCCCTCTTGCGGGGGACCGAGGGTTCGAATCCCTCCCTCTCCGCCACAATCCTTTATACATGAGATACTTACGATGCTCTCTTCGGGTTAGACCGTCATCGAGCCACTCATCCTGCACCGGGTCGGTGTGGACAAAATATCGTGACGTGCGGCATCAAAAGCAGCCCTCCGCCATTCCTCACGGCACGCCGCCACCCTCGAAAATTCCTCAGCCGCCGCGTCGACCTCTTTCGAAGATCGTCGAGGTTGGCTGCACTCCTGCTTAAGGGATGCAAAGCCCGGTGGTTAGCAGACGCACAGTGTCGCCCCCGCTGTCCTTGAGCGTTTCCCCTTGGACATACGACAACGGCCGCCGGACGGAAATCGAGCAGGGTCGACTCTGTGTTGCAGCCTGCTTAAGGGCTGCATCGATGATGCGCCGGTCAGGGGCGCGCGCAAGCCTCTGTTCAAGCGACCGCTCCGATCCCATCTAGAAGTTTCTCCTCACGGCCTTCTGCCGCTTCAAAAGCCTCGCTCGACCAGGAGCGGCGCTCCTTTGGGGCGCGCACTGCCACCACAGCCAGGACCACTGATGAGCGGATTTCGACACAACGATACGATTGCTGATCGCCTGGGTACGGCGGCAGCGGCGAGGAAGGCCCAGCTTGAGCGCGCGGCGCTAGCTAGGGGTGAGGCTGAAAGTCCGGCCTCTGTCGAGCGCCGGTTGGCGCGTGAGGCGGTCAGCGCGGCCCGGGACGCACGGATCGCCGAGCGTAAGATTGTCAAAGCGGCCGCAGCAGCTCAGCGCGCCGCCGAGCTTGCTTCCATCAAAGCGGCCGAGGCCGCGGCCCGTGATGCGGCCTTGCAAGCCGAGCACGACGCCCGCGAAGCCGAATACACCGATCGGATTGCCAGAGAAAGCGCCGCTGAAGCCGAGGCGCAGGCCGCTCGTGACGCCCGCTATGCAGCTCGCAAGGCGCGGAAGCGAAACGGCCGATAGTCACCAGTCGGGGGCGCTACACGCGCGGTCCCGTTGTTTCCAGCTCTGATGCAGGCGGGAACGGCGCTACTGCCGCGTGAGCACAGCAGTCGCGTCGCCCTGCTGAGTGCGCAACGCCGCATCCGCAGTCGTTTCGCTTCTCTTGGTGAGCGTGACGAAGTTCCCTTGGTCCTGGTACGTGATCGTCCTGGCGGTCACGTTGCTGCTGGCCACAGGATGCGACATGCCTTGGTACATGTAGCTTGCGACCCGATCGCCGGCGACTGTCACCGATGTCCTCTGGTTCGCGTCGCCTCCCCACGCTCCGCTCCATGTGCCGTCCCATCCGCTCACCGACGCGGCGAGCACAGCCGAGGACGCTGCCGCGATCAATGCGGCTGCTGACAGCCAAGAGGAGGGGCGCTTCATAGGGAACTCCATGTGCTGCGCCGTTCAACGTGATGCCCGCACGAACGTTCCCTGACGCTGGGGATAGCGCACTGCACTACAGGCGCCAGCCGCACGCCGCCGCCGTGCATGCGGCGTTGGCGGAACGCTCCATCGGCCCGGCGCGTTGCCGTTGGAACGTTCGCGGGAGCATATCTCCCGTCACTGAAGGAGCACCCATGCACAAGATCGCACTTGCGACCGCTGTCGTGGCGCTGGCCGCCGCCGCTGTCCCGCTCACAATGGGACGTGGCGAGGCGGAACCGCTGATGCACTTTGTGCCCCCTCCGGGCGCCGCACCGCCGTGGGGCACCACGACAACAACGGAGACAAAGCCGGTTCCGACACCGGCCGCAGCGCCCGCCGCGCAACGATCAGGGACGTCTGTCGAATCCGCCACCACGACGCCGAACCAAGGCACCGCGACCCCAATTCAGGGAAACACGACACCGATCCACACGGTCTCGCTCCGCGCCGGCCCGAGCGGCGGGGCGCCCGTGATCGGCACGCTGCACCCGGGCGAGCCTCTGCGTATCCTCGCCAGCGCGCCCGGCGGCTGGATGCAGGTGGAAACTTCAGGCGGCTCCGGCTGGGCCTATGGCAGCTACCTGGCGCCGCCGAGCAGCCCGCATCCGGTGCCGTAATCATTAGAAGCTCGCGCCGCCCGTGAAGGGCGCCATCAGATTGCCGTTCCCTAAGCCGGCGTGAGCCATTTGCTCCACAAGAAGGAACCCAATTAGCCGAATGCAATTGATCGACCGCCGCCGCCACGCTGGTGAACGCAACAGCTGGGCTTGGTGCCAGACAATGGCTGATCGCCCGGCCTTCGGCCGAAATCGCAGGGCACGTTGACTGGGGCCGGACGTAAGAATGAGTTTCATCCTTCTGTCGTGTTTCAAGCGCAGCTTCCCCCGCAAATACGGGCTGACCCCGAGCGCAGCGTGCGGTTCGCATAGGCGCCTACTCGGCCGTTGCGGTCGGCGCCAGCACGACCCGCGCGTCGCCGACGCGGCGGGTGATGCCGACCCGGTCGAAATATTCGAGCACCTCGATCGTCAGGTTGCGGCCGACGCCCGCGCGGTCCTTGAACGCGGCAGCGGTAAAGGTGCCGGCGGGATCGCCGTCGGCGAGCTCGCGCGCGATCCCGGTGAGGCGGCTCAGCGTCTCGGGCAGGAAATAGCGGTTGCCGGCGACTGGCGCGACCCGCCCAAAACGCTCATAGCGCCGCATCGCCCGTGTCATCGCCTCGGGCTCGAGTCCCAGCGCCTCGGCCAGCTCGCGCACCCGCGGCGGCCGCAAATCGTCGACCGCGAGGAGGGACTCGACCCGCTGCCACAGCCGCTCGGCCTCGCGGTCGAGGCGCGGCTGGTGCTCGGGCAGGCGCAGCACCGCGCCGTCGCGCACGACCGCACCCGCCGCGACCGCCGCCGCCAGCGCCGCATCGAGCACGGCCTCCGCAGCCTCCCCGCGCAGCCGGCGTAGCAGCACCGGCCGCGATGCCCCGAGCCGGTCAGGCTCGGCGCGATGCAACTCGCCGAGCGCAGCCGCGAGGCGCGCGCCGAGCGCCGCCAGATGCGGCCCGGTCGCCGCATGCGGCTCGCGCGGATCGCCGCAGCGGACGAACCCGCCGGCGTCGGCGAGCGCGGCCGCCTCGTCGAGCGCGAGATTGCGGGCCAGCGCGAACGGCGCCAGCGCGGCCGCGCCGGCGACCGCCAGCATCGCTTCGAGCGCGCTTCCGGCGTCGTCCTCGCGCAGCGCGGCCAGCAATGCCAGTCGCTCGGGCCGCGCGCGCCCGCGGCGCGGCGGAGCCGGATCGACGACCCGGCCGCCGCCCAGCGTGTGCAGCGCGCCGTGGTCGCGCAGCACCACCCGGTCGCCCCACAGTGCGCCGATCGGCTGGCCGAGGTCGAGCTGCGCGAACCCCTCCCCGCCCGGCGGCAGCGACATCCGCCCGAGCAGCGCCAGGCGCCCGACGCGATCCTCGGTGCCGAGATGGACATGCACCGGCAGGCCCGAGCGCAGCGGCCCCGGCGCGGCGCGCGACACACGCAACGCAATGTCGATGCGGCTGGTCGGCGCATGCAGCTCGGGCGCGATCAGCCAGTCGCCGCGCCGCGGCTCGGCGCCGTCGGGATAGCTGGCGGCGATGTTGAGCGCGCAGCGGTCGCCGGCGGCGGCGCGCTCGACCGGCCGGTTATGCGCATGGACGCCGCGCACCCGCGCCTCGATCCCGCGCGGGCTCAGCATCAGCCGGTCGCCCGGCGCCACCGCGCCGCTCGCCGCGGTGCCGGTCGCCACCAGGCCGATGCCGGGCAGCGAGAAGACGCGGTCGATCGGCAGGCGAAAGCGGCCGCTGGGAGGCCGCGCCGCGCGCACCCGGTCGGCTGCGGCGGCACGCTCGGACAGATGCGCGGCGAGCGCCGCGATGCCGTCGCCGGTGCGGCTCGACACGGCAAGGATCGGGCTCTCGGCGTAGCCCGCCTCGGCGAGCAGCACTGACAGCTCGTCGGTCACCGCCACCACCCGCGCCGCATCGACGCGGTCGATCTTGGTGACGATGCCTGTCACCTCGGCGACGCCGATCAGCTCGAGGACATCGAGATGTTCGAGCGTCTGCGGCTTCGGGCCGTCATCCGCCGCGACGATCAGCAGCACCCGGTCGATCGACAGCACGCCCGCCAGCATGTTCGGCAGAAAGCGCTCATGGCCGGGCACATCGACAAAGCCGAGCTCGGTACCGTCGGGCAGCGTCGTATAGGCGAAGCCGAGATCGATCGTCAGGCCGCGCCGCTTTTCCTCGGGCAGCCGGTCGGCGTCGACCCCGGTCAGCGCGCGCACCAGCGCGGTCTTGCCGTGGTCGATATGGCCGGCGGTGGCGAGGATCATGTCACGCCGGGCGGCAGCGACGCGAGGTTGGCGACAAACCCCGCCTCGTCTTCGAGGCAGCGCAGGTCGAGCACCAGCGCGCCGCCCGCGATATGGCCGATGACCGGGATCGGCAGGTCGCGCAGCGTTTGCGCGAGCGCCTCGACCGCCTTGCCCGAGCGCCGCACCGGCTTCAATGCGATCCCGGCGCTCGGCAGCAGCGAGACCGGGAGCGCGCCGCTGCCGATCTGGCTGCGCGCCTCGACCAACTCGGCCGTCGCGGTGCCGTCGAGCGCCGCGGCGACTGGGGGAAGCAGACGCTCGGCGGCGGCAGCGATCTCGCCCTGCGGCCGCACCAGCAGCCGCAGCGCCGGCAGCCGCGCGGCGAGCCGGTCGGGGTCGGCATAGAGCCGCAGCACCGCTTCGAGCGCGGCGAGGCGGATTTTGTCGAGACGCAACGCGCGCTTCAGCGGGTTGCGCGCCAGTGCGGCGACCAGATCGGCGCGGCCGACGACGAGCCCGGCCTGCGGCCCGCCCAAGAGCTTGTCGCCGCTGAAGGTGACGAGATCGGCGCCGGCTTTCAGCGACTCGGCGACGGTCGGCTCGTGCGGCAGACCCCAGCGGTCGAGATCGACCAGCGTGCCGCTGCCGAGGTCCTCGACCAGCGGCAAATTATGTTCATGCGCGAGTGCCGCCAGCTCCGGCGTCGGCACCGCCGCGGTAAAGCCCTGGATCGCGTAGTTGCTGGTGTGTACTTTGAGGATGAGCCCGGTTTGCGGGCCGAGCGCGGCGGCGAAGTCGCGCAGATGGGTGCGGTTGGTAGTGCCGACCTCCCGCAAGGTGGTGCCGGCGCGCGCCATGATGTCGGGCAGGCGGAATGCCCCGCCGATCTCGATCAGCTCGCCGCGCGAGACGATCGTCTCCTTGCCGGCGGAGAGCGCGTTGAGCGCCAGCACCAGCGCGCCGGCATTGTTGTTGACCGCGAGCGCCGCCGCGGCGCCGGTCAGCCGCTTGAGCCAGCCGGCGATGTGGTTGTCGCGCTCGCCGCGCCTGCCCCCCTCGGTCTCGTATTCCAGCGTCGTCGGCTCGCGCATCGCCTCGACAGCGGCTTCGATCGCCTCCTCGGGCAGCGGCGCGCGGCCGAGATTGGTGTGCAGCACGGTGCCGGTCAGGTTGAAGACGCGGCGCTGCGACTTGGCCGTCAGCACCGCCAGCGCCGCGCCGGCCTCGGCCACGAGCGCATCGGGTGCGGCAAACGTCCCGGCGGCGCGGTGTCCGGCGAGCGCGTCGCGCACCGCCTCGGTGACGAGGGCGCGGCCATGCGCGTCGATCAATGCCGCCGCCGCACGCAGCGCGCGATCGACCGACGGCAGCGCGGCGCGGCCCCGGCGCTCACCGGACGGTTCCGGCGCGCTCACTGCGCCGCCACGATCGCCGCCGGCCGCACCAGGCAGCGCGAGTCGAGCCGCACCGCGGGCTTGATCCCGTGCATCGCTTCGATAATGCCGATCTCGGCGGCGCGGTACCCGGCGGCGCGCAACTCGGCGACGCAGGCTCCGGCGCGCGCGGCGGCGACCCCGGCGAGCAGGCCGCCCGCGGTCTGCGGGTCGATCAGCAGCACGGCGAGCGGCGCGGTGGGATCGCCGTCGGCGAGGGCGGCGAGCGCGCTGCGGTTGCCCTCGTTGAGCGAGCTGGCGATGCCTGCGGCGATGAGGTCGAGCGCCCCGTCGAGCGCCGGGATGCTGTCGGGGTCGAGCCGCGCATCGGCGGCCGAGGCCGCCAACATCTCCAGCAGGTGCCCCAGCAGCCCGAACCCGGTGACGTCGGTGCAGGCGGCAGCCCCATGCGCGAGAAAGATGTCGGACGCCGCCGCGGCCGGCTGCAGCATCGTCTCGATCGCGCCGAGCACGGTGCCGGCGCGGGCGCGGCCGCGCATCTCGGCGGCGAGGATGACGCCGGTGCCGAGCGGCTTGGTGAGGATCAGCCGGTCGCCCGGCTTGAGCCCGCCCTTGCGCATCAGGCGGCCGGGGCGCGCCCGCCCGGTCACCGCGAAGCCGAGCGCCAGCTCGGCGGCTTCGGCGCTGTGTCCGCCGACCAGCGTCGCGCCGGCCGCTTCGAGCACCTCCGTCCCGCCTTTCAGCATGTGGAAGAGATCGTGCTCGGTGATCGCCGGGCGCGCCGGCGGCAGCGCCGCGATGGCGAGCGCGGTCTCGGGCACACCGCCCATCGCGTAGACGTCGCCCAGCGCATGGGTCGCGGCGATGCGGCCGAAGAGATACGGGTCGCCGACCATTGCGCGGAAGAAATCGACCGTCTGCAGCAGCGGCGGCGCGCCGGGAAACGCGATCAGCGCCGCGTCGTCGCCGACGCCGATCTCCACCGCCCCGCCCGCCGCCGGGGCTAGCCGCGCCATCGCCCGGCCGAGCACATCGGCCGGCACCTTGGCGGCACAGCCGCCGCAGCGCATCGCCTCCTCCGGCATATCCATTGCCGGCAACTCGGCGTAGCCGCGCATCCACCGCCGGTCGATCCCCTGCTTGAGCCGCCACAGCCACGCGCCCTCGGCGGCGAACGGGCCGCGCGAGGCGACAGCGCGCCCGTCGCCGGTGCCGATCAGCGCCAGCGCGCGGCGCTGCGGCACCGCCGGGCGCAGCGGCAGGTCCGCGAGCGCCCGGCGCAGATTTTCGGCTAGCCTCGGCCCGGCGCGGACGGCGTAGACGCCACTCTTCTCGCGCCGGTGGCCGCGCATCGTGGCGACGTCACCGGCGGCAAACACCGTGGGATCGCTCGGCGAGCGGAGATAATCGTCGGTCTCGACAAAGCCGCCGGCATCGAGCGCCAGCCCGGTATCCGCAAGCCACGGCGCGGCCGCCGCTTCGGTGACCCACAGCGCCTCGTCAAAGCCGATCGCGGCGCCGTCGGCAAGGATCAGCCGCCCGGCCTCGACCCGCGCCACCGGATTGCCGGGGGCGACCCGGATGCCGCGCTCGGCGAAAATGCGCGCGAACTTGGCGCGGACGCGCGGGTTGTGCGACGGCAGCAAGGCGTCGCGCGTCACCAGCGTCACCTCAGGCGGCGCGGCGAGCATGCCCGCGAGCCGGTGCTGCGCGGCCAGCGCCAGCTCGACTCCGCCGGCGCCGCCGCCAATGACCGCCAGGTGCAGCCGCGCCTGCCCCCGCGCCCGCGCCAACAACGCCTCCCAGCGCCCCGCGAAACGGTCGATCGGCTTCACCGGCACTGTATGCTGGGCGGCACCTGGCACCGCGTCGCGTCGCGGGGTGATGCCGATGTCGAGCGACACGAAATCGTAGCGGATCGGCGGATGATCGCGGCACAGCACTTCGCGCCGCATCCGGTCGAGTCCCGTCGCCTCGTCATGGATCAGCCGCGCGCCGGCGAAGCGCGCAAGCCGCATGAGGTCGATATGGCATTCGTCGAGCGTGTAGTTCCCGGCGACAAAGCCGGGCAGCATGCCGGAATACGGCGTCTCGACGTCGCGGGCGATCAAGGTCAGCCGCACGCCGGGCACCGGGCGCATGCCGAAGCGCTTCAGCACCGCGACATGCGCATGCCCGCCGCCGACCAGAACGAGGTCTTGGGCGATGGGAACAGCGATCGGCATGGCGCGCGGCATCGCGCCACTATGCCCGAGCATTCCCCGGCGCGCCAATCGGCTGACCGATCGACACGAGCGGCGGCTGAAACCGCGGGCGGCACGCCGGCCGGAGCCGGCGCGCCGCCCGATCGAGTGCTAGCGGTTACTAGCGGTTATACGAACCGCCCGTCGTGCTCCGGCTCGGGCTGCCGGACGTGCTCGGCTGCATGCCGGTGGTGCCGGTGCCGCCGTTCTGCATGCCGGCCGCGCCGCTGCTCGTCGAACCGCTTTGGCCGCTCATCAGACGCCCCATCGTCTGCTGGTCGAGCTGCGCGCTCTGCGGCAGGCCCTGCTCACGCTGGAACGACATCAGCGCGGTCTGGGTCTCCGGGCCCATCACGCCGTCGATCTGGCCGCGATAAAGACCGGCCGATTTGAGCTGCTGCTGCGCCTGCTCGATCTGCGATTGCGAGGCCGGTTGCGAGGCCTGATTCATCTGAGCGGGCCGCTGCGTGCTGGCCTGCGGGCTCTGCGTGCCGTAGCTCGAGCTGCCGTTGGTCGTGCCCATGGTCGCCGGGTTCTGCGCGCCGGTCGGGGCGGTGGTCGGCGAGGTCATCGTGCTGCTCGGGGTCGACGGGGCCATCGTATTCGGCTGGGTCGACGGGCCGGCACTCGACTGCGCCTGCGCCAAACCGGTCATCCCAAGCGCGGCGGTCAACGCCACCGCGGCGGTGAGAGTGCGGTACATTGGGGTTCTCCTATGGTGATAACGGGACGAGCTCGTCATTTTGCGAACGAACCCGCCTGCGTGTTGTTCCCCGATAGGGCGCGCGGCCCGTCTTGTTCACCCGCTGATTCTAAACCTTCGGTCGAGCTGTCTCCCGGCGAGCTGCGCGGTCTACGCGCGAAAATCGAAGCGGTAGGCGTGCGCGTGGCGCTTGATGTGGCCGCAGGTCGGCGCCGGGAAATGCGCCGGCAGGATCAGCGTGTCGCCATCGGCATAGGTCTCGATCAGCCGGGTACGGCTGACCCGCGACCCTGCCTGATCGGTGCAGGCGAAAGTCGACCATTCAGGCTTCAGGCATTGCAGCGGATGGTGCAGCACGTCGCCGATGAAGAGGCCGCGCTCGCCGCCCGAGCGCGCGTGGATTACCACATTGCCCGGCGTGTGGCCGGGGTAGGATTCGAACCACAACCCGTCGTCGAGCGCGTAATCGTCGCCGACGAGCAGTGCCTGCCCGGTCTTGACCACCGGCAGGATGCTGTCGCCGAATGCCTGGGCGTGCGGCGAATCCACCCCGCTCAGCGAGAAATCCTGCCAGTGGTCGAATTCCTTCTTGGCCATCACGTATTTGGCGTTGGGGAAGGTCGGCACCCACTGGCCGTTCTGCAGCCGCGTGTTCCAGCCGACATGATCCCAGTGGAGATGCGTGCACATCACATAGTCGACCTCTTCGGGTTTGACCCCGATACGCGCGAGATCGTCGATGAACGAGGTGCGCATATGGTGGAATTGCGGCCGGGCCGGCCGCTCCTTGTCGTTGCCGATGCAGGCATCGACGAGGATCGTGTGCCGCCCGGTGCGCACCACGAAGCTGTGAAACGCAAACATCAGTCTGCCGGTGCCGGGCTCGATGAGGCGCGGGCCGAGCAGCGCCGCGTTCTCGGCGACCACGGCCGGGTCGAAATCGGGGAAGAACTCATGCGGCGCGAAGAACGGGCCTTCGTAATCGGCGATGCGGTCGACCTGGAACGCGCCGATGCGGGTGGGCTGCATGTTGTCTCCTGACATAAATCCCTGGCTTTGAACCGAGCTTAGCGCCTGCTACGCTTCCTGCAGCAAGTTTTGACTTGGCGCAGGGAGGATCACATGCCCGACGACGTCAAAATCCTCACCCAGGCCACGGGTCTGCCGGTCACGGTGACCGGGCTCGACCATGTCGTGCTGCGGGTGGCGGACATGGATCGCTCGATCGCCTTCTACGGCAAGGTGCTTGGCTGCCCGATCGAGCGGCGCCTCGACTCGATCGGCCTCGTCCAGTTGCGCGCCGGCACCTCGATGATCGACCTCGTGCCGTGCGAGGCCGGGGAGAAGCCTGGCCGCAATGTCGACCACTACGCAATCCGCGTCGCCCGGATGGACGTGCCGGCGATTACCGCCCATCTCGAAGCCAACGGCGTCGCCTGCGGCCCGGTGCAGCGCCGCTACGGCGCCGAAGGCTACGGCTCGTCGATCTACATCACCGACCCGGACGGCAACACGGTCGAGCTGAAAGGCCCGCCGGAGGACTAAAGCTTCGCCTTCAAGAACGCGGCCATCCGGTCCCAGGCCTGGTTGGCGCATTGCAAATCATAGGCGGCGCTGCGCTCGTTGAAAAAGGCGTGCGCCGCGTCGTAGCGATGGATGTCCGGGTTCTTGCCGGCCATCGCGCTTTGCAGCGCATCGACCGCCGCCGGGGTGCACCAATCGTCCCGGTTGGCGAAATGGCCCTGGAACGGCATGGCGATCTCGGCCGGGTCGGCGAATTCCTTGGGCGGGATGCCGTAAAAGCACACCCCGGCCGCGGCCTCGGGAATATGCACGCAGGCGGCGACGGTGAGCGCGCCGCCCATGCAGAACCCCATGACGCCGACCTTCCCGCTCTGGCCCTTGAGATGCTGCACCGCGCCGCGCAGATCCTGATGCGTGGCGTCGGGGAAATCGAGGTTCGACATCAGGTGGTTGGCTTCATCGGGCACGGCCGTCAGGCGGCCCTTGTAGAGGTCGGGCGCCAGCGCGTTGTAGCCGGCCCGTGCAAAGCGGTCGGCGACGCCGCAAATCTGGTCGTTGAGCCCCCACCATTCCTGGATCACGACAATGCCCGGCCGCCCGCTGCCGGCGCTCGCCAGATAGCCCGTGGTCTTGCCGCCGTCGGGACGGGAAAATTCGATCATCGCGCCCATTGTGCCCTCCTCAAGTTCGATCCTCCTGCGGCGCGGAAATTAACAGGAGGCTGCCCTCCTGTTCACCTCCTGTTATCGGGGGCGATAACAGGAGGGAACGCGGCCGGTTGATCGTCGCTGCGGCACCGATCGCCCATCGCCTTGGCGATGCTGCCACGCGATTGCGGCGATTTTAGCGGCGCAGGAATATTGCGACGAGTGCTTCGCAGCCGGCCTGGTCGGCGGCGTCGAAGCGCGCGACGACAGGGCTGTCGAGGTCGAGCACGCCGGTGACCGCGCCGTTCTCGACGAGCGGCACGACAAGCTCGGAGCGCGAGAGGGGATCGCAGGCGATGTGGCCGGGGAATTCGTGCACGTCGGGCACCAGGACGCTCGCGCCGCACGCAGCGGCGGCGCCGCAGACGCCGTTGCCCCAGGGAATGCGCACGCAAGCCGGCCGGCCCTGGAACGGGCCGAGCACCAGCTCGCGCCCTTGAGTGAAATAGAACCCGGCCCAGTTGAGGTCGGAGAGGCCGTGGTAAAG
>DASZLY010000154.1:0-1705 GCA_035552135.1 Allostellaceae bacterium | reverse complement strand
CAGCTCGGGCCCGTCGTTGGCGGTGCGGTTGACCGCGGTGGAGACCGGATAGGCTTCGAGCAAAGCCTCGGGCGCCGGCACCAGGAACGCGGCCGCGGTCTGGGCATCGAGCGCGGCGCAGTCCAGCCACAAATCGAAGGCACCGGGCGGCAGGATCGCCGGCATGCGCTCGGAGATCGCGCCGAGCAGGCGGTTGGCCGGCGTGGTGATGATGGCGACGCTGTCGAGCTCCTCCCCGTTCGGTCCTTCCCAAGTCTCCCATAGGCCCGCGAAGGCGATCGGTCCCCCGGATTTCTGCCGGATGAAGAACGGCCGCTTGCGCTCGCCGTGCTCGGTCCATTCGTAAAATCCGTCGGCCGGCACCAGGCAGCGCCGCCGTTTCATGGCGTTCCGAAAGGCCGGCTTCTCATTCACGGATTCGCCGCGCGCCACATGCAGGAGCGCGAACCTCTTGGGGTCCTTCACCCAGGACGGAATAAGCCCCCAGCGCACCAGGGCAAACTGCCGCTTGCCTTGATCGAGGCGCACGATCGGCACCGGCTGGGTCGGGGCGATATTGTAGCGGGGCGGAAAATTCGGCCGCTCCGGATAGCCGAACAGCTGCCGCATGGCCTCGGGCGCGGTGGTGATGGAATAGCGTCCGCACATTTGGACCCTCCGTTTCCCCCCAGGCTCGGCCGGCGGATTAAGGCCGCATTAACCATAGCGCACAAGACTTTATCGGGCGACATTGCTTCCGCGATTGAGCCGGCCGCGCCCAAGCCGGCTCTGGAGCTTAGATAATCGTGGCGGATGCAAGATCCTATCCGGAGCGGCCATTTCTCGCGGTCAGCGCCGCCATCGTGCGGGCCGGCCAGGTCCTGGTGGTGCGGCGGGCGCGGGCGCCCGCCGACGGCCTGTTCAGCCTGCCGGGCGGCGTGGTCGCGATCGGCGAGACCCTGATGCAGGCGGTCACGCGCGAGGTGCGGGAGGAAACGAGCCTGACGATCGAGCCCGTCGGCCTCGCCGGTTTTCGCGAGACCATCACGCGCGACCGTGACGACCGGGTCAAGCGCCACTTCGTCATTCTTCCCTTTGCGGCGCGCTGGCTCGCCGGCGAGCCCTGCCTCAACGAGGAACTCTCCGAGGCGCGCTGGCTGCCCCCTCCGGAACTCGCCGGGCTGCCGACCACGCCGGGTCTTGCCGAGATCGTGGCGGCGGCGTTTCGACTCTTGGGCGTGTGCGCGTGAGCGCGACCGCATTGCGCGCACATCATCGCCACTTTTCCGGCGGTTTGATCCCACAATCATGAAGGCATGATCGCGGCGGCTTGTCGAGCAAGCGGCTTGCCAGGCAAGCGGCTTGCCAGGCGCGGCGCCCCGGCCTATCTCGAACCGACCCATCAACGCGACGCATCCTCCCGACGCATCATGGCGCGACGCCTACTGATCCTCGCTCTGGTCGGCCTCCTGACGGCAAGCGCGCCCGCATTGACACCCGCATTGACACCCGCATTGACACCCGCTTGGGCGCAGGAACCGGCCGCGCCCTATGACGCCACGCTGCAGCGGCTCGCCGAGATCCTGGGGGCGCTGCATTACCTGCGCGGCATCTGCGGCGCCAACGAGGGGCAGAAGTGGCGCAACGAGATGCTGGCCCTGGTCGACGCCGAGGCCCCCAACGGCGATCGCCGCGCCCGCATGGTGGCGAGCTTCAACCGCGGCTT
>DASZLY010000153.1:0-6078 GCA_035552135.1 Allostellaceae bacterium | reverse complement strand
GCGGCGAAGGCGGTGTTCAACATCCGCTTCAACGATCTGTGGTCGAGCGCCAAGCTCAAGAATTGGGTCAAGGAGGCGCTCGACCGCGTCGACCCGAACTACAAGCTCGCCTGGGAGGTCAGCGGCGAAAGCTTCCTCGTGCCGCCGGGCAAGGTCAGCGACTGCCTGGCCGGCGCGATCCGCGAGGTGACCGGGCTCGACACCGAGCTCAGCACTACCGGCGGCACCTCCGATGCGCGCTTTATCCAGGCCTATTGCCCGGTCGCCGAGTTCGGCCTGGTCGGCCAGACGATGCACAAGGTCGACGAGCGCGTCGAGCTCGCCGATATCGCCCGGCTCGTGCAGATTTACGGCGGGTTTCTCGACCGTTTCTTCGGCAACGCCTGAGGCGAGATGGCAAGTACGGGCTGGGCGGCGGAAGCATGGCTGGCCCTCACCGGTGCGCTGCGCCTGGCGCGCGGCGATTCCGGCGGCATGCAATGCTTCGACGCGAGCGAGGAGGGGTTCTGGCATTCCTTCCGCGCCGGCGGGCTGTGCTTCCCGTTCTACCTGATCCTCTTGGCCTTCCCGATCGAGCTCGGCCCGTCGCCCGAGATCGACACCTGGCGCATGCTGGCGGTCGAGACGATCCATTACGTGATCTCGTGGGTCGCCTTCCCGCTGTTGATGCTGCCTTTGGCCGACTGGCTGCAGCGCGGCGACCGTTATTTCGGCTTCATGGTCGCCTATAACTGGTGCCAGGTGCCGCAGATCGTCCTGTTCACCGCGGTTGCGTTGCTGGGCGCGGCGGGCGCGCTGTCGGCCGAAGGAATGCTGATCGCCGACCTGATCGTCGGCATCGCCGCGCTGGTCTACGAATGGTTCGTCTCGCGCGTCGCGCTCGCCGTCACCCGGCCGCGCGCCGCGCTCGTCATCCTCGCCGACGTCGGCCTCGCGACCCTCCTGAGCCACGTCAGCGCCGCGCTTTACTGAAAACAAGCGATCAAACGCAAAGAACGCGAAGCTCTCATCGCGCGCGTCAGCGCGCAATATTTTTGAACAATGAGGCGGTGAGGCAGTGAGCCCGCCAGTGCGTTTGAACGCTCACCGCCTCACTGCCTCATTGTGAATTTATGGCGCTTCGCGCCGGTTTCGAAGGTCTTCGCGTTCTTCGCGAACCCTTTGCGGTCTTTGCGTTAAAGCGTCGCTTTATAGACCACCTCGACCAGATAGAGCCCCTCGGCCGGGGCGGTCGGGCCCCCGGCGCGGCGGTCGCGGATGTCGAGCGCCCGCGCGACGTCGTCGGGCGACCATTGGCCGAGCCCGACCAGCTTCAACGTCCCGGCCATGTTGCGCACCTGGTGGTGCAGGAACGAGCGCGCCCGCGCCTCGATGTGTATTTCCGCGCCGACGCGGCTCACCTCGAGCGCGTCCAGCGTCTTCACCGGCGATTTCGCCTGGCACAGCGAGTCGCGGAACGTCGTGAAATCATGGCGGCCGACGAGGTGCCGCGCCCCCGCCTGCATCGCCGCGACATCGAGCGGCGGCGACACATGCCACACGCGGTGCCGGTCGAGCATCGGCGGCGGCCGGCGGTTGAGGATGCGGTAGCGGTAGACCCGCCCGATCGCCGAGCGCCTCGCATTGAAATCGGCCGCGGTCTCCTCCGCCGCCAACACGCTGACCGCAACCGGCCGCAAATGGTGGTTGAGCGCGCCGCGGATCGTGTCGCCGGGGTAGGCGCGCGGCAGGTCGAGATGCGCGACCTGCGCCAACGCATGCACCCCGGCATCGGTGCGCCCGGCGCCGTGCACTTTGACCCGCTCGCCGCAGAATTTTGCGGCCGCGTCTTCGAGCGCCGCCTGCACCGAGACCCCCGCCGGCTGGCGCTGCCAGCCGACGAGCCCGGTGCCGTCATATTCGATCGTCAGCCGGTAGCGGGGCATCATCGATGCCCTATGGGCAGCACCGTTCCCGGCGGCAGCGCGAAGCCGCGCAGCAGCGCCGCCGCATCCATTGCGCCGCGTCCGGCGCGCTGCACCTGCAGCGGCCGCAGCGCGCCGTCACCACACGCAATCGTCAGCAGCTCGTCGAGCACCGTCCCCGGCGCGCCGCCTTCGGCCATGACCTCGGCCGAAAGCACGCGGATACGTTCGCCCGCCCCTGGGCCGGCGAGAAAATAAGCCCCCGGCCATGGGTCGAAGGCGCGCACCTGGCGCTCCAGCCGACTTGCCGGCAGCCGCCAGTCGAGCCGCGCCTCGTCGCGCGACAGCTTCTTCGCATAGGTGGCGCCGGTGTCGGGCTGCGGATGCGGGTGGAGCGTGCCCTCGGTCAGGCGGTCGAGCGCGGTCACGATCTGCTCGCCGCCGAGCGCCGCGAGTTGCCGCGTCAGCTCGCCCGCGGTCGTCGTCGCGTGGATCGGCTCGGCGTGCTGCAACAAGATCGCCCCGGTATCGAGCCCCGCATCCATCTGCATGATCGTGACGCCGGTCTCGCAGTCGCCGTCTAGGATCGCGCGCTGGATCGGCGCCGCGCCGCGCCAGCGCGGCAACAGCGAAGCGTGGACGTTGAGACAGCCGAGCCGCGGGCCGCTGAGGATCGCCGGCGGCAGGATCAGCCCGTAGGCGGCGACGATTGCCGCATCGGCGGCGAGCGCGGCGAATTCCGCCTGGGTCGCCGGGTCGCGCAAGCTCGTCGGACAGCGCACCGCGATGCCGCGGTCCTCGGCCAGTTCCTGCACCGGCGAGGGCAGCACACGATGCCCGCGCCCCGCCGGCCGCGGCGGCTGCGAATAGACCGCCTTCAGCCGATGCCCGGCCGCGAGCAGCGCGTCGAGGATCGTCGTCGCGAATTCCGGGGTCCCCATGAAGACGAGATCGAGCGCCTGTTTCATATGACGGACCGCAGACGTCTCGCCTGCACGTTTATGGACCGCAGGCGTCTCGCCTGCAGGCGGGCGGGACGCCCCGCGTTCCTACGCCGGCGCCGGCACGCGGCTGCGCTTGGCCTTGGCCAGCTTGCGCAGGATCATGCCGCGCTTCAGCGTCGAGATGTGGTCGACGAACAGCACGCCGTCGAGATGGTCGATTTCGTGCTGGATGCAGGTGGCGAGCAGCCCGTCCGCATCGATCTCGCGGATTTCGTTCTCGTGGTCGATATAGCGCAGCTTGATCGAAGCGGCGCGGCTGACATCGGCGTATTGCTCGGGCAGTGATAGGCAGCCTTCGTTGGCGACGGTCGTCTCGGCCGAGCGCCACAATATCTCGGGATTGGCGATGCGCATCGGCCGCGCCTTCTCGCCCTCGCGCGCGACATCGATCACAATGATGCGCTTCGACGCGCCGACCTGCGGCGCCGCGAGCCCGATGCCGATCGAGCCGTACATCGTCTCCAGCATGTCGTCCATCAGCCGGCGTGTCTGGGCGTCGACCTTGTCGACGCGCCTGGCGACGAGCTTGAGGCGCGGGTCGGGCGCAGTGATGATCGGCAGCACAGCCATGGGAGGCTTAGGTAAGTGGCGGGCGGGCGGGCGTCAATATGGTGGACCACCGGCGTCCCGCCCGCTTGTTTGCCGCGCCGGGCGGGCGAGACGCCCGCGGTCCAATTAAAGCTGGTCCCGTAACCGCGCCAGATCGTCGAGGCCTTCGGGCCGCACCATGCACAAGACGTCGTCAAAGCCGACCGCGCGGATGCGCCGGAGGCGGTCGAGCGCCTCCTCGGCGCTGGTGATCTGCATCGTCGCCCGCCCGGCGAGCGGCATGCTGGCGATATCGCCCTGCAACTCGACGATCACGTTCGATAGCACGGCGCGCTTGCCGCCGGCGTCGCGATAGAACTTGACGCCGGCTTCCAGCTCCTCGGGCTGACTGTAGAGGCCTGAGGCGATCCACCCGGCGCAGCGCTCGGCGGCGTAGACGATCCAGCGCTTGTTGCGCCACGCGCCGAGCATCAGATTGGGGCCGCCTTCGGTGCCCGGCCACGGCGTCAGCCGGCCGCCGGCGACCTCATTGCCGGCCCACGCCTCGCGCATGATTTCGAGCGACGACATCAGCGTCTTGAAGCGCGCCTCGTAATCCTCGCCGACAAGGTCGAAATCGGCCTTGGTCGAGCCGCAGCCGAGACCCAGCATCAACCGGTGGCCGAGCAGCGCGTGCAGGCTTTCGCAGCGATGCGCCAGCTCGACCGGGTGGCGCACCGGCACTTGCAGCACGCAGGTGCCGATCTCGACCTTGCTTGTCACCGTGGCGGCGACGCTCATCAGCACGATCGGGTCCATCGTCGGGCGACCGCGGCCAAAGGAATCGGTCAGCCACAGCCCGTCGAAACCGCGCTCCTCGACGCCGCGGGCGAAGCTGGCGAAGCGGTCGAGCGTCTTGCCGGCGACGTCGGGATCGCCGCGCAGCACGTTGACGACATGCACTCTCATCGGTCGGTTTCCTGTTCGGTCTTTTCGAGGAAGCGCTCGGCCAGCCGCACGAAGAAGCTGACGCCATAGGGCAGCGCGGTGTCGTTGAAGTCGTATTTGGCGTTGTGCAGGTAGCAGCCGCCTTCGCCGTCCCCGTTGCCGAGCCACATCATCGCGCCCGGCACCGCCTGCAGCATGTACGAGAAGTCTTCGCCGCCCAACGTCGGCGAGACGTTGCGGTTGACCTTGTCGCCGCCGCCGATCTCGGCCGCGACGTCGCAGGCGAATGCCGCCTCGGCGGCGTGGTTGACGGTCGGCGGATAGCCGCGCCGGAAATTGAACGTCGCGGTGGCGCCGCACGCCGCTGCGATGCCCTTGACGATCTCTTTCATGCGGCGCTCGATGAGGTCTTGGGTCTCTGCCCGGAAGGTGCGCACCGTGCCGCCGATCTGCACCTCGTCGGGGATGACGTTATAGGCGGTGCCGCCGCGCATGAAGCCGACCGTCACCACCGCGGAGTCGATCGGGTCGACATTGCGCGCGACGATCGATTGCAGCGCGGTGACGATCTGCGCTGCGGGGACGAAAGGGTCGATGCCGCCTTGCGGGTAGGCGGCGTGGACGCCTTGCCCGCGCACGGTGATGTCGAAGCGGTCGGTTGCGGCGAGCAGCGGCCCCGCTCTGGTGGCGAAATTGCCGATCGCGATGCCCGGCTTGTTGTGCATCGCGAAGACCGCGTCGCAGGGGAATTTCTCGAACAGCCCCTCTTCGACCATGACCCGGCCGCCGCCATGGCCTTCCTCGCCGGGCTGAAAGATGAAATGCACCGTGCCGTCGAAATTCCTGGTCTTCGACAAATATTTCGCGGCGCCGAGCAGCATCGTCGTGTGGCCGTCATGGCCGCAGGCATGCATCTTGCCGTCATGCGTCGAGCGGTGCGCGAACGCGTTCAGCTCCTGCATCGGCAGGCAGTCCATATCGGCGCGCAACCCGATCGCCTTGAGGGAATTGCCGCGCCGGATCGTGCCGACCACTCCGGTCACCGCCAGCCCGCGATGCACCTCGCAGCCGAACTCCTTGAGCTTGGCCTCGACGATGTCGGCGGTGCGTTCCTCCTCGAAGCCGAGCTCGGGATGGGCGTGGATGTCGTGGCGGGTCTGCACGAGCTCGTCGAGGCTGTCGAGCACCTCGGAAATGATGGGCATGTCGGCTCCGATAGATCAGGCGTCGCACCGCACCATAGCGGCTTCTGTTTGCCTAGTCTCTCGACGAAGCCGCAAAACCGCCGTACGTCCTTCGAGACGCTCCTAACGGCGCTCGTCAGGATGAGGGAAGCGAGAGGATGGCTTAAGAAAAAACCCTCATCCTGAGGGGCGCGAAGCGCCGTCTCGAAGGACGCACCAAGGCCCCTCCAGCGTTAAAAACTCAGCCGCGTCTTGAACACCAGCTCGGCATAGAAATAGAGCTCGGCGTCGAGTGCCCGCTTGATGTTCTCGGCACGGCGAAAGCCGTGACCCTCGCCGGCGAATAGCAGGTAGCCGCAGGGGATGCCGCGCCGGCGCAGCGCCTCGACCATCATCTCGGTCTGGTTCGGCGGCACGACGCGGTCGTCGGCGCCCTGGAAGAAGATCACCGGGCAGTTCAGCCCGCCGACATGGCTCAGGGGCGAGCGCTCGGCGTAAAGCTCGGCGCGC
>DASZLY010000152.1:0-26759 GCA_035552135.1 Allostellaceae bacterium | reverse complement strand
TTTTCCTCGACCACCAGCACCTCGTCGAGCCCCTCGGCGAACTCGCGCACGCCGTGAGGTTCGAGCGGCCAAGCCATTGCAACCTTGTAGAGTCTAAGCCCGATCGCCGCGGCCTCGCGCTCATCGATGCCGAGATCGTCGAGCGCCTGGCAGACATCGAGATAGGACTTTCCGGTGGTAACGATGCCGAAGCGCGGCTTGGCGCTGTCGAGCACGACGCGGTCGAGCCGGTTGGCGCGGGCGAAGGCGCGCACCGCTTCGAGCTTGTGGCGATGCAGCCGCATTTCCTGGTCGAGCGGCGTGTCGGGCCAGCGAATGCCGAGCCCGCCCGGCGGCATCGCGAAATCCTGCGGTGTGACGATGCGCACGCGGTCGGGGTGAAGCGTCACCGAGGCCGACGAATCCATCGTTTCGGCGACGGTCTTGAACCCGACCCAACACCCCGAATAGCGCGACATCGCCCAGCCGTAAAGGCCGAGATCGAGAATGTCCTCGACCCCCGCCGGGTTGAGGATCGGGATCGAGGCGTCGACAAACGCCAGTTCGGACTGGTGCGCCAAGGTCGAGGACTTGCAGGTATGGTCGTCGCCGGCGATCGCCAGGACGCCGCCATAGGGCGCGGTGCCGGCCGAGTTGCCGTGCTTCAGCGGGTCGCCGCTGCGGTCGACGCCGGGCCCCTTGCCGTACCAGATCGCAAAGACGCCGTCATATTTGGCGCCCGGAAAAAGGCCGATCTGCTGCGAGCCCCATACCGAGGTGGCGCCGATCTCCTCGTTGATCGCCGGCTGGAACTTGATGTGGTTGTTGTCGAGAAAGCGCCGCGCGCCCCATAGCGCCTGGTCGAACCCGCCCAGTGGCGAGCCGCGATAGCCGGCGATAAAGCAGCCGGTGTTGAGCCCGGCCGCCGCATCGCGCTGGCGCTGCATGATCGGCAGCCGCACCAGCGCCTGGGTGCCGGTGAGGTACACGCGGCCTTCTTCGAGCGCGTATTTGTCGTCGAGCGTGACCGCCGCCAGCGGCATCGCGACCTCCAGATTCTTCCAGCCCCAAGCCTAGCGCAGGTTCGACCGCGTTTGAACCTTCGATCCTTGCCGGCGCCGTCACCGGCCAATCGCGCGGCGGCAGCGGGTCTTTCCCGGCTTGATCGCATATCAGTCATCTTCAACGTGCTATCGCATTGCGGTGCGTGTAATGCGGGAGTAAGCCTCGGCTATCGATAATCCGCTTTAAGAAGGGGCCGGCGATGAGCGCGCCCGTTCTCGCTCGCGTACCTGTCAAACCGGAGCTGATCGCGGCGCTGCGGCAGCGCCTCGGCGACCGGCTGTCGACCTCGGCCGCGGTATGCGATCAGCATGGCAAGGACGAGTCGTACCATCAGCCGCACGCGCCCGACGCGGTCGCCTTCGTGCAGAGCACCGGCGAGGTGGTCGAGATCGTCAAATTATGCGCGCAGTACAAGTCGCCGATCGTGCCGTTCGGCACCGGCACCTCGCTTGAAGGGCATGTCGCGGCGTTGAAGGGCGGCGTGTGCATCGACGTGTCGCAGATGAACCATGTGCTGCGGGTCAATGCCGAAGACCTCGATGTGACGGTCGAGGCCGGTGTCACCCGCAAGCAATTGAACGAGTACCTGCGCGACACCGGGCTGTTCTTCCCGATCGATCCCGGCGCCGACGCCTCGCTCGGCGGCATGGCGTCGACCCGCGCCTCGGGCACCAACGCCGTGCGCTACGGCACGATGCGCGAGAATGTCCTGTCGCTAACGGTCGTGCTGCCCGACGGGCGAGTTATTCGGACCTCGAGCCGGGCCCGCAAATCGGCGGCGGGCTACGACCTCACGCGGCTGTTTGTCGGCTCGGAGGGGACGCTGGGCGTCATCACCGAGGTGACGGTGCGGCTTTACGGCATCCCCGAGGCAATCTCCGCCGCGGTGTGCGCCTTCCCGACCATCGAGGATGCGGTCAATACGGTCATCCTGACGATCCAGAGCGGCATCCCCGTCGCCCGCATCGAGCTGCTCGACGAGCCGCAGATGGAGGCGATCAACAAATACTCGAAGCTCGACCATAAGGTCGCGCCGACCCTCTTCTTCGAGTTTCATGGCACGACCGCCGGCGTTGCCGAGCAGGTCGAGCTGGTCAAGGACATCGCCGGCGAGCACGGCGGCGACGATTTCCGCTGGGCCAGCTCGCAGGAAGAGCGATCGAAACTGTGGCAGGCGCGGCACGACGCCTATTACGCCGCGCTCGCCCTGCGCCCCGGCTCGAAAGGCTGGCCGACCGATGTCTGCGTGCCGATTTCGCGGCTCGCCGAATGCATTGCCGAGACAAAGCGCGATCTCGCACAGTCATCGATCCCGTCGGCGCTCGCGGGCCATGTCGGCGACGGTAATTTCCACCTCATTTTCATGATCGACCCCAGTCGCCCCGAAGAAATCGCCGAAGCGAGCCGGCTCAACGACCGAATGGTCACACGCGCACTGGCGATGGACGGCACCTGTACCGGCGAGCACGGTATTGGCTACGGCAAGATAGATTTCCTATTCGCCGAGCATGGCGAAGCGGTCGATCTCATGGCTTCGATCAAGCGGGCTATAGACCCCGATAACCTGATGAACCCGGGCAAGATCATCCGCATTTGATGGTATCGAGCAAACCTTCGCCGCTTTGACCCATAAAATTCACGGTTGAAATTTCTCAATCCGATCGAATAAAACGCTTCACTAAGAACTTTGTTGGCGCTATTGTTAACGCCTAGAATTCACTTCCGGTTGGCCTTGTTTCGACAAGGTGGGGTTAGAAACCGACCGACCATGCTGCAAAAAGCCGAGGTTGTATCCTCCGATGTAGCTTTGTTGGCTCTCGCAGTGTGCTCAGAGTCCAAATAACAACTTATGACAGAGATCATCAAATGCCCGCTCTGAAGACGCATGGATAAGGTAGGGATGGAAAAGTCAGGTAAAAGAGGCAAGATTCCTCAATCGGATTGGCCATTGATCATGGCCCGTTACGAACAAGGTGAAACGCTTTCAAGCATTGCTCGGACTTATGATTGCTCGCCGCCGGCGATCTCCTATATCGTAAGCCGCAGCCGGGGAAAGTCGGCAGCCGATGCTTCGGCGCCGTCACCGCAGGAAATGCAGCTCGTCAAAGCTCCGGCTGCCGATGCGGCAGCCAACGGTTCGGCGCTGCTCGAACCGCAGGTTGAACCGCCGGCAGCGCTGTTGCGCCACGAACCGGCCGCGGATGCGCGTCCGCTGGCCGCGCCCAACAGCGCGGAGGCGAATGGCGAGCCGCGCCGCAAGCTTCATCTGTCGCTCGGCAATGGCAGCGGGCATGGCAACGGTGTCAGGAATGGCAATGGTGCCGGGACCGATGGCGGGAACGGGCTGTTGCGAACGAACGGCAACGGCAATGGGCACAGCCTCGAGCCGGCGGCGCGACCGGGCATCGCCGTACCGCAGGCGCCGATGGCCGCCGATCGCGATTTGCCGCAGTCCAACGGCCGCGATCTTTACCCGATCTCCGAGGGTCGCCCAGGCGCGCAGCAGCCGCGCGATTCCGATGCCGCGCGCAACGGCGCCTTTATCGGCCAGGAGTTGCGCAGCCGGGTCGATGGCGATATCGCCGCCTTCCTCGCCGCGTTCGATGCGGCGCTGGCCGCGGACACGCAGGAAAGCCGGTTCGGCTTGCGCGAGGCGACCGACCGGCTGCTGCGCGCCGGTGCGCGCACGCGCATCGAGCTGGAACGGCTGGAGGCCAAGATGCCGCTGGCGTCGCGCGACGGCGTCGCCGCGCCTGAGCCCGCCTGGCGCTACCGCTAGCCGCTGGCCGTACGGCTGCAGGACGCAAAAAAGGGCGCCCGGCGGGCGCCCTTTCCGTTGCGGTGAGGGCCGCTAACCCTGGTTCTTGCCGAGCTGGATGCCGAGATACTGCGTCACGCCGTGGCGGTTGAGCAGCAGCAGCGCGCTTTTGCTCGGTGATTTGGCGATGTCGCTCAATCGCTGTGCCGCTTCCTTCGGCGAGGTCGCCGGCTGCTGATCGATCGCCATGATCACGTCGCCCCGGCTGAGGCCGATATTGTCGGCGACGCTGCCATTATCGACATGGGTGATCACCACGCCGTGGACGTCGCGCCCGAGATGCAGCTCGCTGCGCATATCGGTGGTCAGCGGCGCGAGCTGCAGCCCCATCGCCCGGGCATGATTTTCACCCGACTGTCCTTGCGGTTGGTTGTTGTCGTCGTTGTTGTTGGAGGCGACTTCAGGATTGGCGGGCATCTCGCCGAGCTTGATGTCGACCTGCTGCTGCTTGCCGTCGCGCCACACCGTCAGCGCCGCCTGCGTGCCGGGCGCGGTGTCGGCGACGTCGTGCGGCAGGTCGCGCAGCTTGCTGATGTCCTTGCCATCGAAGGCGAGGACCACGTCGCCCTGCTTGAGGCCGGCCGCGGCGCTGGGGCTGTTCGGCGTCACCATCGCGACGAGCGCGCCGTGGTCGTTCTTGAGCCCGAGGCTCGAGGCGATCGCCGGCGTCACCTCCTGGATCTGCACGCCGAGCCAGCCGCGCTCGACCTTGCCATGCTCTTCGAGCGCGGCGACAACGGTCTTCGCGACGTTTGACGGCACCGCAAAGCCGATACCGACGCTGCCGCCATTGGGTGAATAGATCGCGGTGTTGATACCGATGACCTGGCCGCTCAGGTTGAAGGTCGGGCCGCCGGAATTGCCGCGGTTGATCGGTGCGTCGATCTGCAGGAAATCGTCGAACTGGCCGGTATGGATGTCACGGCCGCGCGCCGAGATGATGCCCGTGGTCACCGAGCCGCCCAGCCCGAACGGGTTGCCGACCGCGACCACCCAGTCGCCGATCTGCGCCGCGTCGCTGTCGCCGAAGCTCACATAGGGCAGCTTCTTGCCGGCATCGATCTTCAGCACCGCGAGGTCGGTGCGGGTATCGCGGCCGACGATCTTGGCGGTGTATTTGTCGCCGTCCTGCAGCGTCACCTCGACCTTGCTGGCGTCGCCGACGACATGGTTGTTGGTTACGATATGGCCGTCGGCGTCGATGATGAAGCCGGAGCCCAGCGCGATGCGCTTGACCGAGCCGCCGTCATCGCCCGGGCCTTGTTCGAACGGGTTATTCTGGCCCTGCTGGTCGAAGAAGCGGCGCAGCATCTCGTCGAATGGCGACTGGCGGAAATTCTGACCTTGATCCTCGTCTTCCCGGTCGGCCATCGGTGAGGCCTTTTGGGCGCCTTCGGTCACCGAGATGTTGACGACGGCCGGCAGCACGCGCTTGACCAGCGGCGCGAAGCTCTGCTGCTGCAGCACGGTGCCGGGGGCGGCGACCGCCGGCGGCGCCGTGGTGCTGGTGTCCGGGGTCTGCGCCCATACTTGCGGACAAAGCGCGAGGACGGTGCTGAGCCCGATGGCCGCGAACGCCGCGCGGCGGCGAGGTGAGGTCAAACCCATGGTCCCTGGTCTCCTGGCCTGAGCCGGTCGGCACGAGCCCGACCCCGCCGCTCCAGGCATCTGAGCGCAAAATGGCGTCGCAAGCTAACAGCCGGCTTTCGACAGGATTAATTCGCTGTAACTTGATAACCGACACACCTCGAGGGAGTTCCTTATGCCGCGCTACACTCAGCTCACCCCCGCTCAGCGCAGTCCCGCCCAGCAGGCCGTGGTCGACGAGATCGTCGGCGGCAAGCGCGGCCGGTTCGGCGGCCCGTTCGAAATCCTGTACCGCTCGCCGGAAGTCTGTAAGCACCTGTCGCGGCTTGGCGAATACCTGCGCTGGGGCAGCTCGCTGTCGCCGGCGCTGTCGGAGCTGGCGATCTGCCTGACGGCGCGCCACATCCGGGCGAATTACGAATGGCACGCGCACGCGCCGCTGGCGATCGAGGGCGGCGTGCCCGCGGCCGCGATCGAGGCGATCCGCACCGGCGCGGTGCCGCATTTCGAGGCCAAGGATCAGGCGCTGGTCTACCGGCTCGTCACCGAGCTGATCGATACCAAGCGCCTGTCGGATGCGAGCTTTGCCGAAGCGGTCGCCGCGTTCGGCGAAAAGGGCGTCGTCGAGCTCGGCACGGTGATCGGCTACTATACCGCGATCGGCAACGCGCTCAATGTGTTCGAGGTGGCGCTGCCGCCCGGCCAGGCGCCATATTTTTCGTAAACGCTCGCCACCCTCTCCCGCAATGCGGGAGAGGGATTCTACGTCCGCGCCTTTAGCCCCTCCCCCGCAATGCGGGAGAGGGTGGCCGCCGCGTTAGCGGCGGTCGGGTGAGGGTCAGCTTGCCGGCAGCCCGCGCTCCAGCAGCATCGCCAGGCGGCGGGCGAAGGCCGGCGGGTCGGGGAGCTGCTCGCCCTCGATGATGCGTGCCTGGTCGAGCAGCAGCCAGGCGAATTCGCCGAGCTGGTCGGAGGCGCCGGTTTCGCCGACCGTCGCCGCCAGCCGCTCGATCAGCCGGTGGTTTGGGTTGACTTCGAGGATGCGCTTCGAGGCCGTATCGAGCTGGCGGTGCTGCTTCAGCAGGCGCTCGAGGTGCATGTCCATGTCGCCCTCGTCGGCGACAAGGCACACCGCGCTGTCGGTCAACCGCGCCGAGCTGCGCACGTCCTTAACCGCGTCGCCGAGCGCCAGCTTGAAAATCGCGATGAGCCCGCCAAGCTTGGCTGGCGGCTCGGGCTTGTTGTCTTCCGGCTTGTCCGCCGGCGCTTCGATCTTGTCGAGGTCGGCACCGCCGCGCGTCGCGGATTTGAACGGCTTTTCCTTGTAGGCGGCGATTGCGCCGACCCAGAACTCGTCGATCGGGTCGGTCAGCAGCAGCACCTCGACACCGCGCGCGCGGAAGCCTTCCAGTTGCGGGCTCTGGCGCACCAGCTCAAGATTATCGCCGGTGATTGTGTAGATCGCCTCCTGGCCCGGCTTCATCGCCGCGACATAGTCGTCGAGCGAGACGAGATCGTCGCGCGTCGTCGAACGGAACCGCGCGAGCGTGAGCAGCGTGTCGCGCTGGTCGCGGTCCTCATAAAGGCCTTCCTTGAGCACCGCGCCGAAATTGTCCCAGAACTTGGCGTATTCCTCAGGCGCGTCGGTGGCCTTTTTCTGCAATTCGCCGAGTACCCGGCCGGTCAATTGCCGCCGCATGCGCGCGACCATCGGGTTCGACTGCAGCATCTCGCGGCTGATGTTGAGCGGCAAATCCTCGCTGTCCACGACGCCGCGCAGGAAGCGCAGATAGGGCGGCAGCATCTCGCTCTCGCCCGTGATGAACACGCGGCGGACGTAGAGCTTTACCTGCGTCTTGCGCTCGGGTTCGAACAGGTCGAACGGCTTGGTTTCCGGCACGAACAGCAGGTAGGTGTATTCGACCATGCCCTCGGCGCGGGCGTGCAGCGTCAGCCATGGCGCGTCGAAGCCGTGGCCGACGTGATGATAGAATTCCTTGTATTGCTCTTCGGTGATCTCGCCGCGCGGCCGGGTCCATAGCGCCGAGGCGGTGTTGATCGTCTCGTCCTTGTTGCCGTCGGCGAGCACGATCGGCAGCGCGATATGGTCGGAATAGGTCTTGACGATCTGCCGCAGGCGCTGCGGTTCGAGGTAGTCCTCGTCGCCCTCGCGGATGTGCAGCATGATGCGGGTGCCGCGCTTGAGGTTCGGCTCGGGCTCGATGGTGAATTCGCCTTTGCCGTCGCTCTCCCAGCGCCAGCCTTGCTCCTCGCCGGCCTTGCGGCTCAGCACCTCGACCCGGTCGGCGACCATGAAGGCCGAATAGAAACCGACGCCGAACTGGCCGATCAGGCTGACATCCTTCTTCTCGTCGCCGCTCAGCTCCTTCATGAAGGCCGCGGTGCCGGAACGGGCGATGGTGCCGAGATTTTCAACGAGCTCGTCATGGTTCATGCCGATGCCGTTATCGGCAATGGTCAGCGTTTTCGACGATTTGACCGGGGTCAGCACCACCCGGTAATCGGAATCGCCGGTGGTGAGGCTCGGCTCGGTGATCGCGGCGTAGCGCAGCCGATCGCACGCATCCGAGGCGTTGGAGATCAGCTCGCGCAGAAAGATTTCCTTCTCGCTGTAGAGCGAGTGGGCGACGATATCGAGTAGACGGCTGACTTCCGCCTGGAAGGTCCGGGTTTCCTGGGTCATCGGGCAAATCGGGGCTGGTTGGACAGAGACTTATTCGAATATGTGGCGCCAAAACCGGCATCGCAAGGTGCGGCGCGGAAGAGGCAGTCGATGATTACCGGACTTACCTCGCTGATCGCTCATCTCGGCTACCCGACCGAGACCTTCAAGGCGCCGATGATCTACAACCCGTGGTTCGAGCGCCATGGCATTGACGCGGTCGTCGTGCCGATGGGAGTTCGCGCCGAGGATTACCCGGCTTTCCTCAAGCCACTGTTCCGGCTCAGCAATATCCAGGGCGCGCTGGTCACGATGCCGCACAAGGTGACGACCGTCGCCCTGCTCGACGCGGCGAGCGTCGCGGTGCGGGTCGCCGGCGCGTGCAACGCGATCCTGCGCCGCGCCGACGGCTCGCTCTACGGCGACATTTTCGATGGCGACGGGTTTACCCGCGGCGCCAGACGCAAGGGGTTCGACTTCGCCGGCGCCAAATGCCTGGTGATCGGCACCGGCGGGGTCGGCTCGGCGATCGCCGCTTCGATCGCCGCCGAGCGGCCCGGCTCGTTGGCGCTGTGCGATATTCGGGCCGAGACGGCAGAAGCGCTGGCGTCTCGGTTAGCGAAGCATTATCCGGATCTGCCGGTCGCGCTGCGCGATAACGACCCGTCCGGCTACGATCTTGTGGTCAATGCGACGCCGCTCGGCATGAAGGCGGACGATCCGTTGCCGTTCGATCCCTTGCGGCTCGACCCGTCGACCTTTGTCGGCGAGGTCGTGCTCAAGGCCGAGATGACCCCAGTGCTGGAAATCGCCGCGCGGCGCGGCTGCCGCTACCAGATCGGCACCGACATGCTGTTCGAGCAGATCCCGGCCTATCTCGAATTCTTCGGTTATGGCACCACGACTCCCGGCGAGCTGCGCGAGGTCGCGCGGATTTCGTATTGACCGGATCGTGGGCGGCGATCGCGCTGAAGAATCAGGCCGCGTGCCGGACGCCGCGGCGCCAGCGCTCGACGGTCTGCTCGACCTCGGAGCGGTCGGCCGCATCGCGCGACCAGGCGGTGGTGAACGACGCGGTTGCGCTGCGCGGACGGTAGTGCTCGGGCAGCTCGTCGAAGCAGATGCGCATCGGCATCGAGACGCCTTCGCCGACGACGATCGCTTCGCCGTTGCGCAGCGCCGGGAGGAACTTCATCAGCCCGTGCGAGGCTTCCGGCAGCGCGCCGCGGATGATGTCCTGGTCTTCCTGGCTGGTCATGCGCAGCGCGAACAGCGTATTGCACTCGGACAGCAGGCTCGGCGAGAGGTCGGACGGACGCTGGCTGACGACGCACAGCGACACGCCGTATTTGCGGCCCTCCTTGGCGATGCGCGACAGCGCCCGCTTGACCGGCTCGAACCCGGCGTCCTTGTCGGCCGGCGCGTAGCGGTGCGCTTCCTCGCAGACGATGGTGATCGGCATCTGCGTCTCGCTCCACACCGAGAAGTCGAAGGTCAGCCGGCAGATCACCGAGACCACGACATTGAGCACTTCGGACGGAACGCCCGACAGGTCGAGGATCGTGATCGGCTTGCCGCTGACCGGGATGCGGAACAGCTGGGCCAGGATGTCCGACATCTCGTCGCGCAGCGTGAGGTTGTTGCCGAACATGAAGCTGAAGCGCACGTCGTTCTGCAGCGCGAGGATGCGGGTCTTGACGAGCTGGTAAGCGGCGACGCTTTCGGGGCGGTTGAGCGAGCCCATTACCCCGTCGAGGTGGCGCACCAGGTCGGAGATGCGATACGGCATCGGTGTGTCGACGCTGCAATGCCGGTCGGTAAGCGACTTGCCGATATAGGCGAGCTTGGCGCTCAACACCGCCTCGCCGAGGATTTTCGCCTGTTCGGCGCGGTGCGTGGAGGTGCCGAGGACCACTTCGGCGATCTCGTCAAAATTGAACAGCCAGTACGGCAGGTGCAGCCCCTCGCCGGGGCTCAACACGATCGCTTCGTCGGGGAAGGCATGCGCGTATTCGCAATGCGGGTCGAGCAGGATGACGTGGGCGTGCGGGTTCTTGTCGATGATCGAGCGCAGGATCGTCGCGACCGCGCAGGATTTGCCCGAGCCGGTGGTGCCGACGACGCTGAAATGCTTGCCGAGCAGGTCGTTGACCAGAAGGAAGGCGGGGACGTCGTTGTTCTGGTGGATCGAACCGACCGGAATCGCTGCCTCGCGCGGCGGCGCGTAGACTTGGCCGAGGTCTTCGGGCGTCGCGAGATACACCGAATCCTCGAGCGCCGGGAACACCGAGACGCCGCGCCGGAACCCGTCGGTGCGGCCCGACGGGGCATAAGTGGTCTCACCGATCAGTTCGACCTCGATGATCTTGAGGTCGTCCTCCGGGGTGGCGACCGACGGTAGCGGCACCCGCAGTCCGCTGATCATGCCGAAGACGATCGATCCGCGCGTGCGGACCTTGACCAGCTCGGCCATGCCCAGCGGTGAGGCCGCCACCGGTTGGCCCGGGCGCGGTGGCTGCAGCAGCACGATCAGCTGCGCTGCCGAAACGGCGATCACCCGGCCGATTGGCCCGGCTTGGTCGTCCGTCGGGATCATGATCTGGGTCATCGTGCTTACCCGGAGGAAGTTGTGCGGATTCGGTCCGCGGGAAGGGTGATCTCGACGACGGTGCCGACGCCGACCTCGCTGCTCAGCGCCAGCCGGCCGCCATGCATGCCCGTCATCGCGCGGGCCAGCGGCAGGCCGAGACCGACGCCGTCATTCTCGCGGGTCAAATGGTCCTCGACCTGGCTGAACGGTTCGAGTACGCGGTCGAGATATTCGAGCGGAATGCCGCAGCCGGTGTCGCGCACCGCGACGACAAGGTCGCCGTCGGCCGCGTGGATCGCCGACACGCGGACGCTGCCGCCCTCGCTGTTGAATTTGACCGCGTTCGACAGCAGGTAGACCAGCACCTGCTTGATCTTGCTGGGATCGATGAGGACCAGCTGATCGGCCGGCGTTTCGTTGATGACGGCGATCGATTTGGCCTGGGCCTCGAGCCGCAGGGCACGGATCGCAACCCCGATCACCTCGTTAAGCGAGGCGACCTGCTCGTCGAGCTCGACCTTGCCGGCCTCGATGCGCGCCAGCGTCAAGACGTCGTTGATGATGCCGAGCAGGCGCGAGCCGGCCTCGTGGATATATTTGCCGTAGGCGGCATGGTCGGCCTGCGCCCCGCCCGACTCGATGATCTCGGAAAAACCGATGATCGCGTTGAGCGGGGTACGCAGCTCGTGCGTGACGTTGGCAAGGAAATTGGCTTTGGCGCGCTCGGCTTCCTGGGCTTGCTGCAGCGCTTCCTCGGCGAGCCGGGCGGCGCGCTCGGCCTTCTGCCGGGCACCATCGAGCGCGCGCTCGGTGTGCCGCCGGTCGAGCATCGAGCCGAGCTGCATGCAGTAGTCGTCGAGCAGGGATGTTCTTTCCTGCCGCATCTGACCGTGGACCCCGCTGAACCGATTTAGCATTCATCCTTTACCGATGGTTTCCTAATGAACGCTTACGCCACTGCGGGAATTTCCGATTCGGCGGCTGGCCGTGGCGCGCTGCGTAACACTGCCGCAGCTTCACACGGCCGCCTTGCCCCTTGACGTTTCCCCTTGCCCTGGGGGCCGCGCGACCGCACCTTTTCGCCATGGCAACGCTGCGCGCCGCTTCGCGCCTTGTCGCGATCCTGGGGCCGACGAATACGGGCAAGACCCACCTGGCGATCGAGCGGATGCTCGATCACCAGAGCGGCATGATCGGCTTCCCGTTGCGGTTGCTGGCGCGTGAAAACTACGACCGGGTGGTCAGGCTGCGCGGCCCGCGCGCGGTCGCGCTGATCACCGGCGAAGAAAAAATACTGCCGCCGAACCCGTCCTATTTTGTCTGCACCGTCGAGTCGATGCCGCTCGACCGGGCAGTCGAATTTCTTGCCGTCGACGAGATCCAGCTCTGCGCCGACCGCGAGCGCGGGCATGTCTTTACCGCGCGGCTGCTGCATGCGCGCGGCCTTAAGGAGACGATGTTCCTCGGTTCCGACACGATCCGGCCGCTGATGCGGCGCCTCGTGCCTGACGCCGAATATGTCAGCCGCCCGCGCTTCTCGACGCTCTCCTATAGCGGCCACAAAAAGGTGACGCGGCTGCCGCCGCGCAGCGCCGTCGTCGCCTTTGCCGTCGCCGATGTGTTTTCCCTGGCCGAACTGGTGCGCCGCCAGCGCGGCGGCACGGCGATCGTGCTGGGCGCGCTGAGCCCGCGCGCCCGCAACGCGCAGGTCGGCATGTTCCAGGCCGGCGAAGTCGATTACCTAGTCGCCACCGATGCGATCGGCATGGGCCTCAACATGGATCTGAGCCATGTCGCCTTTGCCCGGCTCGCCAAGTTCGACGGCCGCGGGATGCGCCGTCTTGCCGCCGGCGAGATCGGCCAGATCGCCGGCCGCGCCGGGCGCCATATGAATGACGGGACGTTCGGCACCACCGCCGACGAGCGGCCGCTCGATCCGGAGATCGTCAGCGCCGTCGAGGGCCATAAATTCGAGGCGTTGACCCGGGTCCAGTGGCGCAACAACGCGCTGCGCTTCAATTCGGTCGGGATGCTGCTCAACAGCCTCGACGCGCCGGCGCCGGCGCCGGGCCTCATCCAGACGCGCGACGCCGACGACCACCAGGTGCTACGCGCGCTGTCGCGCAGCCCCGAGGTCGCGGCGCTGGCGACCAACCCGGGCGCGGTGCGGCTGCTGTGGGAGGTCTGCCAGATCCCCGATTTCCGCAAGATGATGAGCGACAGCCATGCGCGTTTCCTGGCGCAATGCTTCCTCCATCTCGCCGGCCCGAGCGAGCGCCTGCCGACGCCGTGGATCGCCAGCCAGGTCGCCCAGCTCGACCGGGTCGACGGCGATCTCGACACGCTGATGGCGCGCATCGCGCATATCCGCACCTGGACCTACATTACCCATCGCTCCGACTGGGTCGATAATGCGGCCGAGTGGCAGGACCGCGCCCGCGGGATCGAGGACCGCCTCTCCGATGCGCTGCACGAGACCCTGACGCAGCGCTTTGTCGATCGCCGCTCCGCATTTCTCGTGCGCCATCTCGCGGGTGACGGCGAATTGCTCGCTGCGGTCGACAAATCCGGCGAGGTGCTGGTCGAGGGCAGCTATGTCGGCCGGCTCGACGGCTTTCGCTTTGTCCCCGACGCCAGCGACGGCGCCGAGAGCCGGATGCTGGCGACCGCCGCCAATCGCGTGTTGCGCGGCGAGATCGCCACGCGCGCGGGGCAGCTCGCGACTGACGCGGACGATGCGTTCGCAATCGACCCGGTCGGCAATGTGACGTGGCGCGGCGGGCTGGTCGCGCGGCTCGCGGCGGGCGAGGGCCCGCTGACTCCGCGTGTCGAGGTCGCGGCCGGCGACTTCCTCGAAGGCCCCGCCCGCGAGCGGGTGCGCCAGCGGCTCCAGTCCTTTGTCAAAGGCGAGGTCGAGCGCCGGCTCAAGCCGCTGTTTGCGTTGCGCGACTTGCCGCTCGACGGGGCCGCGCGCGGGCTGGCGTTTCAGCTGGTCGATGCGCTGGGATGCCTGACGAGTGCCGATGCCGCCGGCGAGCTGCGCGCGCTCGACCGTGCGAGCCGCCGTACGCTCGGCCGTGCCGGCGTTCGCTTCGGCGTCGAGAGCCTCTATGTCGAGCCGCTGCTCGGCGCCGACTCCGCGCGCTTCCGCGCGCTGCTTTGGGCGGTGCGGCAGGGGCGGCCGGTGCCGCCGCTGCCGGGTGGGCGAGCGCTCGGCCGCGCGCTCGCGGTTGATCCGGCGCTGCCCGCCTCGTTCTACGCCGCGCTCGGCCGCCGGGTCGTCGGCGGGTTGGCGCTGCGCCCCGACCGGCTCGAGCGCCTCTCGGCGGTGGCGCGCGAGCGCGGCCGTGCCGGGCCGTTTGTCGCCGATGCCGAACTGGCCTCGCTGGCTGGCGTCACGCCCGGCGATTTGCCGCGCCTGCTGCAGGCGCTCGACTATCGCACGCTGGTCCGCGACGGGGTGGAGCTGTTCGTCGCCCGGCCGCGGCGGCTCGATAGCGCGCCGCGCCGCGCCTCGCGCCGCCCCTCAGTGCAGGACAGTCATCCCTTCGCCAAGCTGAAGCAGCTGAATTTCGCGTGAGCGACGCCGCCGACACCCGCTACGACAAATCGAGCCGCCGGCTCGATCAGTGGTTGTGGTTCGCGCGGTTTGCGAAGAGCCGCTCGCTCGCGACGCGGCTCTGCGCGGCCGGCGCGGTCGACGTCAACGGCATCGCCGTCGCCAAGGCCAACCACGCGGTGCGGCCGGGGGACACCGTGACGCTGCCGCAAGGCGGCTGGCAGCGCACCGTCGAGGTGCTGGCGCTCGGCACCAGACGCGGCCCCGCCGTCGAGGCGCGCACGCTGTTCCGCGAGACCCGCGCGGTGCGCTGTGCCGAACTGGCGCCGGCCTGGGAGCCGCTGCTGCTCGCCGACGATGACGATTAGACCGAGCACAGCCGGTCCGGCCCCAGGTCGAGATGGAAATGGTTGAAATGATCGGCGTTGCTGTCCGGCGTCAGCACCACCGAGAAATAGCCGCAGGCGGCGTGCGCGAGGTGATGCAGGAACGCTGCTTTCGGGCCCGGTGCGCGCCAGTCGTGCTCGACGCTGACGCGGCTCCCGTCCGACAGGCGAAACCCGGAAATATCGATCGCCAGCCCGTAGGCGTGTTCGCTGAGCCGGCCGGGCCGCCCGGAATTGGCGCGGCACGAATACGCCCCCAGATGCTCGATGCGCACGACGTAATGCCCGAGATCCTGCATCGCCAGCTTCTGCACCGCGCCTTTCTCGAACGCGGCGAGCCGCTCGGCGAGGAAGCAGCTCATCGTCGCCGATTGGTTGAGCGGCACCTCGATGTCGCTGACCCTGACCGGGGTCGGGATATGGCAGAGCGGATTTTTCGGCGGTGCGATCTCGGCGGTGCGATATGCCACGCGCTCCGCCGTGAGGTCGGCGAGGCAGGCGGCGCCGCTATCGACCGGCGCGTGGCCGCAGCCCGCCAGCGCCGCGGCGACGAGCACGAACAGCACGGCGTAAAGCAGCTGACGGGGCATGTCGGAATACACCAAGGCGATGCGCGTTCTCTGCTCTAGCCGCTTGCCGGACGCGGTCAACAGGCACCTGGGCCAAGACCGGCGAACGCTCGGAAAGGCGCGCTCGATCAATACGCTATTGAATTGCGCCGGGATCGCCGGCGAGACCATCGCCACAGGCAGGGATCGGTGACCACGGGTTCAGATTCGCGCTTTTCGGCGTTTCGCGGTGCGCGCGTCGCGGTGACGGGCGGGGTCGGGCTGATCGGCTCGGCGCTGGCGCGCCGGCTTGTCGCGCTTGGCGCCGAGGTGCTGCTGATCGATGCCATGCTGCCCGAAGGCGGCGCCAACCCGGCCAATATCGCGGCGCTGCGCGATACGGTGCGGGTCAATGTCGCCGATATTCGCGACGAGCAGGCGATGCGCCATCTGGTGGCGGGGCAGGGCTTCCTCTTCGACCTCGCGGCGCAGACCAGCCACCTCGATTCGATGAACGCGCCCTTCGCCGACCATGCGATCAACGCCACGGCGCAGCTGCAATTGCTCGAAACCTGCCGCGCCGTGGCGCCGGGCATCGTCATCGTCCATGCCGGCACGCGGCAGATTTACGGCCGGCCGCTTTATGTTCCGGTCGACGAGGCGCATCCCCTCAACCCGACCGACGTCAACGGCGTCAACAAGATGGCGGGCGAGGGCTTCCACCTGATGTTTCACAGCGCCTACGGGCTCGACACGCGGTCGCTGCGCCTCACCAACGTTTACGGACCCGGCATGCGGGTCAAGGACGCCAAGCAGAATTTTCTCGGCATCTGGCTGCGGCTGGCGATCGAAGGGAAGCCCTTCGAGGTCTGGGGCGGCGAGCAGCGGCGCGACATGGTCTTTGTCGACGACGCCGTGGAGGCGTTCCTCGCCGCCGCGACGACCCCGGCGACGCGCGGCAAGGCGCTCAATGTCGGTGGCGACGCGCCCTACAGCCTCGCCGAGATTGCCGCCGCGATGATCGCCGCCAATGGCGGCGGCAGCTACGAGCTCAAGGAATTTCCGCCCGAGCGCAAGCGCATCGATATCGGCGACTTCGTCACCGATGACCGCCAGTTCCGTGCGCTCGCCGACTGGGCGCCGCGCACCTCGCTCGCCGCGGGGCTCAAGCGCTCGCTCGACTATTATCGCCAGAACCTCGCCGCCTATCTCTGAGAGACCGATGACGCCTATTCCGCAGACCGATCCGCGCGCCGGCTACTTCGAGCGCAAAGCTGAAATCGATGCCGCGGTCGCGCGGGTGCTGGAGAGCGGCTGGTACATCCTCGGCAAGGAGGCCGAGGCGTTCGAGGCGCGCTTCGCCGGCCTCATCGGGGTCTCGCATGGCATCGGCTGCGGCAACGGCACCGATGCAATCGAGCTGGCGCTGCGCGCTTGCGGGATCGGCGCGGGCGATCTGGTCTTCACGGTGTCGCATACCGCGGTCGCGACGGTCGCCGCGATCGAGCGCGCCGGCGCGACGGCGGTGCTGGTCGATATCGAGGAAAGCGGGTTCTGCATGGACCCGGCCGCGCTCGAACGCGCGCTCAAGGCGCCGCCGGCGGGGCGCCCGGCGGCGGTGATCCCGGTGCATCTCTACGGCGAGCCGGCCGCGATGGTCGAAATCGTCGCCCTCGCGCGGGCGCACGGACTGCGCATCATCGAGGATTGCGCGCAAAGCCACGGCGCGCTCTATCAAGGCGTGACGGCCGGGTCGATCGGCGAGTTCGGCTGCTTCAGCTTCTACCCGACAAAGAATCTCGGCGCATTGGGCGATGCCGGTGCGATCGTCACCGACAACACCGAGTTTGCCGCGGCGGCGCGCGAGATCCGCGAATATGGCTGGCGCGACCGCTATGTCAGCTCGGTACCGGGGATCAACACGCGGCTCGACCCGCTGCAGGCCGGCATCCTCAACGCCAAGCTCGGCGCGCTGGCCGGCGACAATGCGCGCCGCCAGGCGATCGCCGATCGCTACGATGCCGGTCTTGCCGGGCTGCCTCTGGCGGTGCCGGCGCGGCGCGCCGATGCGAGCCACGTCTTTCACCAATACGTCGTGCGCACGCCGAAGCGCGACCGGCTGCGCGACCATCTGCGCGAGGCGCAGATCGGCACCGGCATCCACTACCCGCTGCCGGTGCATCTGCACCCCGCCTATCGCCGGGTGCCGGTGGGGCCGGGCGGGCTCGGCCGCAGCGAGGCGGTGGCGCGCGAAATCCTCAGCCTGCCGATGTACCCGCAGCTTTCCGACGACGCGGTCGAGCGGGTGATCGGCGAAATCCGCCGGTTCTTTTTGTAGTTCTTTTTGTAGGATGGGTAGAGCGCAGCGAAACCCATCAGGCTGCGATGGGTGTCGCTCCGCTCAATCGAGCCTACGAGAGTTCCTGCCTACTGGTGGATGAGAATGATCCCGCCGCCGATCAACGCGATCCCGGCGACCTGCTGCCAGCCCAGCGGCTCGTTCCATAGCAGGTGCGCCAGCACGGCGATGATCGCGTAGCTTGCGGCCACCGATGGAAACGCCATCGATACGGGGATGCGGTTGATCGCGGCGATATAGGCGATCGAGGCAAGGCCGTAGATCATCAGGCCCATAAGCGTCAGCGGGTTGAAGAGCTGGGCGGCGAAGCTCGGCGCGCCGACCGCCCCCGATTTGAGCGCGATCTGACCGGCAATTCCCAGCAGGATCGCGGCGGCAAGGGCGAGATAGGCGAGGGTGGTCGACATCGGCGCGCTCAACCCTGGCGGCGCAGCCGCACCGGCGGCGGCGCGGGTTTCGCCGCGGGGGTCTCGGCCCGGGTCACGCTGCGCACCACCGACTGGGGCTTCTTGTTGGCGGTCAGATAGAGCCGGCCGAGATATTCGCCGACAATGCCGAGGATCATCAGCTGCACCCCTGACAGCAGCATCAACGCCACCATCAGCGAGGCCCAGCCGGGGGGCTCGGCGATGAACAGCGCATCGATCACCGTGGCGATGGCGCCGAGCGCGCCGGCGAGACTGAGTGCAAGGCCGAACAGCGTGCTCAGCCGCAGCGGCATGACCGAGAAATTGACGAACATGCTCATCCACAACCGCAGCAGCCGCCGCATCGTGTAGTTGCTACGCCCGACTGCGCGCGGCAGATGGCGCACGAGAAGCCGGTCGATGCTTTGCGTCACCTGCAGGATCAGTCCGTCGACATAGGGGAAAGGGCCGTCATAGTTGGTGATTTCGTGCGCGACGAAGGCGTTCATGCAGCGAAAGCTCGACAGGTAGAAGCCCTTGGGCTTGTCGAGCACGAAACCGGCCACCCAATTGGTGAAGCGGCTGCCGAGATTGCGCCAGGCGGCGTGCTGCTTCTCATCGTAATAGGTGTAGATGACGTCGCGCCCGCTCTCCTGCGCGAAGGCAAGCAGCCGTGCGACTTCTTCCGGCGGGTTCTGCAGATCGTCGTCCATGGTAATGACGTGGGCGCCGCGCGCTTGGCGCAGCCCGGTCATCACCGCGTTGTGCTCGCCGTAATTGCGCGCGTGGTCGACCAGGATGATCGGGACGCGCGCCCGCGCGACGAGATCGCGGCACACCGCCGCGCTGTTGTCGGGGCTGCCGTCATTGACCAGGACGATTTCGTGGCCGCCGGGAATATCGAGCGCCTCGAGCGCGGCGACCAGCTCGCCGACGCTGGCGGCGCCGTTATAGACCGCCACGACAATCGACAGCGCGAGAGGAGGGGTATCGGACATGGTGCTCACTCTGGTTTCGCGGCCACCGCCAGCACCGAGCCGCCGAACGGAAAGCGCATGCCGGTGCGTAGCAGGCCGCGTTCGAGGGCGGTGGCGGCGCGGCAGATCGCCTCGACGACCGCCGATTGCGGCTTCACATCGCTGCCGGAACCGAGCGGCAGCAGCTTGCGGGTCGCGACCATCAGCGGGAACAGCACGATATTCCAGTACGTCGCGAAGATAGGCCGAAACCCCGCGTCACGCAGCAGCTCAACCACTTCGCTGCGCGTATAGCGGTGCGCATTGGCCACCGCCGCGTCATGGCGCGACATCAGCCAGCGATAGGCCGGCAGGTTGAGGATCAAGACGCCGCCCGCCGCGAGGCAGCGGTGGAACTGGCGCAGCGCACTCGCCGCGTCGACGCCGCGGTGGCACAGCACGTCGGCGCTGACGATCGCCGTGAACGCCGCGTCGAGGAAGGGCAGCGCATCGATCGACCCGGCGCAGACCGGCAGCCGGCTTTTCTCCGCCGCCCAGCGGCACGCCGTCGCGTCGGCGTCGAGCCCGATCGCCTCGGGATGCGGCAATTCGCGCGCGAGTCGGGCGAGAAATCCGCCGGTGCCGCAGCCGGCGTCGAGCAGCGTGCCGGTCGCCGCCGAGCGCTGCATGGCGCGGCGATAGAGCAGCAGCAGATTGGCGTGCAGCGCCGCGAACCACCACATCCGCTCCTCGACGTCGCGCAGTCTTTCGTATTCTTCCCGTTCCAGGCGCGCGCTCCCGCGGCGAAATCATCTCGTAGCGGCGAAGTAACGCCGCCGGTCGCAACGCTATTCCGTGCCGCCGGTCCCCGCCTTAACGGTAAGTGGGGTTGGGCGAGCGGTGCGACGCCATGCCGGCGAGCGGCTGCTTGGCGAGGCGCTGCTCGGCCAACGCCTCGCGATGATCGACCACCACCGACAGCAGCGCGCCCATCCGCGTCACCTTGAAGATCGGCCGGTCGCTCCGCGCCCGATCGGCGTCCTGCGACGACAGGCTGATGACGAAATCGGCATCCTTCGGATCGGTCACCGAGCGGAAATTCGGCAGAAAATAATAGCGCGCCGAGACGATCGGGCCCTGTACCGCGATGGTGAACTCGCGATCCTCGAAATCGGCGCCGTATTGCTTGCGCAGCCGGTTTTCCAGCCCGCGCACCGCTTCGGCGAAGGAATTGGCCCAGTAGTCGAGCTTGAACCGGCCGTCGGCGCCCGGCACGCCGCCGACAAATGCGTTGTAGTAGACGTATTGGTCGGGGTGCAGCATCGCCATGATCGACAGGTGCGCCAACCCGTAGAGCGCGAGCGTCGCGTAGACCGGCCGGCGGAACTCGAACCCGTCGAGCCAGGCGAGCGCACGCTCGCCGACCAGCGCCGCGACCACGGCGATCGGCGGCAGGACGAAGAGGAAATGGCGCATGCCGTTGAACAGCACGGCGTGGATCGCGATCGCATAAGCCACCGGGAAGACGATCGCGAAACCGAGCAGCAAGGGTGGCAGCACGCGCTCGGGGCGCCTTGTGTCGCGCCGCGCCAGCCCGATCAGCGCGACAATCGGCGCGGCGAGCAGCAGCGCCAGTACCAGCTCGGGCAACGCCAGCCCGATGAATACCGGCAGGTAATCCCAGGGCAGTTTGTCGGCCGGGACCAACTGCCCGTCGAACAGGACCTTCGACCAGAACACCTCTTTCGAGAACACCGCCAGCGCCGCCAGCGGGTGGCGGATCGGGTCGCTCTGCGCCCACGGCCAGAACATCAGCATCAGCGCGTAGGCGATCGCCGCGACCGGCGCGAAGACCCGCCACACGCTCGTCCAGCCGATTGCGATCAGCACCGCGAGGCGGCGCGCGGCGACGGCTCGCCACAGCCCGAATATGCCGAGAAACAGCGCCAGGTAGCACAGCAGGAGCAATCCGCCGACGCGCACCGCCATCGCCGTCCCGATGGCGACGCCGAGCTTGACGATCAGCCGGGCCGGCGGCCGCGGCAGAAGCGGGATGATCCGCACCAGATAATAAAGCGCCCAAATCCATCCCACCGCGAAAGGGATGTCCTTGGGGTCGTTGTACATCAGCCCGTAATAGTTCGGGATCAGCAGGAGCAGCAGCGCCGCGGCGAAGCCGGCGCGCGGGCCGCCGAGGCGCCGGGCGAGCTTCCAGGCACCGACGATCCCGGCAATTCCAACGAGTCCGTTGAGCAGATGCCGCGTCTCGAACACGCCGAGCGGCGAGAAGCGATTGACGATCGCCGCGACGAGATCGAACAGCGCGCCATAATTGTACATGTCGGCGTATTGGAACAGCAGCTCCCAATGCGGGGCGTGCCCGGCGCCGACCAGCCACAGATAATAGGTCAGAACGAGATTGCCGTACCAGTTCTGGCAATCCTCATCCCAGGTGACGCCGTAGGAGCGGAAGGTCAACACGACCAGCAGCGCCGCGAGCGCGACGAGCGCCAGCGTCAGCCTGTCCCACAGGCATTTGTTGCGTACCCGGCGGACCAGCGCCGTCAGCAGGGCTGCCGCCGCCATCGCGGTGGCGCGGAGCAATGTTCCAAGCGCTTCCATCAGTCTCGACGACGATAGCCCTGAAAGACCTTGTCGCGATCGGCGATTTTGCACCTGCCGATCTTGCCGTTTCGTTTCGCCGAGCGGGCGCGCGGTGTCAAGAAACAAAGCCTTTCATGGTTAAGTTTCTTGTAAGTTTCACGCCTCACAGCCCGGCCTCTGCCATCAGCGCCCCGACCACCCGGTCGCCGGCGAAATATTCGTGTGCCAGCTCGCGCGCGGCGCGGCTGTGGCGCCGGTAATCGCCGGCGATCGCGTCGAGCGCGGCGAGCGCCTCGTCATGGGTCGCAAACGCAAAGAGCCCTTCGCCGGCCGGAACGTGCCGCTCGAAGCCCGTGCGCATCGTCACCACCGGCCGCCCGCTCGCCAGATAGCAGACCGCGCGATCGCTGAACCAGCCGCTGTTGGTGCGCACGTAAATGTCCTTGGCGACGGTGAACTCGCCGCGCGAGCCGGCGATGAAGTCGCGGTAGCTGTCGATCCCGGCGGAAACCGGACGCGGGTCGACAAGGCGCCAGCCGCCGCCCTCGACTTCCGCCCGCACGCCCTGGTCGGGCGGCAAGATCGCCATGCGGAAGCAGGTATCCGGGCGGCGCTGCGGGATATCGAGGAATTTCAGAAAGTTCACGTGTTTCGACCAGAGATAGATTGAACCTTCGTGTTCGATGTCCTTGCCGCGATTGTCCCAGCTCGCGATCGAGGTGAAGCATTCCGGCTCGCCTGCCGATTCCGGCCAAAGATCGACATCGACCGGCGGCCGCGTCGGCCGCCAGGCGAGCCCGGACTGCGGGATCGGGCAGTCGGCATCGCCAATATTGGCGCCATAGGTGAAGAAATGCGTATGCGCGTCGATATAGGCGCGCTCGGCCGGGTCGCCCTTGGCGTAGTTGATCTGCTGGTAGCCGGGATCGGTATCGATGAGGATGCGCACCGGGCACTGCAGATGCCGCTCGAAGAGATGATGCGCACCGCACAGATTTATCAGCCCATCCGCCTCGGCATAGAGGTGCGAGATCGCCATTCGGCTGAGCCCGTGATAGGTCTCGTCGACGCCGCAGCGATAGGCCCAGCGCTCGCCAAAGCCGAAACGCTCCATGACACGGCGCAGATAGGCGAGGTTGTATGCGCAATCCATCACCACGCTCTCGACCCGCGGGTCGTAGGGGTTGGTGCCGCTATCCTCGACGTACCACGCCTCGTAGCCGAGCTTCTCCAGCGCGACGAGATAATGCGCCGCCTGCCAGGCGATGCCGGCCAACGGCATCTGCCCGGCGAAATGGAGGACGACGATCTTGCCGCGCTTGTGCAAGGAGGTTCTGGCTCCGGATGATCCGCGCGCCGATAACGCGCCGGGCCGGGTGAAAATTTCGGCAATAAATCACGACGACCGGCGTTGTCGCACCAGCGCGGCAGTAAGCCGCACCGGGGAGCGAGATGCGTGGCGAACGACGCGAAGCGAACATTGTCCGGGCTGCCGGCGACCCGGAGGGCAAACAAGCACTGGAGGCGGCGCTCGCCCGCGAGCCCGAGAACGAGGAACTGCGCGAGCGCTACCGCTTTCTCTTGGAGCGCATCAACCGCACGGTGCTCGGCCTCTCGACGATCGTCCTGCCCGAGTTGGCCTATCCCCTCTATTTCCGCGGCGGCAGCAGCGATCTGGCGAATTTCGACCAGATTTTCGGGCTCGAGGAATTGTCGGTGCCGCTGCCGCAACCGCCGGCACGCATTCTCGATCTCGGCGCCTATGTCGGCTACGCGGCGGTTTATCTCGCGCAGATGTTTCCCGAGGCGGAAATCGTCTGCGTCGAGCCGTCACCCGCCAATTTCAGGCTGTTGACCCTCAACACCTCGGCCTACCCGCGAATTCGCCGGCTCAACGGCGCGGTCTGGAGCCGCTCGACGACGCTCGCCGTCGACGGCTACGAGCTGGGCGATTGGGGCACGCATTTCACCACGTGCCTGGGCGACAAAGGCACCGGCAAGGGCACGCCGGCCTGGTCGGTCGACGACATTCTCGCCCGCATGGGCTGGGACCACGCGGATTTCGTCAAATGCGACATCGAGGGCGGCGAGCGCGAGGTCTTTGCCGACCGCGCGGCGCGCTGGCACCAGGAAGCGCTGTGCGTCACGGTCGAGACCCACGATGCGTGGGTGCCGGGCTGCCTCGCGGCGGTGCAGGTGTGCTTTCCCGAGGCGAGCCATGACCGGGTGTGGAGTGGCGAGGTCTGGGCGTTTATCCGTCGCGGCGGGAAACCGAGCGGCGCGCCGCCGGCGATGATGCTGCTCGAGCCGTCGCTCGCCCGCCAGAACTTCGAGCTGACCGACGTGCCGGAGGGCATTTGGGGCTTCATGCTGTTCGACGATCACTCCTGCCAGCTCCATCCGAACGCGGCGGGCGGGCCGCCGGCCACCCTTACCGTCGAGCGCGCCTTCGCCCGGCAGCGGCGTTTCGCCGCGACGGTGTCGTTGCCCGACAAGGCGCGCGACCCGGTGCGCTTTTCGGTCGAGGTGGTCGACGCCGCGAGCGGCCGCTGCGTGGCGCAGGCGGCGCAGGTCGCGGCGCCCGGGCGGCGCGCCGCGCTCGAGCTCGAGCTGCCGCCGCTCTCCGGCCGGCATCGCGTCATGCTGCGCACAAATATGGCCGAGCCCGGCGGCGACAGCTTTCATGCTTGGGCGCATTGGCTCAAACCCCAATTTATGTAAGATCAAGGTTTGCCAGACCGCTGCGGCACGGCCGCGCCGAAACCGAACGGAAGAAGCCGACACCATGACCTACGTCGTCACCGAAGCCTGCATTCGCTGCAAATACATGGACTGCGTCGAGGTTTGCCCCGTCGACTGCTTCTACGAAGGCGAGAACATGCTGGTGATCCACCCGGACGAATGCATCGATTGCGGGGTGTGCGAGCCCGAATGCCCGGCCGAGGCGATCATCCCCGACAGCGAGCCGGTCGCCGAGCAATGGCTGTCGCTCAACCGGGAGTACGCGACATCCTGGCCCAATATCACCCGCAAGAAGCCGGCGCCCGACGATGCCGACGATTGGAAAGGGGTTGAAGGCAAGTACGATAAGTTCTTCAGCGCAAAGGGCGGTGGCGCCTAGACCGCTGGTCTCCGCGGTCGCTCTGCCGCGCGCTCCGGGGCCCCGGCGAAGCCAGTGCATGGCTGATGTGCTGGCTTCGGGTGCCCTAGGTATGATATACATATCATTAGCGCTATAGACGCTTCCCCCCCGTTCCGCGCTCTCGTTGAGATGTGGACAGTCGCCGCCGCGAATGGCGACTTCAGGAAGCGTCGCGAATGGCGTCGGCTGGGTCGGGGGCGTGAGAGATCAGATGATGATAGTGACTGACAAGATGCCGTTCTCGGCGGGTGATCTCGTTGTCTATCCGACGCATGGGGTCGGCAAGATCACCGCGATCGAGGAGCAGGAGATCGCCGGCCACACGCTCAACGTGTTTGTCGTATTGTTCGACAAGGACCGCATGACACTGCGCGTGCCGCTCGCCAAGGCGAAGAATTCGGGGCTGCGAAGGCTGTCGAGCCACAAGGAAATGGACGCGGCGCTCGCTAAGCTGCGCGGCCGCTCGCGTGCCAAGCGCACGATGTGGAGCCGGCGCGCGCAGGAATACCAGGCCAAGATCGCCTCGGGCGATCCCGCCTCGATCGCCGAAGTCGTGCGCGACCTGTTCCGTAACACTGGGCAGCCCGAGCAGTCCTATAGCGAGCGCCAGATCTACCAGGCGGCGCTCGACCGGCTGGTGCGCGAGTTCGCCGCCGTCGAGCGGATCGACGAGATGACCGCGACGCAGCGCGTCGAGCAGATGCTGTCGGCCTAGCCGGCGGCGAGGCGGGGCCGGATCGCGGCTCGGGGAGCGCGCGCAGATATTGGCGCCCGGGAGCAGGGGAGCAGACGCCGTTGGGAGCGGCGGCGTTTCGACGAGGCTTCCGGACGAACCGCAGGACGATGGGCCGCCCGCCTCGGCCGTGCGGGCGAGGCAATGGCGGCGCGGCGACAGGGCCGGGGACACGTGACGTGAACACAGGCGGCTCACGGGAAAAATTCGCGCAGCTGCGCGACGCCCGGCGGGTCTGGGCGGTCGGCGCCATCCACGGCGAGGCGCGGCGGCTGTCCCGCGTGCACGACCTGATCGGCGACCGCTTCTTTCGCGGCGACCGGCTCGTCTATCTCGGCAATTACCTTGGCCATGGCGAGGATGTCTCGGCGACGCTCGACGAGCTGCTCGACTTCCGCCGCCGCGTGCTCGGCCGGCCGCACGGCTTTGCCTGCGATGTCGTCTATCTTCGCGGCGCGCAGGAAGAAATGTGGCAGAAGCTGCTGCAATTGCAGTTCGCCCCCAATCCCGGCGAACTCCTCGCCTGGATGGTGCGGGCCGGCGTCGAGGCGACGGTGCGCGCCTATGGCGGCGACATGCGGCAGGGTTTCGCGGCGACGCGCGACGGGCCGCGTACGATCACCCGCTGGACCAGCGGGCTGCGCGCGGCGATGAACGCTGCCGAGGGGCATGTGACCCTCTTCGCGGCGCTGCGCCATGCCGCCTATACCGACGAGCATGGGCTGCTCTTCGTCCATGCCGGGCTTGACCCGCGCCGCGCGCTGGCGATGCAGGGCGACGCGTTCTGGTGGAGCCCGATCGACGTCCTCGAACTGGACACGCCCTACGGCAATTTCGGCCGCATCGTGCGCGGCTTCGACCGCGACCGCCGCGGGATCGTCGAGAGCCAGTTCGCGGTCTCGGTCGATGCCGGGGCAGGGCGCGGCGGCCGGCTGCAGGCGGCGTGCTTTACCGCCGATGGCCAGGTCGTCGATGTCTGCGAGGCTTAATAGCGGATCGTTTACGATTCGCTATCGGCCGCGACGGCGGCCGCGCGCCGAATGGCGCGAAGCCAAGGCGGACGGATGTCCGCCGCCCGGCGTCTGAGGGCAAAAATATTAGATCGCCGTATAGCCGCCATCGACCAGGAGGTCGCTGCCGGTCACGAAGCTCGCGGCGTCGCTGGCGAGGAAGACTGCCGCCTGGGCCAGTTCCTCGGGCTTGCCGAGCCGCTTGGTCAGGTGCTTGGCGCCGAGCGACTGGTTTGCCGCCTCGAAAGAGTTGTAGCGGCGCAGCGTGCGCTGGGTCTCGACCGCGCCGGGCGACAGCGCGTTGCAGCGGATGTTCTGGTCGGCGTGGTCGAT
>DASZLY010000151.1:0-3339 GCA_035552135.1 Allostellaceae bacterium | reverse complement strand
TAATGTTCTTGCTATGTTCGAGATATAAATCGCGACCGGGAAGGCCCTTCGGCCGTTGCCTGTTATCCCTGATAAATCGCGGAGATAACAGGGATATCAGGCTTCGCCGTGCCGGCCGGCAGCACCCGAAACGGACGATCGGCGGGACTGCGGCGCGGCGGCGGGTTGAGCGCGTGGCGCGAGGCGTTATGGTGCGGTTGTTGGTGAAGAGCATATCGAGACGGCATTGACCGAGACCATCCCTGATCCTTCCTCAAGGCAAAAGCCAGCCGGCGAGGCGGCGAACCTACCCGCGCCGGGCACGGCGCGTTCCGGTGCGCCCGCCAGTTGGGAGGTCGGCGTTCCGGCCTATGGCCTGATCGCGATGACGTTGCTCGCGGTCGGGGTGGGCATCGTCACCGGGATCGGCGCCTGGGCCTTTCGCGAACTGATCGGGCTCGTCCACAACGTCTTCTTTCTGCAGAATTTTTCCTTCGCCTACGATTCGAGCGTCTTCACCCCGACGAACCCCTGGGGGGCGCTCGTCATTCTGGTACCGGCGGTCGGGGCGGTCGGGGTCACCTTCGTCATAGCCCAGTTCGCGCCCGAGGCGAAAGGCCACGGCGTCCCCGAGGTGATGGACGCGATCTACTACAATGGCGGGCGCATCCGGCCGATCGTCGCGGTGGCGAAGTCCTTGGCCTCGGCCTTGGCGATCGGCAGCGGCGCGGCGGTCGGCCGCGAAGGGCCGATCATCCAGATCGGCGCGGCCCTGGGCTCGACGCTGGGCCAGCTGATTCGCATGCCGCAGGGACAGCGCATCACCCTTGTCGCGGCCGGCGCCGGCGCGGGAATCGCGGCGACCTTCAACACGCCGATCGGCGGCGTCATGTTCGCGATCGAGCTGATGCTGCCCGAGGTCAGCGTCAACACCTTCCTGCCGGTCGCCGCGGCGACCGGCACCGCGACCTTTATCGGCCGCCTCGTCTTCGGGCCGCAGCCGGCTTTCAACGTACCGGCGATCGATGCGCTGCCGCTCGCCCATCCGGCGCTGGCAGTAGCGACACTGGTGCTCTACGTGGTGCTCGGCGCGCTGTGCGGCATCGCCGGCGCGCTTTTCATCAAGGTGCTGCATCTCGCCGAGGATGCGTTCGAGAAAGTGCCCGGCCGCTACACGCGGCACGTCCTCGGCATGCTGCTGGTCGGCTGCCTGATCTATGCACTGCACCGCGCTTTCGGCCATTATTTCGTCGAGGGCGTCGGCTATTCGACGATCCAGGCGATTCTCAATGGCTGGGGCGCGGCGGGCGGGCTGTTGCTGCTGCTTTTCGCCGCCAAGATGTTCGCGACCTCGGCCAGCCTCGGCGCCGGGTCGTCGGGCGGCATCTTCTCGCCGTCCTTGTTCATGGGCGCGACGCTCGGCGGCGCCTTCGCGACGCTGGCGGCGGCGCTGCTGCCGGGCCTTGCGATCGACGTGCCGGCTTTCGCGATGGTCGGCATGGGAGCGATGGTCGGCGGCGGTACCGGCGCGGCGATGACTGCGGTGACGATGATCTTCGAGATGACGCTCGATTATCACATCGTGCTGCCGATGATCCTCGCGGTCGCGGCCGGGCTCGGCGTGCGCCGGGGGCTGTCGCGCGAGAACATCTACACCGCCAAGCTGGTCGGCCGCGGCCATGTCATCCCCAAGGCGCTGCACGCCAACATGTTCCTGGTGCGCGCCGCGAAGGATGTGATGGCGAAGGATTTCGTCCTGGTGCCGGCTGAGACACGGCTCGACGCGTTCCTGCGGCAGCCCGAGCATCGCGACGGGATGCGCCATGTCATCGTCACCCAGGGCGAGCGCATCGTCGGTGCCGTGCGCATCAACGCCGGCTTGCGCAGGGGCGCCACCGAGACCGAGGCCGGCGTGATCTTCGGCGACATCGCCAACCACCGCTTCACCATCGTGCGCGAGAACGACGTCGCTTTCGACGTGATCCAGCGGCTGTGGCGGCGTGGCGGGGCGATGGCGCTCGTCGTGCCTGGCAACAGCCCGCGCTTTCACGTGCCGCGCCCAGCCGACGTGCTCGGCGTCATCACCAAGGAGCATGTCGCCGACGCGGTCGCCGCCGGCATCCAGGCCTATCCGCGCTGAGCCGCTACCATGCCGGGTTGGCGCCCCAGGCGAGGAAGCCGGAATTCTTGAGGTCGGACTTGCCGTAGGCGAGGCGGTTGCCCTCGAGGTCGAGCACGGTGCCGCCGGCGGCTTCGAGGATGGCCTGCCCGGCGGCGGTATCCCACTCCATCGTCGTGCCGAACCGCGGATAGAAATCCGCTTCGCCGGCCGCGATGATGCCGAATTTGAGCGCGCTGCCGCAAACGTCGCGCCGGACGATCGGCGCCGGCTTGCCCGCGAAATACTCGGCGAGGCGGCGGCTGTTTTCGTGACTGCGGCTGTGGATCACCACGAGGCCGTCCGCCGGCGGACGGCGCGCGGCGATCGGCTCGGGTGCGCCGCCATCGGCGATGCGGATCGCCGTGCCCGGGCCGCTGGCCGCATAGGTGACGCGGCGCACCGGGCCGTGCACCACCCCCATCACCGGCACGCCGTCCTCGATCAGGCCGATGCAGACGCAGAACTCGCCGTTCTTGGCGACGAATTCCTTGGTCCCGTCGAGCGGATCGACGCACCAGAACCGCGCTGCCGGCGGCTTGAACCCGCCCTCCGGCGCGGTCTCTTCGGAGACGATCGGGATGTCGGGGCAGGCCTCGCCCAGCATCCGCACGATGACCCGTTCCGACGCCAGATCGGCCTCGGTGAGCGGGGTGTTGTCGCCCTTCTGGATGACGTCGAACGGCGAGGCGTAGACGCGCATGATCTCGTCGCCGGCGGCGAGCGCGGCGCGGATCGCGACATCGAGGAGTTTGTCGCTCATCGCCGGACCGCCGTGCGTCCTTCGAGGCTTCGCTGGGCGAGGTTTTTTCTTAATACCATTCGCAAACCTTGCTCATTCTGAGGAGGCTCGGCGAGCGCGTCTCGAAGGACGCAAACGCGACCGCAGCCATCGTCGCACGCTCGGATCACCGCCAACATAGGATGGCGCGCGGTCAGCGTCCATCGAGGTACCGCGACGGGGGAGCGGCACCGCCCCGGCGCAGGCCGAGGGCATGTCTCGGCCGGCGATGCTCTTAGTTCCGCTACCCGACGGCCCCAGCGAGCCAGCCGGCGACCAGCGCGGCGATCGCGTCCCCGTTCTTTTCCAGCATCAGCATGTGGCCGTTGCCGCGAATCCCGTGCTCTTCGAGCCGAACGAACTCGACCTCGACCCCGGCAGCGCGCAGGTATTCGACCGTGCAGTGATCGTAGGTCGCGTG
>DASZLY010000150.1:0-11051 GCA_035552135.1 Allostellaceae bacterium | reverse complement strand
ACCTCGAAGGGCGAGACCCAGATGCCGCCGACCTTGAGCATGTCGTCCTGGCGGCCGCAATAGCGGTAATAGCCGTCCGCGTCGCGGATATAGGTGTCGCCGGTATGGGTCCACTCGCCGCGGAAGGTGCGGCGCGACTTGTCGCGCTGGTTCCAGTAGCCGTCGGCGGCGCTCGGCCCGCGCACGACGAGCTCGCCCTGCTCGCCGTCCGGCGCGTCGGCTCCGTCCTCACCGACGACGCGCAGCTCGTAGCCGGGCACTGCCTTACCGGTGGTGCCGTAGCGGATGTCGCCCGGCCGGTTCGACAGGAAGATATGCAGCATCTCGGTCGAGCCGATGCCGTCGAGAATGTCGCAGCCGACCCTGCCGCGCCAGCGCGTGCCGACATGCTCGGGCAGCGGCTCGCCGGCCGAGATGCAGGTCTTGAGGCGCCCCGAACCGGCGCCGGCGCCGAGCTCGGGCTGCGCCAACAGCGCCGCGTAAAGCGTCGGCACGCCGCAGAACAGCGTCGGGCGGTGGCGCTTCATCACCTGCAGCACCGCTTCGGGCGTCGGCCGGTCGGGCAGCAGGAACGACGCGGCGCCGGCCGCCATCGGGAAGGTCATCGAATTGCCGAGCCCGTAGGCGAAGAACAGTTTCGCCGCCGAGAACACAAGGTCGTCGGCGCCGAGACCGAGGACGCTCGCCGCGTAGGTGTCGGCGGTCGCCTTGAGGCTCGAATGGACGTGGCGCGCACCTTTCGGCGCGCCGGTCGAGCCCGAGGAATAGAGCCAGAAGGCGGTCTCGTCGGGCGAGCAATCGGCGACCGGCGGCGTCGCGTTGCCCGCGGCGAGGAACTTGCCGAAATCCGAGGCGCGCGCGTCGGGCTGGCTGACGACGACGCGGCCGACGCGGCGTGCCGCCGGCCGCAGCATCTCCAACAGCGGCGCCGAGACGAACAGCGCCGCGGCGCGGCTGTCCTGCAGGATGTAGCCGGCGATGTCGGCCGGCAGCAGCGTGTTGATCGGTATCGGGACCACCCCGGCGCGCAGCGCGCCCCAGAAGGCGATCGGGAAATCGACCGTGTCGAGCATGACGAGCGCGATGCGCCGCTCGCGCTCGATGCCGGCGGCGGCGAGCCCGGCCGCGAAGCGCGCCGCCGCGGCGTCGAGCTCGGCATAGCTTAGCGTGCGCCACGGGTCGATAAAGGCGGTGCGGTCGCCGCGCCCCTCGCGCAGATGGCGGGCGACGAAATAATCGTAGGCGTTGCCGTCAGGCTCGGTCATGGCGGCTCCAGTCTATCGCCAAAGCCGTGCGCTGGCGATGCGCGCGCCCTCCAAGAACGGCGCGCCGGCCTCGCGCGCGGCGATGAGGTCGAGCATCGCGCGCGGGCGCGGCAGGCTGCCGGCATGCGTCGTCAAAATCCGATCGCCGCTGAGCTTCACAGGCGTTTTCCCCCTTGGCGTCGCGTGACATCATAGCCGCTCACGAGCGAGGCGGGGGAGACGATGGCCAATCTGCATCCGCAAATCGAGAAGGTGCTGGAGGCGATGGCGCGCCTCGAGCTGAAGCCGATCGAGGCGATGACGCCGGGTGAGGCGCGCGCGCAGATGGAGCAGATGGCCGCCTCGCGCAAGGCCGAGCCGCTGCCGACCAAGCGGATCGAGAACCGCACGATCCCCGGGCCGGCCGGCGCGATTCCGGTGCGCATCTACTGGCCGAACGCCGAGGGGATGCGCCAAAGTCCCTTGCCGGCGATCGCCTATTACCACGGCGGCGGGCATGTCATCGGCAGCCTCGACAGCCACGACCTGATCGCGCGCAATCTGTGCGGCGGGGCCGAGGCAATCGTCGTTTCGATCGACTATCGCATGGGGCCGGAGCACCGCTTCCCGGCGGCGGTCGAGGATTCGCTGGCGGGGCTCGACTGGCTCTATGCCAAGGCCGCGAGCCTCGGCGCCGACCCCGAGCGGCTCGGCGTGCACGGCGACAGCGCCGGCGCCAATCTCGCCGCGGTGGTGGCGCTGATCGCGCGCGATCGCAGGGTGCCCAAGCTGCGGCTGCAGTCGCTGGTCTATCCGGTTGCCGATTTCCGCATGGCGAGCCAGAGCTACACGACCTACGCGACCGGCTGCGGCATCCTGACCGCGGAGGCGATGAAATGGTTTCGCGGCCATTATCTGCGCTCGCCGGACGACGCGCAGGATTGGCGCGCCTCGCCGGTGCTGGCGCCGAATGTTGCCGGTGTCGCGCCGGCGATCGTCATCGCCGCGGAATGCGACGTGCTGCACGACGAGGGGCTCGCCTATGCCGAGCGGCTCAAGGCAGCGGGCGTCCCGGTCGAGTACAAGCGCTATGCCGGGATGATTCATGCCTTTTTCGGGATGATGCCGGCGGTCGATGACGCGATGAACGCGCAGCGCGCGGTGTGGGCCGCGTTCAAGCGGGCGTTTGCTTGAACCCTTCCGTCATTCCGGGTTCGCCGGGATGCGGCGCGCCGGAATGACGGATAGCGAGGTCACGCCGGCGCGAAGAGCCGCTCCGTCCCGGCGGGGCGGGCGGCTGCCGCCGGCTCCTCGGCCGGCGCGGCGAAGGCGGGGTCGCGCTGCAGCACCGGCATCACCCGGTCGGCGAAGAGCCGCATGTTGACCTCGGCCACCTCGTGCGGCAGCCCGCCGAAGGAGAATTCGGTGACGAGGTGATCCATCCCGGTGCAGCGCCGCAGCTCGGCGATCTGGTCGAGGCAGTCCTTGGGCGTGCCGACGATCTGGATCGAGACGTAGAAATCGGTCGCCTTCTGTTTGGTCTCGGCGCTTTCGTTGATCTTGGCGTAGGTGCGGGCCATCTTGCCGTAGCTCTCGTAGCCTTTGACGGTCGAGAGGTGGCCGTCGGAGAAATGGTAGTGGTCGTCGATCGACTGCCATTTGAGGCCGAGATACTGGAAGGCGCGCTCCTGCGCCTCCTGGCGGCTTTCGGCGCAGCAGACATTGGTGAGGATGACCGGCGGGCGCGGCGCGTGGCCGGCCTCGGTGGCGATGCGCCGGTAGGTGGCGATGTCCTCCGCCGCCTTCGGCCACTCGTTCTGCATCACCATGAGGATGCCGAAGCCGAGCTTGGCCATGATCTCGGCCGATTCCGGGCTCACCGCCGAGGCGTAGAAGCGGCGCTCGGGATGCGACACCGGACGCGGGCGGATCGCGGTGCGCGGGATCTGGAAGAACTCGCCCTGGTGCTCGAAACTGTCGTTTGCCAAGGCTTTGACGATGACCTGCGCCGCCTCGACAAAGCGCGGCCGCGCCTCGCCCATCGGCACGCGGAAGCCTTCGTATTCGACGCTCGCCGCGCCGCGGCCAAAGCCGAACAGGCAGCGGCCGCCGCACAGAATATCGAGGAGCGCGATCTGCTCGGCGACACGCACCGGGTCGTGCCACGGCAGCACGATGACCGCGGTGCCGAGCTGGATGCGCTTGGTGCGGCCGGCGTAATAGGCGAGCAGCTGGGTCGGCGCCGGCGACATCGCATAGCCGGTGAAATGATGTTCGAGCGCGAAGATCGAATCGAAGCCGAGCGGCTCGGCGAGGTCGCCCATCGCCAGATGCTCGGCCACGACCGAAGCGTCCGAGCGTCCCGGCTGGCACAGCATGTTGAGCGCGATGCCGACTTTCATGGCGTCCTCCGTCAGGTGCTACGCGAAGATTCGGCTCTTCGCTGCTACCGGTCAACCCGTACCGCTCCTCAGCGAGAACCGGCGGATTGGTGCGGAGCGGAGCGGAGCCTCGAAGGACGCAGGTACGGTTATGCAGCCCCTAGATCGGCGGGGCGGGCGGGAAATTGGGCTTGCGCTTTTCGAGATGCGAGGCGAGGCCTTCCTTTACGTCGGGACCGCCAAACCCGAAGAACTCAAGCGCCAGCGACGCGTCGAAAGTCGGACCCATCATGCGCAGCCAATTGTTGAGCGCGCTCTTGGTCCAGCGGATCGCGCTCTGCGCGCCCTCGGCCAGCTTGGTCGCCACCTCGAGCGCTTTCGCCTCGAGCTGATCGTCGTCGACCGCGAATGTTATCAAGCCGATACGCTCGGCTTCTTCACCCAAAATCTGATCGCAGGTCAAGAGATAATACTTGGCCTTGGCGAGGCCGCAGAGCAGCGGCCAGACCATCGCGGCGTGGTCGCCGGCGGCGACGCCGAGCCTTGTATGACCGTCGATGATGCGGCAATCCTTCGTCGCGATCGATACGTCGGCGAGGATGCCGCAGACGAGGCCCGCGCCGACCGCGACCCCGCGCATTGCGCTGACCACCGGCTTGTTGCAGTTGATGACGCCGTAGACCATCTCGCGCGCCTCTTTCCACTGGCGGGCGCGCGCGTTGAAATCCTCGGTGGCGCTGCGGATCATGTTGAAGTCGCCGCCCGCCGAGAACACCCGGCCCGCCCCGGCGAAGATCGCGACGTTGACGCTGTCGTCGCGGTCGACGTCGTGCCAGATGTCGGCGAGCTCGGCATGCATCGCCGCGTCGGCGGTGTTCATCCGGCCGTTATCCATCGTGATGCGCAGCACCTTGGAATGCGGCCGGTCGAATTTGAGGCGGGTATAGCGCGCATAGGGGTCGGTCATGACAAAAGCTCCAGATCGTTTGATCGCGGAAATTCTTGGGGCGAAACGCGGCGCCGACGATCGCTAAAACGTTGGTCTTCCTTGCTCTCGGTGCGGCGGCCGTTGAGTTTCCACGGCTTGCACAGCTTACATCCGGCGCGTCGATTGCGGGGGCGGCCGCGCTTATGGTGCATGACAAACTCGCTCGGTTTCTCGCTAACATACACGGCAGGAAGAAGCGGCGCGATGTCGGCCGCCCAAAGCTTAGGGAGAACGCCATGCCCGCTATCGAACCCAAGGCCTATCCGCGGCCGCTGCCCAATACCGAGTGGCTCGGCAAGCTCAGCGAGGAGATCCTCGAACCCGGGCTGCCGATCGTCGATCCGCACCACCATCTGTGGGACCATCCGGGCAGCCGCTATCTGCTCGACGAGCTGCTGGCCGACGTCAATTCGGGCCACAATATCGTCGCCACCGTATTCATCCAGTGCGGCTCGGGCTACCGGACGAGCGGCCCGGAAGAGATGCGCTGCATCGGCGAGAGCGAGTTTGTCCGGGCGATCGCCGAGGAAGGAGACCGGCGCGGCGGCAAGACCAGGATTTGCGCAGGCATCGTCAGCTTCGCCGATTTGCGGTTGCGCAATGTCGACGATGTGCTGCGCGGCCAGATCGACGCCGCCGGCGGGCGGTTTCGCGGCATCCGCCACATCGCCGCGCACGACCCGGCGATCGCCGGCGCGTCGTCCTATGTGCCGCCGGCCGGGCTGATGGACGATCCCGCGTTCCGCCGCGGCATGAAGCGGCTGCCGGCGCACGATTTGACCTTCGAGGCGTGGCTCTACCACCCGCAGATCGACGCGCTGACCGCGGTGGCGCGCGACTGTCCCGAGACCAGGATTGTGCTCAACCATTTCGGCGGGCCGCTCGGTGTCGGGCCGTACAGGCGCGACGAGGTGTTCCCCAAGTGGCAGGCGTCGATCAAGGCGCTGTCGCGCTGCCCGAACGTCTATGTAAAGCTCGGCGGGCTGGCGATGATCGTCAACGCGTTCGACTTCCACGCCGAGAAGCTGCCGCCCTCGTCGGGCGAGATGGCGCGCGCCTGGCGGCCCTATGTCGAGGCCTGCATCGAGGATTTCGGCGCCAGCCGCTGCATGTTCGAAAGCAACTTCCCGGTCGACAAGGGGGCGTGCAGCTATCCGGTGCTGTTCAACGCGTTCAAGCGGCTGGCCGCGGGCGCTTCGGCGGCCGAAAAGGCCGATCTGTTCGCCGGCACCGCGTCCCGTTTCTACCGGCTCGGCGTATAGCTCAGGCCGTCCCTAGCCGGCCGTAGGCCGGGGCAGGCGCGGCGGGTTGCGGCGGCTCGGTGCGCTGCAAGGTCGCGTCGAGGATGGCGCGGAACGGCGCGGCGACCGGCTCGTGGATCGGCTGCGCGGCATTGCGCCTCGCCTCGTCGAGCGCGCGGCGCAGCCCGAGATTTTCGTTGCTGAGGCCGCCGGCGATGCGGCCATAGGCGCCCTGGAACTCGGCGAGGCGCCGCTCGGCGGCGTCGGCGTGGCGCTCGGCAGCGCCTAATTCCTCGGCCAGCACGGTGGCGCGTTGCTGGCTGTCGGCGAGCTGGCGCAACGCCGCGGCGCGGCTCGCTTCGGCTGCGGCGAGCCGGCGCCGCAGCTCGCGGGTTTCCTGGTGCAGCTGGTCGAGCCGGTCGAGCAGGTGCCAGGCCCGGGCACCGCGCGCGGCGCTCTCCGTACCGAGCTCGGGAACCTCGCGCGACAGTGCGGCGATCGACACACCGCCCGCGGTCCGCCGGAAGCCGTTGACGGCGGCGAGGGCTTCCTTGTCGCTGGTATTGGGGTGGACCGCGATCTCCAGGCAACGGAGCGCCGTCTCCCACCGGTTGCGTTCCATCGCGTCGTCTCTGCCCCCTTGGCTAGAGACGAACCGTTGCGGATTTTGTTGCAGGAAATCGGTGCTCAGCGAACCGCGAAAAGCTGTCGCAGGTTGTTGAAGATGGTCGGCGGCTGGCGTGATTCCATCAGTGCGGCGAGGAACGATTCGGCCCAGCGGTCGATGTCGTGCGCCACCAGATGGCGGAACATCCGGCGATAGCGCCGCTGCCGCTCTTCGAGCGGCATCTGCAGCGCGGCGTCGATTGCCGCCGCAATCCCCTCGGGCTCATGGGGGTTGATGAGCAGCGCGCCGTCGAGCTCCTCGGCCGCGCCGGCGAATTGCGACAGCACCAGCACGCCCGGGTCCTCGGCGTCCTGGGCGGCGACATATTCCTTGGCGACGAGGTTCATCCCGTCGCGCAGCGGCGTCACCAGCCCGACCCGCGCCATGCGGTAGAGCGCGGCAAGGGAGGCGCGCGAATAGGCACGGTTGACATAGCGGATCGGCGTCCAGGCAGGCTCGCCGTGGCGGCCGTTCACCTGGCCGATCAGCGTGTTCACAGTCTGGTTGATATCGGCGTATTCCGGTACGTCGCTGCGCGATTTCGGCGTGACCTGAAGATAGGTGACGTGGCTGCGCCATTGCGGGAACGTGTCGAGGAACTGCCCGAACCCCTGGATGCGATGGGGAATGCCCTTGGAATAGTCGAGCCGGTCGACGCCGAGGATCAGGCTGCGGCTGTTGAGGCTCTCGCGCACCTCGCTGGCAAAATCCGAGCGCACGGCGCTGCGCGCGGTGCGGGCATAGACCCGGGTCGCGATCGCCACCGGAAAGGCGCGCAGCTGGACGCGCCGGCCGTCGAGGTCGAAATGCGTGCGGCCGCGGCCGAAATTGGCGCCCTGCGTTTCAAAATACTGCCGCAGGTTCTCGGCGTCATGCTGGGTTTGCGTGCCGACGAGATCGTAATGGCTGAGCGCGCCGACCGTCTCGGCATGCTGCGGCAGCGCCATCAAGATGTCGGGCGGCGGGCAGGGAATGTGGAGGAAAAAGCCGATCGGATTGTCGTGGCCGCGCGCGCGCAGCTCTCGGGCGAGCGACAGCAGGTGGTAGTCGTGCACCCAGATCCAGTCATCGGGCCGGATGAAGCGTGACAGCGCGTCGGCGAAGCGCGCATTGACGCGCAGATAGCCGCCGAGCTCGACCGAGGTGAACTCCGCCAGATCGACCCGGTAATGCAGGATGGGCCACAACACGCGATTGGCGAAGCCGTTGTAGTATTCCTGGAAATCGGTCGGCGAGAGGTCGATCGTCACAAAGCTGCGCTGGCGGCGCTGAACGATCGTCGGCTGCGTGGTGGCGCCATTCTCGCTGATCTGACCGCTCCAGCCGAACCACAGGCCCTCGCGGTGCTTCAACGCGGCGTTGACCGCGACGGCGAGCCCGCCGGCAAGGCGCGGGCCTTCCGGATCGGGCACGGCGACGCGGTTCGAGACTACGACGAGACGCGGCACCAGACGTCCTCCCACTTCTCCGACAAACGGGTCGCGACGTTGATGATCCCGGCCATCGAATAGGTCTGCGGGAAATTGCCCCAGAGCGCCCCGGTCTGGGGGTGGATGTCCTCGGACAACAGGCCGAAGGAATTGCGCCGGTCGAGCAGGTCGTTGAAGAACGCGCGCGCCTCGTCTCGCCGCCCAGTGGCGACGAGCGCCTCGATGTACCAGAAGTTGCAGGCGAGAAACGCCGTCTCGGGCGCGCCGAAATCGTCGTCGGCGGTGTAGCGCATGATGCGGCCGTTGCGCAGCAGCTTGTCGCCAATCGCCTGGCAGGTCGACACGAAACGCGGGTCGGTGGGCGCGATCAGACCGACCTCGGCAATGCGCAGCACGCTGGCGTCGAGCTCGACGTCGTCGAGCGCGCCGACAAAGGCGCCTTTCTCCTGATTCCAGGCGCGGGCGAGGATCTCGCGGCGCAGGTGGTTCGCCTTGCGCGCCCAGTAGCGCGCGCGGGCGGCAATGCCGAGGTTGGCGGCGATCTGGCCGAGCCGGTCGCACGCCGCCCAGCACATCGCAGCCGAATAGGTGTGGATGCGCTTGCGGCCGCGATACTCCCAGATGCCGGCATCCGACTTGAGCGCGGTGTCGAAGGCGAGCTCGCCGACCGGCTCCAGCCGTTTGAACAGCGTCTCGTCGCCCATGCGCGGCAGGCGTTCGTCGACGAACATCTGCGTCGCCGCCAGCACGACGCTGCCATAGACGTCGTGCTGAATCTGAAACGCCGCGTCGTTGCCGACCCGTACCGGCCCCATGCCGAGAAAGCCCGTCAGGCCGTCGGCGACGACCTCTTCGAGGGTCTCGCCGGGGACGATCGAATGCACCGGCCCGAGCGGTGCGTCGAGCTGCGCCGCCACGGTGGTCACATAGCTGAGGTAGTCCTCCATGGTCCGCGTCGTGGAGAGCTGGTTGAGCGCCTGCACCACGAAATACGCGTCACGCAGCCAGCAATAGCGGTAGTCCCAGTTGCGCGCGCTATCCGGCGCTTCGGGGATCGAGGTGGTGTGCGCCGCGACGATGCCGCCGGTTTCCTCGAAGCTGCATAGCTGCAGCGTGATCGCGGCGCGGATCACCGCGCTTTGCCACTCGAAGGGCAGCGACAGCGAGCGCACCCAGCTCTCCCAATAGGCGACGGTGTGCGCTTCGAACTCGCTCGCAGTCTGCTCGATCGCGCCCTCGAAGGGCTCGTCGTCGCCAAACACCAGCGCCAGCGGGCGGGTCAGCGGAAATACCGTCTCCTGCGCGATGTAGGAGAGCGGGGCATCGGTCGACAGGCGCACGATCTGCCCGCCCCCGCGATAGCGTATGTGGTTCGAGCCGATCGAATGCCCGGTTGTCGGCCGGCCGTAGCTGTGCGTCAAGCGCACCCGGATCTGGATGCGCGGCATGCCCGCGAGCGGCTCGATGCGGCGGACCAGCTGCGGCGGGCGGAACGTCCGCTCGTAAAGGTGAAAGCGCGGCGCGAAATCGGTGATGCGGATGCGTCCGCCGTGCTTGTCCTCGAGCTCGGTGACAAGGACCGCGGTGTTGCGCAGATAGGAGGATTTCGACTTCGCCATGTCGGCGAGGACGACGTCGCAAAAGCCCTTTTCCTCTTCCCCCGCCAGGAGGCGCGAGAACACCGGGTCGGAATCGAAGCGCGGAAAGCACCACCAGACGATCCGGCCGGTCGGGTTGATCAGCGCGGCGACGCGGCAATTGCCGATGAGCGCAAGATCGAGCGCCTGCTCTTCGAGCGCCCGCGCATCGCGGACCGCCGGCGCCGCTTTCGGCCGCGTCAGCGCGGCGGTCAGCGCGCCCTGGCGTCGCCGCGAGCGGCGGGTGCGCGCCGTTGCCGCCTTGCGCGATTCTGGCGCGACCTTCGGCGATTTTGCCGCGCTCATCGGCGCAACCCGTGCAGCCAGGCGCGCACCGCATCCGGGCCGGAGAAGCGACCCGACAGCCCCGGCAGCTCGATGCCCACCGAATAGGCGAGCCCTCCTAGCCTCAGCGCGGTGTTGAAACCGGCGCGATCGATCACGTCGTCCCCGATGAACACCGGCTGGCGGCCGAGAAACGGCGGCTCTTTCATAAAGCGCCGGATCGCGCGCCCCTTGTCGAAGCCGCGCAGCTGGACCTCGAAGACCGCATGGCCGGCGATCAGCTGCAGCGGCTCGCCGGGGCTGGCATTGCGCGCCATGAACGCGCGCAGCGCTTCGTGCAGGCGATCGACGTCGGTTCCGGGCGCGGGGTAATGCACGGCGAAGCTGACCTCTTTGTTCTCGGCGTAGCTGCCCGGGAATTCGTCGAGCAGCCGACCGAGCGCGCTCCAGGCGTCGTCGGTGAGCCGTCCCGCGGCAAGGCGGGTGACGGACCCGTCGGGCCGGCGGCGCAGCTCGGCGCCATGAACCCCGCTGGAGGCGAGACGCAGCGGCGCGAACAGCCGGTCGAGCTCGGCGACCGGGCGGCCGCTGACCAGTGCGACGGCCCCCGCGAGCGTCAGCTCCACGGCGGCGAGATCATCCAGCAGGCTGGCTTTGACCTCTACCGCCTCGGGCCGCGGCGCAATGTCGAGCAGGGTTCCGTCAACGTCGAGAAATAAGCCGATGGTTCCGGGGTTCAGGTTCTCCGGCATGCGTTGCGTCGGCATTATCGCCGTCATCAAACCCCCATTGCAGCCTCGACCTACCGGTAGTGCCAACACGACCGGCAACCGGAGGTTCCGTCGTGAATGGGCGGCGGGCGACGGAAACGAATTGCCCAAAACGTAAGCGCAGCCGAGAATGATCCCGTTTCCGGATCAACCGGAGCATCGCCGCCGGGGAGCTAGCGGAATGACGCCCGACCTGAAAATCCTGGTATGGACTGTGGTGCTGACTTTCGTCGAAATGATCGTCGCGGTGCTCGGGGCACAGGCGCAGGTCGGCCTCGGCATGCTGGCCGGCAACCGCGACGGGCTGGCGCCGCTCACCGGCTTTGCCGGGCGGGCGCAGCGCGCGCACTGGAACATGCTCGAAAGCCTGCCCTTGTTCATCGCGCTGGTGCTGATCGCGCAGATCGC
>DASZLY010000149.1:0-2227 GCA_035552135.1 Allostellaceae bacterium | reverse complement strand
CCGTCGGTGCGCGGGAACAGCTCGGGCGTCAGCACCGCGCCGCCCGCCTCCTGGTATTCGAGAAAGGCGGCCTCGGGCGGCACGCGGTCGCCGGTGGCGAAAACCAGGCTGTGGCCCTTGAGCCCGAAGACCGGCGGTAGGCTCAGCCAGCCCGCCGCGAGGATCGACCATGGCCCCATCGCGATCACCACCACGTCGCCTGCGATAGGCTCGCCCTCCACCTCGACGCCGGTGACGCGCGTGCCGTCGCGCAGAATGCCGGTGACGCGGCCCTGCCGCAGCGTCGCGCCGTGCGCCTCGGCGGCGCGCAGCATCGCCTGGGTGAACCCGCCGGGATGCACCTGTGCGGTGGTTTCGGGCGAGCCGAGCGCCTGGCTCACCACCACCTCGGGGGCGAACCAGTCGATCGCGTGCGCGCTCTCAAACGGGCGCCCGAGGCCGCGCGCGCTGGCGAACCCGCCATAGGTGTCGAGCCGGCGATAACCCCAATCGCCGTCGAGCTCTTCGGCCAGTTGTGCATGCAGATCGAAGCTGCGCCGGGCGAGCGCGTCGACCGGCGTGCCCTGGCACCAGTCGCGCGCGAGGAACCCGCCCGATTTGCCCGAGGCGGCGCAGGCGATGCCGGTGCTCTCGATCACCGTCACCGCGACGCCGCGGCGGCCGAGGAAATAGGCGATCGAGCAGCCGATCGCCCCGCCGCCGCAAATCAGCACATGCATCGGCGCGCTCCGGGATTGCCCCACGAAATTGCACTGGCGCGGCGGCGCCACTTGGCCTACTCACCGCGCGCATAACAGCATAACGGAAGCTCATGCCTGACGTGCCCGTTCTCATCGTCGGCGGCGGCCCGGTCGGGCTCACCGCTTCGATCCTGCTCTCCCGCTTCGGCATAGCTTCGCTGCTCGTCGAGCGCCACCCCGGCACCGCCATCCTGCCGAAGGCGCGCGGCATCAACGCGCGCACGATGGAGATGTACCGCCAGCTCGGCCTCGAACAGGCGATCCGCGATGCCGGGCTGCCGACCGAACGCACCGGCTTTATCGTATGGACCGAGAGCCTCGCCGGGCGCGAGATCGAGCGCCGCATCCCCGGCCGCATGGCGCCCGCCAACCGCGGCGCCTCGCCGGTGCTCAATTGCCTCTGCGCGCAGGACGATCTGGAACCGGTGCTGCGCCGCTTCGCCGAGGCGGCGGGGCCGGCCGCGCTGCGCTTCAACACCGAGATGATTGCGGTCGAGCAGGACGAAGACGGCGTCACCGCGACGCTGGCCGACCGCGTCACCGGCGCGGAAACCACCGTCCGCGCGGCCTACCTCATCGCCGCCGACGGCGCGCAGAGCCGGGTGCGCCGCGTCGTGGCGCGCGAGATGATCGGCCGCGAGGGCGTCTACGACAGCGTCAACATCCTGTTCAACGCCGATCTGCGCGCCTGGGTGCACGACCGGCCGGCAGCGCTGTATTTTGTCGAGCAGCCGGATCTGCGCGCGACCTTCCTCACCATCAACGCGCATGATCGCTGGGGTTTCCTGATCCACAGCCTCAAGCATTACGGCTACACCGCCGGCGATCTTACCGACGAGCGCTGCGCCGCGCTGATCCGCCAAGGCGCCGGCCTCCCCGACCTGCCGGTCACGGTGCTCGGGGTCAGCGTGTGGGAGGCCTCGGCCCTCGTCGCCGACCGCTATCGCGACCGCCGCCTGTTCCTCGCCGGCGACGCGGCGCACGAGATGCCGCCGACCGGCGGGTTCGGCATGAACACCGGCGTGCAGGACGTGCAGAATCTGTGCTGGAAGCTGGCCGCCGTGCTCAATGGCCAGGCCGACCCTGCGCTGCTCGACACCTATCACGACGAGCGCCAGCCGCTTGGCCTGGTGACGACGCAGAACGCGCTGGAAAACTCGCTGTCGATGGGACGCGCCGCGCGCCAGGAGGGCGCCAAGCTGCCGCGCGCGGAATTCCTCAACGAGCAGGGGCTGATCTTCGGCGCGACCTACGAATCGACGGCCGTGGTGCCGGACGGCAGCGCGCCGCCGGCGGTCGACGACGCGGTCACCCAATATGTGCCGTCGGCGACGCCCGGCCGCCGTGCACCGCATGTCCGGCTCGAGCGCGACGGCGAGCGCATCTCGACGATCGACCTCTTCGGCACGCGGTTCGTCCTGCTCGCCGGCCCGCGCGGCCAGGCTTGGTGCGATGCGGCACAGCGCCTTGCCGCGCCGTCACGCCCG
>DASZLY010000148.1:0-2885 GCA_035552135.1 Allostellaceae bacterium | reverse complement strand
CCTCGGCAATCAGGAGGTCAGTTTTCGGGCGGGCTACGGATCGCAAGCGATGCAATGCGATCTACGGCTCTGCCAAGGTCAGCGGGAGAGCGTTCAAATTCGTCGGCGAAACGTTCCCATTCTGCGGCCGCGGAGAGCACTCCGTCTCGCAAGGGATCGATGCCGGCTAAGGGGTCGCAACCACAGCTTTCCAGTCCTCCTCCGGACGAACATCCCTCATAGCTTTGACAGCCAGCGCGTGCCCCTAGGATCGATTAGGCTAAGCCCACAGCCTGCAAAACCGCCCGTGTCCCGCGTCGCGAGGTCGGCTCTGGTCTCCGCGTCGAATGCCTCGATCGGCCGCCCCTGATTTGAGAGCCGCCCGGACTCGGAGCTTGTCTTGCAACCCCGGATCCACACTGCGCACGGTCAACGTCGTCATGCATTGCCTCAGGTGCATGCATTGCATGCACCACTTGAGACAACCTCCCATGGAACTCAAGCCGCCAGCCTTTGCCGTGCCGCCGCCCTGATCGCCGCCGCGCCTTTCTCGGCGATCATGATGGTTGGCGCGTTGGTGTTGGTCGAGGTCACTGTCGGCATCACCGAAGCATCGATGACGCGCAGGCCTTCCAACCCGTGCACGCGAAGCTGATCGTCGACCACCGCCATCGCGTCCTGGCCCATCTTGCAGGTGCAGGTGGCATGGAACACGGTCGAGCCGGTCTGCCGCAGGTAGTGCAGCAGTTCGTCGTCGGACTGTACGTCGGTGCCGGGCAGCATCTCGCCGACGAGATAGGGCGCGAGCGCGGGTGCGGCGAACAGCCGGCGCACCGCGCGCAAGCCGGCGCTCGCGCAGCGCCGGTCGGTCTCGTCCGAGAGGTAGCGCGGGTTGATCGCCGGCGCGTCCATCGGGTTGGCGGTCTTGGCCTCGACATAGCCGCGCGACAGCGGCCGCATCTGCCACATGCCGCCGGTCATTCCGGGCTTGGTGTCCAGCTTGCGCACCGGCCCCGGCGCGAAGCTGGCATTGGCGAAGAGAATCTGCACGTCGGGGGTCGCGGATTCCTCCAGCACCTTGACCGAGGCGCAGACCAGCGAGGCGGCGTAGGTCAGCAGCCCCTGCCCGGCCAGCACGTAGCGCGCCAGCTCGCCCAAGAACGGCAGGCCGCGCGCTTTCTCGTTGGCGGTCGGCGCGCCGGTGATCTCGGCGGTGACGCGCGCGAGGAAATGATCCTGCAGATTTTTGCCGACGCCGGGCAGCGCGTGCACCACCGGCACGCCGATGCGGCCGAGATGATCCGGGTCGCCGACGCCGGAGAGCTGCAGGATATGCGGCGAGCCGATCGCGCCGCCGGAGAGGATCACCTCGCGCGCAGCGCTCGCGGTCTCCACCCGGCCGCCGCGCGAGAACTCGACGCCGGTCGCGCGCTTGCCGGCGAAGGTCACGCGGCGGACCATCGCATTGGCGACGATCTCGAGGTTCGGCCGCTTCATCGCCGCGCGCAGGTAGGTGCGCGCCGCGCTCTGGCGCCGCCTTCCGCGCCGCGTCTGCTGCACCCAGCCGATATTGTCGCCGGCGCCGGGCGGCAGGTGGTTGACGTCCGCATGGTATTCGAGGCCGATCTCGCTGCCGGCCTCGATGATCTTGTGGCAGAGAAAGGGCTTGTCGGCGGTCGACGAGGTCAATAGCGGCCCGTCCTTGCCGTGGAACTCGTCGGCGCCGCCCTCCCAGCCTTCGGCCTCTTTGAAATAGGGCAGCACGCCGTCCCAGTCCCAGCCGCGATTGCCGAGCTGTCCCCAATGGTCGAAATCCTCGGGCTGGCCGCGGACATAGATCATGCCGTTGATCGACGATGAGCCGCCCAGCACCTTGCCGCGCGGATAGAGGATGGCGCGGTTGTTCACCCCCTCATCGGCCTCGGCGTAGTACATCCACGTCCATTTCTTGTGGTCGAGCAGCTTGATGTAGCCGGCCGGGATGTGGATGAGCGGGCTGGTGTCCTTGCCGCCCGCCTCGATCAGCAGCACCTTGACCGACGGGTCGGCCGTGAGCCGATTGGCGAGCACGCAGCCGGCCGAGCCGGCGCCGACGATCACGTAATCCGCTTGCATTGTTTCCTCCGAAACCCATCCGCCGCCGGCATGTTAAGCCCCTCTCCCGCATTGCGGGAGAGGGTGGCGAAGGGCGAAGCCTGAGCCGGGTGAGGGTCTGTCAAGCTGGCAGTTCGCGCAAGAGCGTCAGAATCACGCCCTCGGTGTTGGCAAGAATGTCGTTGTTCCAGAAGCGCATCACCCGCCAGCCCATCGCCTCGATCAGGGCCGTGCGTCGCGCATCGCTTTCGCTTTCCGCGTGCTGGCCGCCATCCGCCTCGACGACCAGATGATGCTTTGTACAGGCGAAATCGACGATGAAATTGCCGATCGGATGTTGACGACGAAACTTGAACCCTGCCAGACGCCGATCGCGCAGCGCGAACCACAGGCGCCGCTCGGCGTCCGTCATCGTTCGGCGCAGCCGCCGGGCTGAGTTATTTACCACCGCTGCCCTCACCCGGCCGCCGCTGCGCGCCGGCCACCCTCTTCCGCAATGCGGGAGAGGGGACTACGCCGCTTCACGCTCAGCGCGTCCTGATCAAGCCGCCAGCTTTCCGCGCGCGGCGGCCTTGAGCATCGCCGCGCCCTTTTCGGCGATCATGATGGTCGGCGCGTTGGTGTTGGTGCTGCTGACCGCGGGCATGATCGAGGCGTCGATCACCCGGAGCCCCTCGATGCCGTAGACCTTGAGCTCGTCGTCGACGACGCACATCGCGTGGCGGCCCATCATGCAGGTGCAGGTCGCGTGGTAGACGGTGTTGCCGTATTGCCGCGCGTAATCGAGGATCTCATCGTCGCTCTGCACATGC
>DASZLY010000147.1:0-9322 GCA_035552135.1 Allostellaceae bacterium | reverse complement strand
GTTCTGGCTCATCTGTTTGAGCATCAGCTGCTTGATGCCGACGATCGCGGTGCGGTTGTTGGCGGCGATGGTGCGCGCCAGCTCCAGGGTCTTGGCGCGCAGCTGCTCGCGCGGCACGAGATGGTTCAACAGCCCGATGCGGTAGGCCTCCTCGGCCTCGACCACACGGGCCGAGAACAACAGCTCCTTGGCGATTGGCCAGCCGACCTGGTTGGGCAGCGTCCAGGTGCTGTTGATGCGGCCATAAGCGGCGGCGAGAAAGCGGAACTTCGAATCCTCGCAGCCGATGCGCATGTCGAGCGACGAGGCGAGCACCCCGGCGCCGCCATAAGCGAGCCCGTTCATCATGCCGATGGTCGGCTTGGCGCTGGCGCCGATCTCGTAGGCGCTGCGGGTGCGGCGGGAATCCTGCTCGGCGTCGGAGAGCTTGCGGTCGTCCTCGCGCTGCTCGTGAATATCCCCGCCGGCCGAGAACGCGCGCCCGGCGCCGGTGATGACGATGCAGCCGATGCCGTCATCGGCATCCGCCGCCTTCACCGCGTCGCGCAGCTCGGCCGAGAGCTTGCGGCTCATCGCATTGAGCTTGTCGGGACGGTTCATCGTCAGGATGGCGACGCCGTCTTCCTTCTCGACCAGAATGTGTTCGTAGTTGCTCATCGTGTTTCCTCCAAACCTCGCATCGCCCGCCAGACCCGCGCCGGGGAGGCGGGCCCGTCGAAATTCGTGCTTCTCCCTCGGTCACCCACCGCCGCCAGCGCATCCTGGATCGCGTTGTGGATCGCCGGGAAAGCGGCGATCGCGCCGGCCTCGCCGCAACCCTTGACGCCGAGCGGGTTGGTCGTGCAGCGCGTCGCGTTGAAGCCGAGGCTGAACGCCGGCAGGTCGTCCGCACGCGGCAGCGCGTAATCCATGAACGAGGCGGCGAGCGCCTGGCCCGACTCCGCGTCGTACACCGCGGTTTCGAGCAGCGCCTGCCCCGAACCCATCGCGATTGCGCCGTGCGCCTGGCCGGTCGCGACCATCGGGTTGACCAGCACGCCGTAATCATCGACCGCAGTGTAGCGCTCGAGCGTTACCCGGCCGGTGTCGCGGTCGATCTCGACCTCGACGACATGCGTGCCGTTGGGGAAGGTCATCCACTCGCGCGTCCAGAAATGATAAGTGTCGAGCGGCGTTCCCGCGTCGCGGGCGGTCTTCGCGACGTCGAGCAGCGACACCCGGCGGTCGGTGCCGGCGACGATGAAATCGCCATCGGCAAAGCTTATGTCGGGCTCGGCCGCTTCGAGCAGCTCGGCGGCGGCGCGCGTGCCCTTGAGGATGATCTCGTCGGCGGCGCGGAAGATCGCGGTGCCGCCCATATAGGTCGCGCGCGAGCTGCCGTGGCCGCCGCCATGCGCGATGAGGTCGGTGTCGCCCTGCTTCAGCGCGATCAGTTCGTTCGGCACGCCGAGTCTGTCGGCGAGGATTTGCGGAAAGGTCGTCTCGTGCCCCTGGCCGATATGCTGGGTGCCGGTGATCAGCGACACCGACCCGTCGGCCTCGAAGCGGATATCGACATTCTCCGACGGGTTACCGCCGGTGCCCTTGATGTGATACGCGAAGCCTAAACCCCGCAGCCGGCCGCACCCCTCGCTCAGCGCTCTTCGCGCGGCAAAGCCGGCGATGTCGGCCGCCGTCAGCGCGCGCTCGAAGGTTTCGGGAAAGGCGCCGCTATCGACCCGGTTGCCGACGGCGTTGGTGAGCGGCATCGCCGCCGCGGGCACGAGGTTTTTGCGACGCAGCTCGACGCGGTCGAAGCCGCATTGCCGCGCCGCTTCGTCGATCAGCCGCTCCATGATGTTGTTGGCCTCGGCATAGCCGGGGCCGCGCAGCACGCCGATCGGCGCGGTGTTGGTAAAGGCGCCGACGACATGCAGGTCGATCGCCGGGATGCGGTACACCGTGCCGGGCAGGAACGCGTACTGGAAGGTCTGCACGCTCGCCGAGCTGCCGGCGAGATAGGCGCCAAGATTGGCCTCGCTGGCGACGCGGAGTGCGAGGAATTTGCCGTCCCCGTCCAGCGCCAGAGAGGCTTCGGCGCGCTGGTCGCGCCCGCCATGGTCGGCGAGAAAGACCTCGGCGCGCGTCGCGATCCATTTGACCGGCCGGCCGACCCGCTTCGCCGCCCACAGCAGCAGCGCATGCTCGGGATAGACGAAGTTCTTCGCGCCGAACCCACCGCCGACATCGGGCGCGACAAAGCGCACTTGGTCGCGCTCGACGCCGAGGGCACGGGCGGCGAAGTCGCGCGTGACATGGATACTTTGCGCCGAGACATAGGCCGTGTAGCGGCCGCTCGCGGCGTCGTAGCTGCCGACAATGCCGCGCGGCTCCATCGGGTTGGTGACGACGCGGTGATTGTCGAGACGCATTGTCACGACATGCGGCGCCTCGGCGAAGGCGGCATCGGCGGCGGCGCGGTCGCCGTGCCGCCAGTCGAGGCACAGATTGCCCGGCGCCTTGTCGGTGACGAGCGGCGCGCCGGGCGCACGCGACGCCGCCACGGTGGTCACCGCCGGCAACGGCGCGTAATCGATCGCGACCAGCTCGGCGGCGTCGAGCGCCTGGTCGCGGGTTTGCGCGACGATCAGCGCCACCGCTTCGCCGACATGCCGCACCTTGCCGGCAGCCAAAAGCGGCTGCGGCTCGAAGAGAAATGGCTCGCCGGTGATGGTATTGGTCTCGGCGCCGGGGCGCAGCGCAGAGAGCCCGTCGGCGTCCGCCTCGGAAGCGGTCAGCACCGCCAGCACACCTGGCGCGGCGCGCGCCGCGGCGGCATCGACGCCGACGAGCCGCGCATGGGCGTGCGGCGAGCGCAACAGCACCGCATGCGCCAGCCCCTCGAACGCGATGTCGTCGAGATAGCGCCCGCGCCCGGTCACGAAGCGCGCGTCCTCGCGACGCTTCGGCGCGTCGCCAATTCTCGCCAGGCTGCCGTCCATCGCGTCGGCCGTTAGAAGCTCATATCCCCGGGCCGGTAGAATACAGGCTGCCGGGGTTTCGGGAAGCGGCCGATGCTAACGCCATCCGCTTCGCCCCAACCATAATTGGCCTTATTGTACATTCGCGGGTGGCGGTCGCCCGCTGGATGCCGATGCCATGCATTTTCTGCTGCGTCGAGGACTGGTCTATCTGCTGCCGCTGGTCGCGCTGGCGATCGCGCTGACCGCGCGGCTCGCCGCGCCCGACCTCCTCGACCGGCTGATGCTGATCTCGTTCGACTTCTATCAGCGCGTCGCACCGCGCGAGGCCGAGGACAGCCCGATCAGCATCGTCGATATCGACGAGGCGAGCCTCAACCAGTACGGCCAATGGCCGTGGGCGCGCAGCCTCGACGCGCAGCTGATGGAGAAATTGCGCGGCGCCGGGGCGGGTGTCGTGGCGTTCGACATCGTCTTCGCCGAGCCCGACCGCACCTCGCCGAAGCTGCTGCTCGACCAGCTGATGAAGCGCGGCACGGTCGACGACGACACGCAACGGCTGCTCGGCAATCTGCCCGACCCGGACGACATGCTCGCCGCGGCGATCAAGTCCGTCCCGACGATCGCCAGCTACATCCTGGTCGACCACGCCGACAATCCGTTGCCGCTGCAGAAGGCCGGTTATGCCTTTGCCGGCGACGAGCCGCTGCGCTTTGTCGACGCGTTTCCGGCGGCGATCGACGATCTGCCGCCGTTCCAGGCCGGCGCGCTCGGCAACGGCTTTCTCAACGAGCATGTCGACTGGGACCAGATCGTTCGCCGCGTGCCGCTCATCATGGAGCTGAAGGGCAAGCCGGTCTTCTCGCTGGTCGCCGAGACGCTGCGCGTCGTCACCGGCGCGCACACCTATATCGCCCGCGCCGCCGGCGCCAATGGCGAGAGAAGCTTTGGCGAGAACACCGGCCTCACCCAGCTGCGGATCGGGCCGCTGACCATCCCCACGGACTCCGCCGGCCGCGTCTGGGTCTATTACGCGAAGCCGCGCGCCGACCGGCGCATCTCGGCGGCAAAAATCCTCTCCGGCGATTTCGACCCATCGCTGATCAAGGACCATATCGTGCTGATCGGCACCTCGGCGGCGGGCGTGGTCAACGACCTGCAGGCGACCCCGCTGGGCGCCGGCGTGCCGGGGGTCGAAATCCACGCGCAGCTCCTCGAGCAGATCCTTCAAGGCGTCTATCTCTCGCGGCCTGACTGGGCGAAGGGCGCGGAAATCCTCTTCACGCTGATCGCCGGGAGCTTCCTCATCGCCGTGCTGCCGCGGATCGGCGCACTGGCGAGCGCGCTGTTCGGGGTCGCGGCGATCGTCGTCGAGATCGCCATCTCGTGGTTCGCGTTCCGCTATTGGCACCTGCTGATCGACCCGGTCTACCCGACGCTGGTGCTGGTGCTGGTGTATTTCATCTCGTCGGTACTCGGATACTTGCGCACCGAGGTGCGCCAGCACGAAATCCGCAGCGCCTTTTCGCGCTACATGTCGCCGCATTACGTCGCCGAGCTGGCGCGCAACCCGGAAAAGCTGCAGCTCGGCGGCGAGTCGAAAACCCTCACCGTGATGTTCTGCGACATTCGCGGGTTCACCGCGATGTCGGAGGGGCTCGATGCGCGCGAGCTCACCCACCTGATGAACAGCTTCACCTCGCCGATGAGCGACATCATCGCCGAGGCGCAGGGCACGATCGACAAGTATATCGGCGACTGCATCATGGCGTTCTGGAACGCGCCGCTCGACGACCCCGACCACGCCCGGAACGCGGTGCGCGCGGCGCAGCAGATCCGCGCCAAGCTGGTCGACCTCAACCGCAGCCTCAAGGAGGAAGCCGAGGCGTCGGGCCGGCCCTATCACGAGCTGCGCGTCGGCATCGGCGTCAATACCGGCGAATGCGTCGTCGGCAATTTCGGCTCGGAGACGCGCTTCAACTATTCGCTGCTCGGCGACCCCGTGAACCTCGCCTCGCGGCTCGAAGGGCTGTGCAAGCTCTACCTCGTCGATCTGGTGATCGGCGAGGAGACCGCGAAGCTGATGAACGACCCGGCGCTGCTCGAACTCGACCTCGTTGCCGTGAAGGGCAAGTCGCAGGCGGTGAAGGTCTATACGATGCCGCCCGACGGCGAGGACGAGGCGGCCTACAAGGCACGCCACGAAGAGCTGCTCGCCGCCTATCGCCGGCAGGATTGGGCGGCGGCGCTGAAGGCGCTGGGCGAGGCGCCGCTCGCCGCGGTGCGCTATCTCGCGCCGGTCTATGGGCTCTACCAGCACCGCATCGCGCATTTCCAGCTCGAAGCACCGCCGAGCGACTGGGACGGCGTCTATACCGCCGAGGAGAAATAGCGGTCGTCTTTAGTGCTGTGCCGGGCGCCGTGCCGTTTCGCGCGGCGATTGAGGCTGGACGCAGCGCATTCGCCTGAAGCATTATCGCCACGATGCGCGATAGAACCTTGTTCGGCCTTGGCTTTCTGGCCCTCCTCACGCTCTCGGCCTGCGCCGAACCCGAGCCTCCCGCCGCCGCCGCGGCGCCCGTCGAGATGACCGGCTGGCGGCTGGTCTCCGGCAAGGCGCCGAGCAAGGCCGAGTTCGCCGCGCTGACCGCGACCTGCCAGGAGAAGGCAAAAGGCGGCGCGCTCGACACCTGCCTCGCCACGCTCGGATTGAAGCGCGGGCAATAGCCGTCAGGGCACCAATTCGCTCAGCCGGCGGATGATGCGGTCGGGCTTGATCGGCGAGCCGGGCGGCAGGCCGACGCCGTAACCGTCGTGCCAGATAGCATGGATGCCGAGGCGCTGCGGGCCGACCACCTCCCAGTCGAGGTTGTCGCCGACCATCCAGGTCTCGTGCGGCGCGACGCCGAGCACCGCCATCGCATGGGTATAGGCGCGGTCCTCGGGCTTGCCGAAACCGTGCTCGCCCTCGATCTGGATGTGGTCGAAGCGGTGCTCCAGCGCAAAGCGCACCACCTTGGCGCGCTGCGGCGCCGCGGCGCCGTTGGTGATGAGCGCCAGCTTGACGCCGAGTTCCTTCAGCCGGTCGAGCGTCGCATACGCGTCGGGGAACATCGCCAGCTCCTCGTCGTGCAGCGCGTTATAGGCGTCGGCCATCGCCTCGCCGAGCGCTTGCGGCGGCACCGGATGGCCGGCGGCGGCGAGTTCGGCAAAGGCATCGGCGACGATCTTGCGGCGCGCCTCGTCGATCCGGTGGCGCCAGTATTTGTGCCGCGCCGGGTCGGCCCACAGCTCGGTCGTGGCGGCACGGATCGCGGCGCCCACCAGCTCGGCCTCCAAGGCGCCGAGCCGGCCGGCGAAGGCGGCGATGGTGCGCGCCCATTGCGACTGCGACGGCCCGAAGGCGATCAGCAGCGTGTCGTCGAGGTCGAAGAGGATCGCGGTCGGCAGGGTCATGCGAGCGGTATGGCCTGCGGCACGGTCTGCCAGAAATCGGGGTCGTGGCCGAAGAAGATGCGAGCGCCGGATTTCTCCAGCGCCGCCAGCCGGTCGAGCGAGACGAGCATCTGTTCCTTGTCGTAAGCGAAGCGCGGCAGCCGGCGCTCGCGCAGCGTTCGGCAGAAATAGCAGCTGTCGGCGGCGAGCACGACATCGCCGCTGTCGAGCCGCACTTTCAAGGATTGGTGGCCCGGGGTGTGGCCGTGCGTCGGCAGGCAGACGACCGAGCCGTCGCCGAACACATCATGCTCGCCGTCGACCAGCTTCACTTTGTGGCCGAGGTCGAAATCGCGCGGGTTGAAGCCGCGCTTTTCGGCGGAATCGGGGTCCATGCCGGCGTCCCATTCGCGGCGCTGCACGACGAGCGTCGCGTTGGGCACCAGCGCATTGCCGCCGCAATGGTCGAAATGGAAATGCGAGTTGATGAGGAGGTCGATCTTGGCCGGATCGCGGTCGATTGCTTCGAGCCGGGCGCTGACCTCCTCGCCGGGACGAAAGCCGATGCGGAAGAGGCTGGCGAGCCGCTCGCCGAGCCGGCCCGCCGGATCGTGCTGGCAATCGGCATGCAGCCCGGTATCGAACAGCGCGCGGCCCTTGGGATGCTCGATCAGGAAGACCGGCACCGGCACGGTGATGTCTCCCTCGCCGCCCTCCATCAGCCGGCCGAACTCGCCGGTAACGGTGCCGCAGGTGAAGGCGAAAAGTTTTACCGGCATCCTCAATCCGCCGCCTGGACCATCTCGGACGCCGAGGATTGGTGGCCTTTCTGGTGGAAATAGTTGGCGCGGTAGAATTCGAGCACCAGCTCGCGATAGACCGTCGGGGCGTAGCGCGCCGGATTCTCGGCCGAGACGCAGCTCGGCAGGCATTCGATCGTCGCGGCCGGGTTTGGCGAGTGGAAATAGGCGATCGAATAGCGATCGGTGCCGCTTTCGTTGAGCACGCCGTGCGGCGTCGACAGGAAACGATCGTTCGAAAAGCGCCGCATCATGTTGCCGAGATTGATGAGGAAGGTGCCCTCGACGATCGGCGGCGGGAACCACTCGCCCCCATTTGGTCCATTTGGCGGCAAGCGCACCGCAAGACCCGGCACGTCGGTGCGCGCCAGCGCGGTCATGAAGGAATTGTCGGTGTGCGGCGCCTGGCCGAAGAGGTTGTCCTCGTCCGGGTCCTGCGGCGGGTAGTGCAGGAATCGCAGGTTGTGGTGCCCGTCATTGGCGAAGAGCGGGCCGAACGTCCCAGGCGGCATGTCGAGCGCCGCCGCGAAAGCCGGCAGCATGCGGTCGCACATCGCGCCGAGGGTCTTGAAATAGGCGACCATCGGCGCGCGGATGTCGGGCAGCGCGGCGGGCCACTGGTTGCGGCCCCGCAGCGGCAGCCTGGCGGCGAATTCGGGGTGGTCGGCTGCGCGGTCGTGGCTGATGAAGAAGCTCTCGTTCTGGTTCGGCCGCGTCGCCTTGTGCACGGTCGAGGCGCCCTGTACCGAGGCGTTCACCGGCAGGTAGCCGATGTTCCAGTCGTTGAGCTGCAAGGCCAGCTTTTCCGCCAGGGGCAGAGCATGAAACCGGCGCGAAGCAGCAAACGCGGCGTCGACGATCGCATCGGGGATGCCGTGACCGGCGATGTAGAAGAAGCCGACATTCTCGCAGGCATGCCGCACCTGCGGCACGAGGCGGTCGAGCGCGTCCGGCTCGCCGGCGAAATACGGGCCGTAATCGATCACCGGGATCTGCGACGCCGCCGCGGCGACGTCCCGCACGCCTTGTTCCTTGAAGAGGTTCATCGCGCCGCCCTCGCTTTTGTCGTTCGACTATACCCTGGCCGGGGCGCTCGTCTCCACCCGCCTTGCGATGCCTGTTATCCCTGTTGTCTGCAGCTTTTTATCAGGCATATCAGGCAGGCGGCGCGGCCTCGACGGACGCCGTCATCCGCACAAGCTGGCACACAATTTTGGCAATTTTAGCGTCGCTGTCATCAAGGAGCCGGAGGCGACGCGGCAGTCTCGTGCCAGTGGCACCGACAGGGTGCTGCCGAACGGCCCGGCCGAGCTGATGGCGCGCTATGGCGCCCAATTGGGCGCGGTGCGCGACAGCGACGATGCGAAGGAAGGGCGGCGGCGTTCCACGAGAGGCGGCGCCCGCGCTACCGGGGGCGGTAACGCGAAAAGGGGGAAGCGGGCAGGCTTAGGCGGCGAAGAGCTGGAACGACTTCGCCTTTTCGAGGCGGGCGGCCTCTTTGGCGGCGTTATAGCTTTGCAGCGCGGCGCGATCGGCCTCGGGAACCGCGGCATGGGTCGGCACGGCACAGGCGGTCGGGCAGCGGGTGATGCCCTTCTTGCGCATGAATTCGGCGACCAAGGCGTCCTGCTCGTTCTGGGACATGGGGATGCTCCTCACCGTCGTGCGATTAACCCTAACGTTGGCGCACTGATTACATCCTGAGTGGTTAACAACGGGTTTCGGCAAAACCTCCGATAAAATTTCTTCGATCCCTTGCGCCGGCCGGGCGATATGGCCATTTGCCGCTGCGCGACGTTATAGTCGCGGCGGCGCACAACAGAGGCCGCGCGTGGCCCAATCCGATCTGACCATCCGCTTCTGGGGCGTGCGCGGCAGCATCCCCTCCCCCGGCCCCGACACCGCCCGCTATGGCGGCAACACGTCGTGCGTCGAGATGCGCTGCGGCCGGCGGCTGTTGATCTTCGACGCGGGCTCCGGGCTGCGGCCGTTGGGCGACGCGCTGGCCGCGGCCAAGCGGCCGGTCGACCTCGACCTGTTCTGCAGCCACACCCATCTCGACCATATCGTCGGCGTGCCGTTTTTCGTGCCGGCCTACTCGGCGAAAAATCACATCCGCATGTGGGC
>DASZLY010000146.1:0-2877 GCA_035552135.1 Allostellaceae bacterium | reverse complement strand
GCGAAGCCCCGCCAGATCAAGATCGGTGAGTCGGTGAGCCAGCCGCAAGTGACGCAGCAAAAGGCAGCGTAATTACAGCCTCGGCCTGACAGCGAACCGCCCCCGGAAATGGGGGCGTTTTTGCTGCGCGACCCGGGGGCCCGGCTCAATCCGCGCCGGGATGCGTCTTCAGCCAATCTGCCGCATCGGCATTGCCGGCGCCGGCGGATTTCTGCATCCACTGCGACGCCTCGCCGATATCGCTCGGCACGCCCAGGCCACTGGCATAAAGCAGCCCGATGCTGTACTCGGCATCGACATTGCCGTGCGCGGCGGCGAGCCGGTACCAGCGCATCGCCGCCGTGTAATCCTGCGCCACGCCCATCCCCGACTGGTACATCCAGCCGATGCTCGATTCGGCAGCCGCGTCGCCCTTGTCGGCTGCCTTCTCGAACCAGCGCATCGCCGCGCCATAGTCGACCGGCACGCCGTTGCCGTTGCGATAGAGAAAACCGACATGCCGCGCCGCCTCGGCGCTGCCCTGGTCGGCGGCCTTGCGGTACCAGTCCATTGCCTGCGCGTCGTCGTGCGAAACGCCGAAGCCGTGCTGGTACATCCAGCCGAGGTAATTCTCCCCGCCCGGATTACCCTGCCCGGCGGATTTGCGGTACCAGCGCAGCGCCTCGTCGTAATCCCGCGCGGTGCCGAGTCCGTTGGCGTAGAGCCAGCCGACATAATTCTGCGCCGCCGCGTCGCCCTGATCGCCGGCGGCACGGAACCAGCGCAGCGCCGCCGGAAAGTCTCGCCGCCGATAGGCAAGGTCGCCGCGGTGGAACGCGGCGCCCGCGGGCATATGCAGCACCTCGTCGCCGGTCAGGGAGGCGTTCGCCGCGCCGGGCGTGGCAGCCGAGGCCAGCGCCGCCAGCATCAGGCCGAACAGGAGTGGCCGTACCCTCGCCATCTCACAGCCCCCCTTCGCGGATAACGAACTCGATGATCTCATCGACACCCTTGCCGCTTTTCAGGTTGGTGAACACGAACTGCCGATCGGCCCGCATCCGTTTGGCGTCACGGTCCATCACCTCCAGGCTGGCGCCCACCAGCGGCGCGAGGTCGATCTTGTTGATGACCAGGAGGTCGGACCGGGTAATCCCCGGGCCGCCCTTGCGAGGGATTTTATCGCCGGCGGCGACGTCGATCACATAAATCGTCAAATCCGCGAGCTCCGGCGAAAATGTCGCGGCGAGATTGTCGCCGCCCGACTCGATCAGCACGATGTCGAGAAGCGGAAAGATCCGGTGCAGCTCATCGACCGCCGCGAGATTGATTGAGGCGTCCTCGCGGATCGCGGTGTGCGGGCAGCCACCGGTCTCGACGCCGCGGATGCGCTCGGGCGGCAGCGCGCCGCTGCGGGTGAGAAACTCGGCGTCCTCGCGGGTGTAGATGTCGTTGGTGATGGCGACGATCTCGAAGCGGTCGCGCAGGCGCTTGCACAGATGATCCATCAATGCCGTCTTGCCCGAACCGACCGGTCCGCCAATGCCGACGCGCAGAGGCCCGCGATCTCCGGCGACATCGGTGCTCATGAGCGGAAGAGCCTCGAGTATTGCGTTTCGTGCGCCATCGACATGAGGTCGACGGCAAAAGTCGCGGCGCCGAAATCCTCCGCGTCGCGGCCGAGAGACGCTGCGACCGCGGCGGCGACTACCGGCTCCAGCGCGGCGAGGATGCGCTGGCCGTCGGTCTGCCCGATGATGCCGAGCCGCAACCCCGCCGACATCAGATTGGCGGCGAAGGCCGAGAGATACGCGGTCAGCGCATCAGCCAACGCGACCCCGCCCCGCGCCGCGGCCGCGCCGAAAGCGACGGCGTGGCAGGCACCCTCACCCGTCTCCGGGCTATGCCCGGAGCCACCCTCTCCCGCAAGCGGGAGAGGGGATTTCCCGCCGACATTGCTTGCCCCTCGCCCGCTTGCGGGAGAGGGAGGGACCCACGCCGCAGGCGTGGGAGGGTGAGGATCCCACGCCGCCGCATAGGCCGCACGGAAAGCCGCGCCCTGCTGCCCCGATTCGAGCGCCAGTTCGCCCGTCGCGCGATAGGCGATGCCGCGCCGGTTTGCTTCGGCGAGCGCCGCCTCGACGCCTGCCGCGGCAGCACGCCAGGCGTCGCGCAGCAGGTCGGCGTCGATGCGGCCGCTGCCCTGGCTGACGATCGCGGCAATCCAGCGTTCGAGCGTCGCGCGATCGCGCACCGCGCCATCGTCAAACGCCGCCTCCAGACCGTGCGAATAACTGAACGCGCCGGTCGGAAAGGTCGGCGATGCCCAGGCCAGCAGGCGGTAGAGCGCCTCAGTGGTCATGGCCGTGCTCAGACCCCTGATCCACGCCCGCATAAGCGCCGGTCTCGGGATCGAACGGCTCATTGAGCCGGGTCACCCTTCCGCCGAGCCCTTCGACCATCCCGGCGATGACATGGTCGTCGCGGATGCGCAACCGGCCTTCCAGCGCCTGCACCGGCAGATGCCGGTTGCCGAGATGCCAGGCCAGGCGCAGCAAGCCGGTCGGGCCGTCTGCCTCGATCTCCAGCACTCGCTCGGGCTTGGCGCAGACGCGGACATATTGGCCGTCGTCGAGCTCGAGCCCGTCGCCATCGGCGAGATGCTGTACCCGCGCGAGATCGAGCAGGAACGGCGTGCCGCTGTCCGCAACGAGTCGCAACCGCCGGCGATGCCGGTCGACAAAGGCCAACGTCACCCCATCGATCGCCGCCTCTTCCGGCCAATGCCCGCTTTTATGAACCGCAATCGCCCGACGCATGCCTATCCTACCGTCATTGCGAGGAGTCGCGGGCGACGAAGCAATCTCCCGCCAGCTTGGCCCTCTCCCGAGGGAGATTGCT
>DASZLY010000145.1:0-4933 GCA_035552135.1 Allostellaceae bacterium | reverse complement strand
GGCATGCTGCGCGAGATGGTCAAATGGGATTACGAGCTGCGCAACGGCGCGCAGCTCGAAACGGTGGTCGACCGCGCTTTGTCGCTGGCGACGAGCGCGCCCGAAGGGCCGGTCTATCTGTCGCTGCCGCGCGAGGTGCTGGGCGAGACGCTGTCCGGCTTTTCCTATGACAGCCCGTCGCGGCGCATGGCGGCGGCGCCACCCGCGGCCGACGAGGCGGCGCTCGAAGCGGCCGCAACGATCCTCGGACAAGCGAAGCGGCCCGTCATCATCACCGCCAGCGCCGGGCGCGACGTCGGCGCCGTCGCCGCGCTCGCCGACTTCGCCGAACGCTTCGCGATCCCCGTGGTCGAGCATCGCCAGCGGCATCTGTCGCTGCCGGCCAGCCATCCCTGTCATCTCGGCTATGACCCGACGCCGTTCGTCAAGGAAGCCGACGCGATCCTCGCGATCGAGATGGACGTGCCGTGGGTCCCGAGCCGGGTGTCGCCGCCGGCCGATTGCCGCATCGTCCATCTCGGGGTCGACCCGCTCTGCGCGCAATACCCGATCCGCGGCTTCCTCTCCGACCTCGCCATCACCGGCACGGTACGCCTGGCGCTGCCCAAACTCGGCGCGGCGATGAAGGCTGTGGAAGGCGTTGTGGCGGAACGCCGGCTGGCGCTGGCCGAGCGCCGCGCCGCGCAACGCGCCGGCTGGGGAAAACTGCGCGACGAGATGGCCTCGCAGGCGCCGGTTCACCCGGCCTGGGTCAGCCATTGCCTGAGCGAGGCGCGCGCGAATTCTTCGATTCTTGTCAACGAATATACATTGCTCAACGAGCACTGCCCGTCGACCGAGCCGGGCTCGTATTTCGGATCGAGCCCGGCGGCCGGTCTCGGCTGGGGCGCCGGTGCCGCGCTCGGGGTCAAGCTCGCGCGGCCCGACCGCCAGGTAATCTCGATCCTCGGCGACGGCTCCTACATCTTCTCGAACCCGGTCGCGGTGCACCACGCCGCGACGATGCACAAGCTGCCGGTGCTGACCATCGTCATCAACAATGCGATGTGGGGCGCGGTGCGGCGCGCGACGCTCGGCATGTACCCGGATGGCGAGGCGGCACGCAGCAACAAGCCGCCCTTTATCGACCTCGACGACCTGCCGGCCTTCGAGACGATCTGCCAGGCGTCGGGCGGCTACGGCGAGCGGGTCGAGGACCCGGCGGCCCTGCCCGGCGCGATGCAGCGCGCATTGCGCGCGGTCGATGGCGGCCAGCAGGCGTTGCTCAACGTCATCTCGCGCGGCGGCGCGGGGGGCTAATTTTCGGTAAATCGGCAACGGCACTGGGTGATTTATGGGCGAGCCTGTCACGCATCACGCAACCTTGGTCTTCGACCGCACATTTGAGGCACCGGTCGAGCGGGTCTTTTCTGCGTTGAGCGATCCAGTTGCTCGTGCGCAGTGGAGCGCCCCATCCGAGACGGCCGTGCTGATCTATGACCAAGCCGATTTTCGGATCGGCGGATGCGATATCTTTCGCTGCGGGACCAAGAGCGATCCGCGGTATCGCGGTGAGACGCGCTATTGCGACATTGTTCCAAACCGCCGGATCATTTCGATCGAAACCATTGATGAACTTGAGACGCTGCTGTCAGCCGCTCTCGCGACGCTGGAGCTGACGCCCGACGGCGAGCGGACCAGGTTAAAACTGACCGTGCAATTAGCGGCGTTGGGCGACAAGCGGATGATCGATGGGACAAAGCTCGGTTATGCCGGCGCGCTCGACAACCTGGCCCGTTTCTTGGGCGGGCGTTTAGCCCCGCCGCCGCCAGGCGATGATCTGATCGAGCGGTGAGTGCACGTGCACCGGCTGGTGCTGCATTGCCAGCGCCCCGGCGATCGTGTCCTCGACCTACCTTTCGCCCTTGGCGCCGAATGCTTCGCGCCCTTCGCGTTGAAGTGCTCTTTTTCTGAATGTCGAAGGACGCACAAACAAAAACGGCCAGCGGAGCCCGCCGGCCGTTTTGAAGGGTCGCCGGCGGGATTACCGCCCGGCGAGGACGCGCGCCAACTGGCTGACCGCTTCCTGATGCTTCTCGTTCTGGATCTCGGCGAAATTGCGCGCGATCTCCAGGAGCATGCGCTGATGGGGCGCCACCGGTCGCGGCGCTTCCTCGCCGAGCCCCTCGTAGAAGTAGGTGATCGGCGCGTTGAGCACGCGGGCGATCTCGTAAAGCCGGCCGGCCGACACGCGGTTGATGCCGCGCTCGTATTTATGCGCCTGCTGATAGGTCACGCCGATCATCTCGGCGAGCTGTTGCTGGGTCAGACCGAGCATGATGCGACGTTCGCGAATGCGACTGCCGACGAAATCATCGATTGCCCCGGTCGAACGCCCTCTCTTCGGTTTTGCCATCGGTTTCACCTATCTCTGTCTTGCAATCGACGCCGCGGCATCGATTGCCATCTGGTAATCCCTGCCAACGCCAAAAAGTTGCAGGAATTCCCGTTGGCTCAATGTAATCGCCAATCGGGTGAAAATCAATGGAGCGGTGAACGGAAAGAGCAACCGTAGAGTGTCGACCCAATCGAACATAGGTTCAAGATACCATGAGCACACACCGTGACGAAAATGCGCCATCGTGATTAATTTGCAACGATCGGGAAGCCTTGCGTCGCGGCGTCGCCGCGGGCCAAGCTGAATGCGGCGCGTTTTGTTACTTGAGGATATGAGAAATGAACGATCCCTCCGGCACGGCCCCGCACGGGCTCGGCATCGGCCTGACGAATTACGGCGATCCCGATTTCGCGCTCTATCTGCGGCGCTCGTTCGCGCGCTCGATGGGCTATTCCGTCGACATGCTGTCGCGCCCGGTCATCGGCATCGCCGACACGCATTCCGGCTTCAACAATTGCCACCGCCATTTCCCCGAGCTGATCGAGGCGGTGAAGCGCGGCGTGCTGGCGGCGGGCGGGCTGCCGCTGGTGTTTCCGACGATTTCGCTGGGTGAAGTGTTTCTGTCTCCGACCAGCCTGATGTTCCGCAACCTGATGGCGATCGACACCGAGGAGATGATCCGTGCCCAGCCGATGGATGCCGTGGTGCTGGTCGGCGGCTGCGACAAGACCGTGCCGGCGCAGTTGATGGGCGCGGTGTCGGCCAACCGGCCGGCGATCAACCTCGTTGCCGGCCCGATGATGACCTCGCGCTGGCATGGCGAGCGCTTGGGCGCCTGCACCGATTGCCGGCGCTTCTGGGCGAAATACCGCGCCGGCGAGATCGACAGCGCCGAGATCCACGAGATCGAGGGCAATCTCGCGACCACCGCCGGCACCTGCGCGGTGATGGGCACGGCGTCGACGATGGCCTCGATCAGCGAGGCGCTCGGCATGATCCTCCCCGGAAGCGCGGCGATCCCCGCGGTGCATGCCGACCGGCTGCGCGCCGCCGAGGCGACCGGCCGCGCGGCGATGGCGCTGGCGCGCGACAAGATCACGCCGGACCGCATCGTCACCGAGAAATCGGTCGAGAACGCGCTGCGCCTGTTGATGGCGATCGGCGGCTCGACCAACGCGGTGCTGCACCTGACCGCGGTGGCGGGGCGCGCCGGGATCGACATCGACCTCAACCGCCTCAACCAGATCAGCGACGAGACCCCGGTGCTGGTCGACCTGAAGCCGACCGGGCCGCATTACATGGAGGATTTGTTCGCCGCCGGCGGTATCGGCGCGGTGCTGCGCGAGCTGCAGCCGCTATTGCATCTCGACTGCCTGACGGTCGCCGGCGAGACCCTCGGCGAGCGGCTGGCACAGCCGGGCGGGCCGGTCGACCGCAATGTCGTCAAGCCGCTCTCCGAGCCGCTATTGCCCTATGGCGGCCTGGTGGCGCTGTTCGGCTCGCTGGCGCCCAAGGGCGCGATCTTCAAGCGCTCGGCGGCCGACCCCAAGCTGTTCGAGCAGGAAGGCCGCGCCGTGGTGTTCAACTCGCTCGAGGATCTGTCGGCGCGGATCGACGACCCCGCGCTCGACGTCACCCCCGACGATTTCCTGGTGCTGCAGAATGCCGGGCCGCTGTCGCCCTCGGGGATGCCGGAAGCGGGCTATCTGCCGATCCCGCAGAAACTGGCGCGCGCCGGGGTCAAGGACATGGTGCGCATCTCCGACGCGCGGATGAGCGGCACCGCGTACGGCTCGATTGTTTTGCATGTGACGCCCGACGCCGCGTCGGGCGGGCCGCTCGCGCAGGTGAAGAACGGCGACCGCATCCGGCTGTCGGTGAAGGACCGGCGTATCGACCTCTTGGTGCCGCCCGAGGAACTGGCGCGCCGCCCGGTCGCGCCGCCGCCAGTGCCCGAGCGCGGCTATGCGCGGCTCTACCGCAACCAGGTGCTGCAAGCCGACCGCGGCTGCGATTTCGACTTCCTGCGCAAGAAGCCGACGGGGATGACGGCGATTTAGACTAGAAGGCCGCCCTCTTAGAGATTGTAGGATGGGTTGAGCGGGGCGAAACCCATCGGGTGCGAACCCAGCGGTGAGTTTCGCTTTGCTCAACCCACCCTACGACCGGGACGATCACGACTATTTGGCCGGTTCGGACTCTGCCCTAATTCAGCGACGCCACCATGCGGCTGGCGATGGTTTTCGGCAGCAGGACCCAGTACTGGCCGTCGGCATAAAAATCGCTGCCGCGCGCCTGCGCCTTCTTGCCGCTGCCCCAGTAGAAGTCGCCGCGCAGCGGGCCGGTGATGCCGTCGCCGATATCCTGCGCGACGACGAGGCGCTGCACTGCGACCGCCCGGTATTTGTCGTGCGCGTCGAGCCACAGCGGCACGCCCAATGGAATGTATTTGTGATCGACGGCGAGGCTGCGCTCGGCGGTCAGCACCGCGCCCTGGTAACCGACCGGTCCGTCGCCCTTCAATTCCTGGAAGAACACGTAGAGCGGGTCCTTGCG
>DASZLY010000144.1:0-10880 GCA_035552135.1 Allostellaceae bacterium | reverse complement strand
GAGAGAAACCACCCGCCGCGGTTGAACGAGTCCTCGGTGGCGCGCTGATTGTCGAAATAGCCGAGCATCAGGCAGGCGCCGCGCCCGCCGATCTCGCCGACCGCGCCCGGCGCCACCTCGATGTCGGGATTCTCCGGGTCGAACAGGCGGATTTCGTAGGCGGCGCACGCCTTGCCGCAAGTCGCGACGATGGTCTCCGGGCGGTCGCTCGGCAGCGTGTACTGGTGCGAGCTGTTCTCGCTCATGCCGTAGACGTTTTGCGGCGTCACGCCGCGGTCGAGAAAGGCCTGCGCGACCTCGCGCGGGATGACTGAGCCGGCCATGTAGAAGGTCTTCACCTGGCCGAGACGGTGTAGATCGCGGCGACGCATCTCGGCGAGGATGTCCATGCCGTGCGTCGGCACGCCCATCACGTAGCTCGCGCCGGTCGCGACGATCCAGTCGAGCGCGGTCATGCCCGGGGGCGGCGAATTCACCACCAGCTCCATCCCGGCGACCATCGCCTGGGCGATCGCCACGGTCGCGATGTGGTGCGACAGCGGGCTCAGCGAGAGGAGGATCGTCGCGGCATCGTGGCGCCAGTCCGCGACCATCGCCCGGGCGTTGGCGAACAGCGTGTTGGCCGAATGCATGACGCCTTTCGGCGTGCCCGTCGTGCCCGAGGTGAAGGCGAGATAGACGACCGCGTCGGCATTGGGCTCGGCCGGCGGCGGCAGGGCGTCGCCGCTCGGGAAGGGCGCGGCCGCGTCACCGTCCAGCGCATAGATCTTGCGCAGGAAGGGCAGGGCGCTCGCCGCGGCGAAAATGTCGGCGCGGCCGGCATCGGCGCCGTAGTGGGCTTGGGCGAAGAGCGCCGCGGCGTTGGTGCGCTTCAAGAGCGTCACGATCTCGGCGACGGTGTAGTTCTGGTGCAGCGACGGGTTGCAGACATAACCCTGGCGCGAGCAGGCGAGGAAGACGATCACCGCCTCGACCCGGTTGGGCAGCCATACCGCGACGCGCGCGCCGCGCTTCACGCCGGCGGCATCGAGATCGGCGGCGACCGCATCGACCGCCCGCAACAACTCGGCCCAGCAAAGTCGCCGGGTGGCGTCGCGCAGGGCAGGGGCCTCGGGCCGCTCCGCCGTATGCCGTTGCAGCAGCGTGTAGAATGTGTCGTCGCGCCACAGCCCTTGCGCGTAATAGCGCCGCGCCGCGGCGGGGTCGTGCAGGGTGAGGAGCGTATTGGTCATCCGCGGTTTTCCGGCGACAACTCTTGCCTTGCGGGGCGCGGACCTGGGAAGGTCGCCCGCACCACCAACGGGAGGCGCGCGATGTTACAGGATTTGATGCCCCACGCGGAACGGGTCGCGGCAAAGCTGAAGGCCCGCAAGGAAACCGTGAGCGTCGCCGAGTCGTCGACCGCCGGCCTCGTCTCGGCGGCGCTGCTCGCGGTGCCGGGCGCTTCGGCCTATTTCATCGGCGGCGCGGTGGTCTATACCCGCGCCTCGCGCACCGAATTGTTGCGCGTCAGCGACGAGGAGTTCGCCGCGCTCAAGGACATCACCCCGTCGACCGAGCCTTATGCGCTGCTCTTCGCGCGCAAGATACGGGAGCGGCTGGGCACCGCCTGGTCGATCGGCGAGACCGGCACGGCCGGGCCGACGGGCAGCCGCTACGGCCACAATGCCGGGCATTCCTGCATCGCGGTGATCGGCCCCAACGGCGAGCGCGCCGCGACCATCGAAACCGCGAGCGGCGACCGGATGAACAATATGCGGACCTTCTCGATCGCCGCGCTGGAGCTGCTGGACAAGGCGCTCGGCTGAGCCCGCCGGCAATCTGGGCTGTGGCGCCGCTGGGTCTCGCCGCCTGGTATCTCATCGCCGTCGCGCTGCCGGTCGGCAGCTGCGTCCGCACCGTCATCGACCGGCTGCCGGCCGAAGAGGCGGCGCTGACAGCGCGCGGTCTGGTGCCGCTCGCGAGCCGGCTGGCCAGAAGCGGCCGCTGCCGGCATTGCGGCGGGTGGCTCTGCGACCCGCTCCGGCTCTAGGCGTGCGGCGCGAGGTTGATTTATCCCCGGCCTGCGGCTAGATCACTGGCCGCACGCCGGCTTTGTCCCCATCGTCTAGAGGCCTAGGACACCGCCCTTTCACGGCGGTAACAGGGGTTCGAATCCCCTTGGGGACGCCAGCCGGCACTTACCAGGCAATTTCAATGGTGCACGATCCCTGTGGATAACGGGGATAAGAATAAAAACAGAACATCCGACTCGCATTGCCCGGCCGGGCTGCTAGTATGACGGCCTTGAGCTTTTGGACTCGGAAGGCCCCCATGGCAGGCAGCATCAACAAGGTGATTCTGGTCGGCAATCTCGGTCGCGACCCGGAAATCCGCTCGACCAATGACGGGACGCGCATCGCCAATCTGGCGCTCGCGACATCGGAGAGCTGGCGCGACCGCAATTCCGGCGAGCGTAAGGAGCGCACCGAGTGGCACCGTGTCGTGATCTTTAACGAGCGGCTGGTCGAGGTCGTCGAGAAATACGTCAAGAAGGGCTCGAAGCTCTATATCGAGGGCGCGCTGCAGACCCGCAAGTGGACCGACAACCAGGGGCAGGAGCGCTATTCGACCGAGGTGGTGCTGCAGCGCTTCCGCGGCGAGCTGACGATGCTGGATGGCGCCGGGGGCGCGCGCGGCGGCGCGGCGGAAGGCGGCGCCGATTACGACGACGACCAGCAGCGCTACAGCGGCGGCGCGAGCGCGAACTCGGGCTCGGGCAGCGGGTTCGGCTCCGGCGGCGGGCGCGGCCGCGCCCCGGCCAATGCCGATCTCGACGACGAAATCCCGTTTTAGGCTTACTCGCCGTTGCGCGCTTTGCGGCCGCGGTGCACCCTGCCGTCATAAAGGGCCGGAAAAACCGGCAGGGAGGGATAGATGCCGTACATTCATCGAGAGGGTTCCTGCAGCTGCTGCCGGGCTTTGACCCGGCGTGGGATGCTGCTCGGCGCCGGTGCGCTGGCGCTGTCGCCGCGCCTGGTACTGGCGGCGAGCGGCAATTACGAGGCGATGGTGCTGACCTGCATCGATCCACGGATGCAGGAGCCGGCGCACCGGTATCTTGCGACGCGCGGCCTGACCGGCCAGTACAGCCAGTTCACTTTCGCCGGCGCGGCGATCGGCGTGGTCGCACCGAAATTCGCCGACTGGCACAAGACGTTCTGGGACAACCTCGCGGCGTCGATCGAGCTCCACAACATCAAGAGCGTGATCGCGATCGACCACCGCGATTGCGGCGCGGCCAAGATCGCCTATGGCGACGCGTCGATCGCGACGCCGGAAAAAGAAGATGCGACGCATCGCGCCGCGCTTACCCAGTTCCGCCAGGAGGTCGGTCAGCGGCACAAATCGTTGCAGGTCGAGACGATGCTGATGGCGCTCGACGGGACGGTCGTCAAACTCGGCTAAGGCGCGACGCAGCCTACTGCGGCAGCGTATAGCTCGATTGCGAGCGGGTGACGGTCGGCTTCTGGCCGGGGTCGCGCGTCCGGCTGACCGTGCGGCTGGTCGCGTCGTCGCCATCCACGGTGGTGCGCGTGCGCGTCAGGCTACGGTCGCCGTTCGGCAATCGCGTGCCGGAAGCCGTGATGCTGCGCAGGTCGTCGCCATTGACCATTGTGCGCGTGCGCGAGCGGGTGACGTCGCCCTGGTCGCGCGCCCGCTCGACGGTGTAGTCGACCGTGCGGTCGCCTCGTATGCGCGTGCCGCTGCGGTCGAAGGTGCGGCCGCCGGGCGCTGCGGCGGAGCCGCCGGTCGCGGCGCTGTCGCTGCCGCCGTTGGGTCCGCTCGCATAGGCGCCGGCGCCGAAGCTCGACACCGAGGCATTGCCCGCGGCGGCGGAGCCGGCGGTGCCGACGGCCTCGCCGGTGCCGCTCGGCGCCACCGACACGGCGCCGGCGCCGACCGAGGAGGCCGAGCCGCCGCCCGTTGCGGCACTGCCCCCGGTTCCCACCGCCGCACTGCCCATGCCGCCCGCCAGGGCAGCCTGTGCGATCCCGACGGTGAGAACCGCTGCCAGAAGAGACGAATGAATTCGTTTCGTTGCCATCGTTCTGTCTCGTTGCCGTTGTCGTCTATCGCCTTGTTTTCGAACAAGAGGCGCTGCGACCATTGCGACGCCAACGCCCTGGCACCACGGTAGGTTCAACCGGCGCGGGCGCTCCGCGGTTGTCATCGCCGCGGGGCCGCTTCATGCTGGCCTCAATAAAAGGATGAGCGGGAGGTGACCATGCCGGGGGAACGCCGATCGGGCCCACCGTTCCGCGCCGACCATGTCGGCAGCCTGCTGCGCCCGGCGGAGTTGCTGAAAGCGCGCGCCGACCACCAGGCCGGCCGGTCGTCGGCCGCCGAATTGCGCGCCGCCGAGGACCAGGCGATCCGCGACGCGGTCGCCTTGCAGCGCGAGCTCGGACTGCACGGCATCACCGACGGCGAGATGCGGCGCGGCTCGTGGCACATGGATTTCCTCTACCAGATCGGCGGGGTCGGCCACAGCGACCAGCGGCTGCACATCGAGTTCAAGAACGAAGCCGGCACGGTCGAATTCAGCCCGACCGCGCACCGCGTCACCGGCAAGCTGACCCTCGACAAGGTGATTTTCGGCGACGATTTCGCATTCCTCAAAGCCGCGGTGGGTCCCGAGGGAGCTGATGCCGGCATTGCCAAGTTGACGATCCCGTCGCCCTCGATGCTGCACTATCGCGGCGGCCGCGCGGCGATCGACGAGCGCGCCTATCCCGGCATGGCGCCGTTCTGGCATGATCTCGCCCAGGTCTATGCCAAGGAGATCGCCGGGCTCCATGCACTCGGCTGCACCTACCTGCAGCTCGACGACACCAGCCTCGCCTATCTCAACGATCCCAATCAGCGCGCCTATGTCGACAGCATCGGCGGCGATGGCGCGCAGCAGCATCTCGTCAACATCCGGCTCATCAACGAGGCGCTCGCCAACCGGCCGCCGGGGATGACCATCTGCACCCACATGTGCCGCGGCAATTTCCGCTCGTCGTGGATGGCGTCGGGCGGCTACGACCACGTCGCCGAGGCGCTGTTCGGCGGGCTGAACGTCGATGGCTTCTTCCTCGAATACGACGACGATCGTTCCGGCGGGTTCGCACCGCTGCGCTTCGTGCCGAGAGGCGGGCCGCGCGTCGTGCTTGGCCTGGTCACCTCGAAGCGGGCGGTGCTCGAAGGCAAGGACGGGTTGAAGCGACGGGTCGACGAGGCGGCGAAATATGTACCGCTCGACCAGCTCTGCCTGTCGCCGCAATGCGGCTTTTCCTCGACGGCCGACGGCAACGCGCTGACGATCGAGGAAGAGAAGGCGAAACTGCGCCTCGTCGTCGAAACCGCGCGCGAGGTCTGGGGCGAATAACCACTTGCCCCCGCAGTCAAAAATCTGCCGCCGATAAGACAAGCAATGTCATTAAATTGTAATTGTCCGCGCGGTTTACCCAATGATTCACAATGCCACACCGCCGCCACAAAAATTGTGGCAGTGATAGGCATCCTCTGATTTGCCGTAGGCGGGGAGGTCGAGGACGTTTCCCTCGGTCTGTCGCAGATGGATTAATCACTTAGCCGAACATTATTCACGTCAGATCGGAGCAGACGCGACGTCAAAGCAATTTTGACTGACCTTCGCCGCGAAGCGGGAAGGGAGCAGGGATCATCCTTTTGGGGAAGGCCGATGAGCTATCGCATCATCTACAACGAGACGCCGGCGCGGCCCGAAGAGACGGCACGCCGGGACACTACCTGGACCGAGGAATTCGCGCATGAGCACCAGGCGCTGGGGCGCGCGCGCGAGCTTTTGGAGACCGGCGAGCATCATAGCGTTGCCGTATGCGACCACAGCGGCAACGAGCTTCACGGGGTTCGCTTGCAGCTGAAACTCGGCGGATTTTCGGGCGACTGACGCAGCATTCCGACCGGTGCCGGACGAGGCGCAGCACAACGCGCTTCGCCCGGTAGCGGGCGATTCGACTGCGCGCGGCGTCGGCTGACGCGGTCTTGTCGGTCGAGCGCGGCGGCAGGGCAGCTTTGCCTTCCGCGCCGTTGTTTGCGCCCGCCAAGCCCGGTAATCTTTGCGGCATCTGACGATCGCGGCGGTGCGCAGGCCTCGGCCGCGATTTTAGTTTAGGCCGCGCCGCCAGCTTCAGATTTAGGGCTGCGCCGCCGGCCGCATTTCGGAGCCGCCTTTGGCCGTTACCGCCGTTCCGCCGGGCCAGCCGCCGATCGGGCCCGATATCACCCAGATCACCATAGAAGAGGAGATGCGCCGGTCGTACCTCGATTACGCGATGAGCGTGATCGTGGCGCGGGCGCTGCCCGACGTGCGCGACGGCCTCAAGCCGGTGCACCGCCGCATCCTTTTTTCGATGCAGGTCAACGGCAATCTGTGGAACCGAGCCTACCGCAAATCGGCGCGCATCACCGGCGACGTAATGGGCAAGTACCACCCGCACGGCAACCTCGCGATCTACGACGCGATGGTGCGGATGGCGCAGGACTTCTCGATGCGCGTCAGGCTCATCGACGGGCAGGGCAATTTCGGCTCGATGGACGGCGATGCGCCCGCGGCGGAGCGCTATACCGAAGCGCGGCTGGCGCGCGTCTCGGACACGCTGCTTAGCGATCTCGATAACGACACCGTCGATTTTCAGCCCAATTACGACGAGACCGAGCAGGAGCCGAAGGTTCTGCCCGCCGGCTACCCTAACCTGCTGGTCAACGGCGCGCAGGGTATCGCGGTCGGCATGGCGACCAACATCCCGACGCACAATCTCGGCGAGGTCATCGACGCCTGCTGCGCCTATCTCGACAACCGGGCGATCACCGTCGAAGAGCTGATGGAGCACGTGCCCGCGCCGGATTTCCCGACCGGCGGCATCATCGTCGGCCGCGCCGGCTCGCACGCGGCGTACCGGACCGGCCGCGGCGCCGTCGTGCTGCGCGGCAAGAGCCACATGGAGGAAGTCCACGGCCGCGAGGCGATCGTCTTCACCGAGATCCCGTATCAGGTGAACAAGGCGAAGCTGATCGAGCGCATCGCCGAGACCGTGCACGACAAGATGGTCGAGGGCATCGCCGCGCTGCGCGACGAAAGCGACCGCGACGGGCTGCGCGTCGTCATCGAGCTGAAGCGCGAAGCCGACCCCGACATCGTCCTCAACCAGCTTTACCGGCACACCGCGCTGCAGACCAGCTTCGGCGTCAACATGCTGGCGATCAATGGCGGCCGGCCGGAGCTCTTGACGCTGCGCGACATTATCGTCGCCTTTATCGCGTTCCGCGAAGAGGTCATCACCCGCCGCACGATGCACCTGCTCGGCAAGGCGCGCGACCGGGCCCACATCCTGGTCGGCCTGCTGATCGCGGTCGGCAGCATCGACGAGATTATCGCGCTGATTCGCGCCGCCGCCGACCCGGCCGAGGCGCGTGCCGGGCTGCTCGGCCGCCGCTGGCCGGTGCACGATGTCGGGCCGCTCTTGACGCTGGTCGGCGAAGAAGCCTCAGCCGACCCCGCCGGCAACTACCAGCTCTCCGACGCCCAGGCGCGGGCGATCCTCGACCTGCGGCTGCAGCGCCTCACCGGTCTCGAACGCGACAAGATCGCCGAGGAGCTGCACGAGCTGGTCGGCGAGATTGCCGGGCATCTCGAAATCCTGCGCAACCCCGAGAAGCTGATCGAGGTGCTGCGCGGCGAGCTGGTGGCGATCAGGGAGCAGTTCGCGACGCCACGCCTCACCGAGGTCGAGGATGTCGAGTTCGAGGCCGATATCGAGGCCCTGATCCAGCGCGAGGACATGGTCGTCACAGTCAGCCACGCCGGCTACATCAAGCGGGTGCCGCTGTCGACCTATCGTTCGCAGCGGCGCGGCGGGCGCGGCCGCGCCGGGATGGCGATCCGCGAAGAAGATTTCCTCAGCGAGGTGTTTGTCGCCTCGACCCTGGCGCCGGTGCTGTTCTTCACCTCGACCGGCCGGGTCTACAAGCTCAAGGTCTACCGCCTGCCGCTCGGCACGCCGCAGGCGCGCGGCCGGCCGATGATCAACCTCCTGCCGCTCGCCGCGGGCGAGACGATCTCGGCGGTGATGCCGCTCCCCGAGGACGAGAAGGACTGGGGCGCGCTGACCGTGATGTTTGCGACCGCTGCGGGTTATGTCCGGCGCAACGCGATATCGGATTTCGTCGATATCCGCGCCAACGGCAAGATCGCGATGAAATTCGAGGGCGAGGACGAGGGCGACCGGCTGATCGCGGTCGCGACCTGCACCGACGAGCATGACGTGCTGCTGGCGACCAAGAACGGCAAGGCGATCCGCTTCCCGGTCGGCGACGTGCGGGTCTTCGCCGGGCGTTCGTCGGTCGGCGTGCGCGGCATCAGGCTGTTGCGTGACGACGCGGTGATCTCGATGTCGATCCTGCGTCACGAGGAGGTCTCGTCCGAGACGCGCGACGCCTATCTGAAGCTCGCCAACGAGCGGCGCCGGCAGAACGGCGACGACATGCCGCAGGATCCCGACGATATCGATAGTGAAAGCGCCAGCGACGCGACGATCTCGGACGAGCAGTTCGCCGATCTCGCCGCGCGCGAGGAATTCCTCCTCAGCGTCACCGAAAAAGGCTTTGGCGTGCGCGGCTCGGCCTACGGCTACCGCATCACCGGGCGCGGCGGTCAGGGCATCAACAACATGGACCTCACCCGCCGCAGCGACGCGGTCGTCGCGGTGTACCCGGTCGGCGACAAGGACCAGATCATGCTGGTCACCGACGGCGGCATGGTGATCCGCTGCCCGGTCAACGATATCCGCATCGCGCGGCGCGGCAGCGCGGGCGTGGTGATTTTCCGAGTCGGCGAGGGAGAACGCGTGGTATCGGTGGCGCGGCTGCCCGAGATGAACGACGAGAACGGCGAGGGGGCAGCCGAGTCGGAGAATGAAGAGGGGGACGGCAAGTGAGCAAATTGCGGGTCGGAATCTACCCCGGCACCTTTGACCCGATCACCAACGGCCATCTCGATATCATTCGCCGCGCCGCGAAGATCGTCGACCGGCTCGTCGTCGGGGTGGCGCGCAATGACGGCAAGGGCCCGCTTTTCCCGAGCGACGAGCGGGTCGAGATCGTGCGCGACGATGTCGCCCGGTTGCTCGACCGTCAGATTGCGGAGCGCATCGAGGTGCGCGCGTTCGAGACGCTGCTGATGTCTTTTGCCGAGTCGGTCGGCGCCAACGTCATCATTCGCGGCCTGCGCGCGGTCTCGGATTTCGAGTACGAGTTTCAGATGGCCGGGATGAACGCGCGACTCAACGACAAGATCGAGACCGTGTTCCTGATGTCGTCCGACCGCTACCAGTTCATCTCGTCGCGTTTCGTGAAGGAGATCGGCGCGCTCGGCGGCGACATCACCCATTTCGTCAGCAACCACGTCGCCGAACGGCTGAAGGCGCAATTCGCCAAGCAGGCGTAGGAGCGATAGCGCTCCATCGGCCTACCAAAATTTCGCCTCCCTCGGGCTTGATCCAGGGGTCTACGAATAGCTTCAACTCATTCGTGGATGGCCGGATCAAGTCCGGCCAAGGGGCTCGATGAGGCTCAAGGCAACCCGATGGCCATCGCGCTGAGCGCCGCGACCTTCGTGATGACGCTGCTCGGCGGGCTGTTCGCGCTGAAGCTGCAGGACCGGCTGCATCTGGTGCTGGGGTTCAGCGCCGGCGCGGTGATCGGCGTCGCGTTCTTCGACCTGATCCCCGAGGCGATGGAACTGGTCGGCAAGGACAGCGTCGGCGGCGATGCGGCCGGCTTCACCTTTCTGCTCGTGGCGGCGGGCTTTGTCGCCTACATGATCCTCGACCGCACGGTCGCGCCGCACGGCCACAAGGGCGAGCGCACCGAGCGGCTATGGCAGCACGGCGCGCTCGGGGCGGCGAGCCTGTCGCTGCACAGCTTTCTCGACGGCTTCGCGATCGGGCTGGCGTTCCATGTCTCCAACTCGGTGGGCGCGGTCGTTGCCGCCGCGGTGCTGGCGCATGATTTCTCCGACGGGATCAACACGGTCGGCGTCGTGCTCAACCGTCATGGCGGCAGCCGTTCGGCCTTCGGCTGGCTGATCGTCGATGCGGTGGCGCCGATGGTCGGCGCCGCCTCGACGCTTGTGCTGAACTTCCGCGAGGCGGTGCTCGGCTGGTGCCTCGCCCTCTTGGCCGGGTTCTTCATCTACATCTCTGCGAGCGACCTCCTGCCCGAGAGCTATCACGACCACCCGACCGTGTGGACAACCGCGATGACGATCCTTGGCATGGCGGTCGTGTACGTCGCGGTCAACCTGGCGCAGCTATAGTTTCATCGTCATTCCGGGGCGCTGCACGGCGGCGAACCCGGAACCCACGAACACGGTCGCCGGCATGGATTCCGCAAACGTCCGCGTTTCCTCGGCGCAAGTTCGAGTTCATGGGTTCCGGGTCCAGCACTTTGCGCTGTCCCGGAATGACGAAAGAAGAGGCCGCTACCGCTCCAGCATCTTGTCGACAAGCGCATCCGCCGCCGCCCAGTCATAGGTGCGGAAGCTGTGCGCGCAGGTCACGAATGGCGCGCCGGCATAGAACATCTCGTACTGGGTGTGCCGTGAGCCGAATTCCGAGCCGATCGCGTCCCAGGAAAGCTTGAGGAAATCGACGCGCGCCTCGGCGTTGGCGATCGGCGAGCGCTGGGTGAGGCCGATGATCCGCGCGAGCTCGGGATCGGCGAGGTCGCGGTGCGACGAGGGCAGCATGATGAGCGCCCCGCCGGCGAGGCCGCGGATGGTCTCGACCAGCTTCGGGTAAAGCTCCTGCGTCAGC
>DASZLY010000143.1:0-4883 GCA_035552135.1 Allostellaceae bacterium | reverse complement strand
CAGCGCGTGCCAGAAGCGGCGCACGTAGATTTCGTCGTACGCGGCGTGCGTCGTGTCCTGATCGAACGGGATCGGATCGGCGATCTCGTTCGGCGTGGTGCGGATCGCCACGGCGATGCCGAGCTGCGCCAGCGCCGACATCGTCTCCTCGTAGAATTCGGCGATCGGCATCGGCCGCAGCATCACCTGGCGATAATGGCCCTCGCTGGTGCGGATCCACAGCACGTGGTCGATGAAGTCGAAGTCGATCTGGAACGAGCGGCCGCGGTCGGGGATCGGCGAGGTGGTGAGCCCGCGCGCGTTGACGTAGAGCGGCACGTGCCAGGAATGGTTCTGCCAGGGGGTCAGCGCGAGGCGCACCTTGCCGATGATCTGCGTCATGAGATGCAGCGTCGCGCGGGTGTCGCGCCAGGCCTCGGCGGGGAGTTCGGGCCAGCGGTCGGGGTTAGCGGTCATCGCGGGCACCTCCGCGCGTATCATGAAGGGCGCAGGCGCGGCGGACAATGGCCTCGCCGCCGCGAAGGAACACCGCCTTGCCTCGCGGGTTCATCGTGCACCACCGGAGGGCCTTCCATGAAACTCGGCATCATCGGCGCGGGCAAGGTCGGCTGCGCCTGCGCCCTCGCCGCCGTGACGCGCGGGACCGCGCGCGAGATCGTGCTCGTCAACCGCACGCGCAAGACGGCGCAAGCCGTGGCGACCGACATCCGCTACGGCCTGCCGCTGAGCCCACGCGCCGACATCCGCGACGGCGACTACGCCGACCTCGAAGGCGCCGGGGTCGTCATGATCACCTCCGGCATCAACGAGAAGACCGGCGGCGCCACCGACCGCAACGACAGCGAGGGCCGCCTCAAGCTGCTCGACAAGAACGCGGCAATCTACCGCGACATCGTCCCGCGCATCGTCAAGGCGGCGCCCGAAGCGGTGCTGCTGGTGGTGACCGACCCGCCCGACCCGCTCGCCGACGTCGCGCGCATGGCCGCCGGCCACAAGCGGGTGCTCAGCGCCGGCACCTATCTCGACAGCCAGCGCTTCCGCGTGCATCTGGCACAGCACTTCGACGTCGATCCCGCCACCGTCGAGGCGCAGGTGCTTGGCGAGCACGGCACCTCGCAGGTGTTCGTCTGGTCGACCGCCCGCGTCGGCGGCGTGCCGGTCGAGGCGCTGCTCAAGCGGCGCGGCGAGGACGCCAAAGCGATGCACGAGAAGCTGGAGAAGGACGTCCGGTACGCCAACATCACCATCATCGAGGGCAACGACGCCAGCCAGTTCGGCATTGCCATCGTCTCCTGCCGTATCGCCGAGATGATCCTCCGCGACGAGCGCGCCGCCATCCCGATCGGCAGCTATCATGAACACTACAATGTCACGCTGTCGCTGCCGACCGTCCTCGGCCGCGACGGCGTCGGCGCAGTGCTGGCGCCGGCGTTGTCGGCAGAGGAAGACGCGGCGCTGGCGAAGAGCGCCGAAAGCATCGCCAAGGCGCTGCAGCGGGTGACGGGATGACGCCGCCGTCAGCGGTGACCAAAACGCTCATCCCGGCGCGGCTCGACCGCCTGCCCTGGACGCGCTTCCACACGCTCATCGTCGTCGGCCTCGGCGTCACCTGGGTGCTCGACGGCCTCGAAGTGACGATGATGGGTGCCGTCTCCGGCGTGCTGCAGGAGCGGGCGACGCTTCACTTCACCAGCGCCGATATCGGTCTCATCGCCTCCTTCTATCTGACCGGCGCCGTGCTCGGCTCGCTGGTGTTCGGCTGGCTCACGGACCGCTTCGGCCGCAAAATGTTCTTCTTCGTCACGCTCGCGACCTATCTCGCCGGGGTGCTGCTCACCGCCTTTGCCTGGGACTTCTGGAGCTTCGCCCTTTTTCGTATCATCACCGGCGCCGGTATCGGCGGCGAATACGCAGCGATCAACTCGGCCATCGATGAACTGATCCCGGCGCGCGTGCGCGGCCGCGTCGACATCATGATCAACGGTACTTATTGGGTCGGCGCCGCGCTCGGCTCCGGCGCGACGGTGCTGCTGCTCGATCCCGCTTTGTTGCCGGTCGACCTCGGCTGGCGGCTCGGCTTCGGCATTGGCGCCGTGCTGGGTCTCGGCATTCTGCTGGTGCGCAGCTTCGTGCCGGAGAGCCCGCGCTGGCTCGTCACCCATGGTTATGACGAGCAGGCGGAGGCGACCGTCGCCGGCATCGAGCGGCTGGTGTCGCAGGAGGTGCACCGGCGGCTTGGACCGGTCGACCCGGCCAGCGCCATCACCGTGCATCCGCACCACACATTCGGCTTCGGCCTCATCGTGCGCACCATGTTCGGCCGTTATTGGCGGCGCGCGCTGGTCGGTTTCTCGCTAATGGTGGCGCAGGCTTTTCTCTACAACGCGATCTTCTTCACCTACGCCCTGGTGCTGACCCGATTCTTCCACGTCGAGGCCAGCGTCACCGGGCTGTACCTTCTGCCCTTCGCCTTCGGCAATGTGCTCGGTGTCTATCTTTTGGGCAGCCTGTTCGACACCATCGGTCGCCGGCAGATGATCGCGGCGACCTACGCAACGTCCGCGGTGCTGCTCGCCATCACCGGCTGGCTGTTCGCCGTCGATGCGCTCACCGTCGTGACGATGACCGCATTGTGGACGGCGATCTTCTTCATCGCCTCGCCGGCCGCGAGCTCGGCCTATCTCACGGTCAGCGAGATTTTCCCGCTCGAAACGCGGGCTTTAGCCATCGCCTTCTTCTTCTCGCTCGGCACCGGCGCGGGCGGCATCGCTGCGCCCTGGCTGTTCGGAACCCTGATCGGCACCGGCTCGCGCGTGAACCTCTTCTACGGCTACATCGCCGCCGCCGTGCTGATGCTCGCCGCCGCGGCGATCGAACTGGTATTCGGCGTTGCGGCCGAGCGGCAGCCGCTGGAAAAGGTCGCCGAACCATTATCGGCGCATTGAACCATCCCCGGTTTTATTTGACGGTGAGGCGCACTTCTGGCATTGCGCGCGCTGCCTTTGACAACGCAAAGACGCCAATGCCCGTACGTCCCTTTCGCCTCGGCCGCTCCCGCACCGGCCTGGGGATCTTCGCCACCAAACCGATCAAGAAGCGCGTCAGGCTCGCCGAGTACAAAGGCCCGCTGCTCGATGTGACCGCGGCGGAGAAGGCCGAAAATAGCGGCAACCGATATCTGTTCGAGGTCAACAGCAAGTGGACCATCGACGGCAAGAGCCGCAGGAACATCGCCCGATATTTCAACCACTCCTGCAATCCGAATGCGGACTCTACGATCCGCGGCAAGCGTGTGTTCGTCTACACGCTGCGGGCGATCAAGCCTGGCGAGGAGATCACCTACAACTACGGCAGCGACTACCTCAGGAACGTCATCGGCAAGTCGAACTGCCAATGCACGCGCTGCCGCAAGCGGCGCGCCAAGCGCGCGGCCGAGCTACGCCTGGCGCGCAAGCGCAAGGCCGCGCGTGCGGCCCGGCCTGGCAGCAAGCGGTAGCCGGCATGCCGGGACGCAAGCCCTATCGGGTCGGCCGCTCGGCCACCGGCCTCGGGCTGTTCGCAACCGAGACGATCGAGGAGCAGGCAGAGATCGTCGAATACCTGGGCCGTCGCATCCCGACAAAGCTGGCGCAGGAGATCGACCGCCGTCGCGGCAACAAATACCTGTTCGAGATCGACAGGCGCTGGACCATCGACGGTTCCGCACGCCGCAACCTCGCTCGTTACGTCAACCACGCCTGCGACCCCAATGCCGAAGCCGTCCTCAGAGGCGGCCGCATGATCTACCGCGCGCTCGAACGTATCCCGGCCGGCACCGAGATCACCATCGACTACGGCGAGGAACACGTCGAACTCTATTTCAAGGGCGGCTGCCGCTGCGCCGTCTGCCGCGCCGACTGAGCGCGGCCTGTACGGGGCGACAATCCGTGCTAGGCAAGTCGCCCGCTTTCAGAACGCCCCGTCCGTGACCGCCGAACCCGCCGCACCGCCGCCGCGCTCGCGCATCGAGCATGTCCCGCTCGGCATCGTTTACATGCTGGGCGCGACGGTGATGTTCGCGGTATCGAACGCGGTGTCGAAGTGGCAGGTCGGTGCCTACTCCTTCGACGAGGTACTGTCCTTTCGCGCCATCGCCTCGCTCGCCATGGCGGCGGTGCTGATCATGCCGCGCACCGGCATGGCAGTGTTCCACACCCGGCGCCTCGGCAGCCACGCCGCGCGGGGCCTCGCGCAGACCATCGCCCAAAGCTGCCTCGTTGTCGCCTTCAGCCTGATGCCGCTCGGCGGCGCCGTCGCGATCAACTTCGCCGCGCCGTTGTTCGCGACCGTGCTGGCCGCGTGGTGGCTGAACGAGCGCATCGGGCTGGCCCGCGGCGGCGCCCTGATGGTCGGCTTTGCAGGCGTACTGCTGGTTGCCGCGCCGGGCGCCGACTCGTTCCGCATCGGCGCGCTGTTCGCCCTCGCCAACGCCGTGCTCTACGGCAGCGTCACCGCGGCGGTGCGCGGCATGACATCGACCGAGTCGGCGGAGACGCTGACCATGTACCAGATGGTGTTCCTGGCGGCCTTCTTCGCGCTCGGCTTGCCGCTATTCGGTTTCGTATGGCCGGCCAACGCCGATCTCGTCCCGCTTCTGGTCAACGGCATCATCAACGCGCTCGGCCAGTACTGGTGGACTCGCTCGCTGGCGCTCGCTCCGCCCGCCGCGGTCGGGCCGTTCTATTATTTCTCGCTCGTCTGGGCGCTGCTGCTCGGCTTCGTGTACTGGCACGAGGTCCCGGCCCCGCTTCTGCTCGTCGGTTCGGCCATCGTGGTCGGATCCGGCCTGTTCCTGCTCTGGCACGAGAGCGGCCGCAAGCGCCGTGCGCGCCGAAGTCTTTTGA
>DASZLY010000142.1:0-13444 GCA_035552135.1 Allostellaceae bacterium | reverse complement strand
GCCGCGGCGAGCGCGTCCATGACGCCGGGGGCGATCTTGGGCGGGAAGAGATTGTCGCTGCGGCAGAGCATGTAAAACACCCGTGCCTTGATCCGCGCGAAATCGGGCCTGGTGTCAAAGCCGAGCAGCGCACGGCGCAGGACGATCAGCGACTGCGCCTCCCATTTCGCCGCCCATTCCGCCGCATTCCGGCGGATTGCCGCCTCGCGCTCGACCGGGTCGGGAAAGCGCGGCTTCAGATTGTCGTCGGCGCCGTAGCGCTTCAGCGTCTCGACCCGGATGTCGGTCAGCGCGTCGAGCGGCGCGCCGTGGCCGTGATAACGCCCGCCCTGCCAATTCGGGTCGCTCGCCAGCTTGGCGGTGACCTCGGCGAGCTGCTTGTCGGTATTGACCGAAGCCCAGGGCGCGGTGTTGACCGCGACGATCCTGTCCATGAAATCGGGATAGGCGACCGCCCATTGGAACCCCTGGTAGCCGCCATAGGACGGGCCGGCGACCGCGACGAGATGGGTGACGCCGAGCGAATCCAGCAGCGCCTTCTGCGCGGCAACGATGTCGCGGATGGTGATCGCCGGGAAATCGGGGCCGTACGGCCTGCCGGTCTTCGGGTTGGGGCTCGCTGCATTGCTCGACCCGAAGGACGAACCGAGCATGTTCGAGGCGACGACAAAGAGCTTGTCGGTGTCGATCGGCTTGGCCGGCCCGACCAGCGCGTCCCACGAGCCGGGCTGGCCGCCATTCGCCCGGTTGCGCCCAGCGAAATGGTGGCTGCCGGTGAAGCCGTGCGTCAGCAGCACCGCGTTGCGGCCGTCTTTCGCCAGCCGGCCATAGGTCTCGTAGGCGATGATCGCCTCCGGCATCGTTTCGCCATTGGTCAGGCGGAAATCGCGCAGCGTGAAGAATCGGTCTTCGACCGTGCCGAGATCGCTTGCGGCTGGCGATGCTCCATCCATGCGGCGGACTCCTGCGGGTTGGCGGCAGGCGGAAATCGCGGCGATTGTGCCACGATGCTTTCGGCGCTGTCATCGTCGGCAAGCTTCTCTTTGACCAGCTTTCTCTTTCGATGGCAGCGCGATCGCGCTAAACCGCTAGCGATCCAGCCGGCTGCGCCGGCCGGAGGTTGCGGGGATGCCCGGGGGAAGACGCATGCGCCGTTTCTGGATGATCCTGCCCGCCATCGTCGGGCTGGCCGCCTGCGCCGATGGCGGGCCGCCGCCGCAGCTGGTGCCGACGCCGAGCGTGCGGGCGGGCTTTCCACCGGGGGGCGTCGCCGATGTGATCCGCGTCGATACGGTCGACCCGCTGCCGCTGCGCGTCGCCGAGCTGGTCGCCCCGGACGGTACGGCGACGCCGTCGCGTTCGCTCAATGTCGAGGCCAACCCGCGCACGATCGGCGGCGGGAGCACGATCGCCGATCCGTGGCGTACCAGCCTGCTCGGCGCCAACGGCAACGACCCGTTGCCGGCCGGCGCGGTCGCCGCGGCCTATCGCTCGGAATCGCAGGTGCTGCTGACGACATCGACCGCCGATATCGCGCTGCCCGACCCCGTCGCCTACCGCCGCGACTGGACGACTTACCGCATCCGGCTCAGCTTCGGCGCCCCGGACAACCGGCTCGACGTTCGCGAGCTTCCCGCGCCGCAGCCCGCCGGGGAGTTAAGGTAGGAGCAGCAAGCGCTCCTGCGTTGAAACGATCGCCCGTCAGCGCCGGCGCTACACATGCCCGCCGTCGCCGGCGGGGGTGCCGATCATCGCCAGCACTTCGCGCCGCGTCGTCGCGTCGGTGCGGAAGACACCGAGCATGCGGCTCGTCACCATGCTGACGCCGGGCTTGTGAACGCCGCGCGTGGTCATGCACTGGTGCGCCGCCTCGATCACCACCGCGACGCCCTTGGGGCGCAGCACCTGGTCGATCGTGTTGGCGACCTGCGCCGTCATCTTCTCCTGAATCTGCAGCCGCTTGGCGTAGACCTCGACGAGCCGTGCCAGCTTCGAGATGCCGACGACGCGGTTATCGGGCAGGTAGGCGACATGTGCCTTGCCGATGATCGGCGCCAGATGGTGCTCGCAATGCGATTCGAAGCGGATGTCCTTCAACAGCACGATCTCGTCATAGCCCGAGATTTCCTCGAAGGTGCGGTCCAAGAGCGCAACCGGGTCCTCGCCGTAGCCACTGAAGAATTCCTCGAACGAACGCACCACCCGGTCTGGCGTGCCCAGCAGCCCCTCGCGCGAAGGATCATCGCCCGCCCAGCGAATGAGCGTGCGCACCGCCTCCATCGCCTGGTCGCGCGTCGGACGCTTCACAGCGGACTTGGACGCGGCGACGGGCGGCTTGGCTATATCGTTCATCAGGAATCTCTTTCTTGCCCGCGGCCGGGACCGGCCGCTGCTCATGGTTCTAGTTGAGGCGCCGCTTTTCCTGCGGGCTGTCGAGGGAGAACGCGGGGACGCGGATGAGGAAGCGCTCGCCGGCGGGTGTCTCCATCTCGTAATCGCCGACCATCAGCCCCGAGGATGTCGCGAGCGGGCACGAGCTGGTGTACTCGAACGTCTCGCCCGGCTTCAGCACCGGCTCCTCGCCGACGACGCCGGGGCCGCGCACCTCCTGCAGCCGGCCGTTCGCATCGGTGATCCGCCAGTGGCGGTTGCGCAGCTGCACGATCTCGCCGCCCTCGTTCTCGATGCGGACGTGATAGGCCCAGACGTAATGGTCCTCGGCCGGCGCGGAATGCTGGTCGAGGTAGAACGGGCGCACCGTGACTTTGATCGAACGCGTGGTTTCCGAATACATCCGGTTCCTTCCTCACACGGGAACAATGTCGAACGCGCCTGCGATCCCGTCAAGGTAAGCCGGACCAATCGGGCAAGGTAAGCCGGACCAATCGGGGCGATCACTCTGGCGCGAGCAGGGCCAGCACCTTCTCGTCGGGCTTGCGCCCGCCATCGGTGCCGATCGCCTGGATGCAGATATGGTCGGCGCCGGCGTCCCAATGCTGCTGCAGCCGGGCGCGAATGCGGGTTTCATCGCCCCAGGCGACATTCTCGTCGATAAAGCGGTCGGAGCCGCCGCCGGCGAAATCGGCATCGCCGAAGCCGAGCCGCCGCCAATTGTTGACGTAATTGTCGAGCCGCATGTAGTTGGCGAGCGCCTGCCGGCCGAGCGCCCGCGCCTTCGCCGCGTCGGTTTCGAGCAGCACCCAGATTTCGGGACAGAGCAGCTTGCCGGGCCCCATGATCCGCCGTGCCTCGGCGGTGTGCTCCGGCGTCACGTTGTACGGATGCGCGCCGTCGGCATCGTTCGCCGAGAGCTTGAGCATGTTCCGGCCCAGCGCGGCGAGGATGGTCAGCGGCTTTTCGGCCGGCTCGGGCGCGCCATAGGGCGCCGCCTTCATCGCATCGAGATAGGCGCGCATCGTCGCCACCGGCCGGCCGTAAGTGTGGCCGCGCAGCCCCTCGACCGAAGGCACGTGCGACACGCCGAGCCCCAAGAGGAACCGCCCGCCCGACTGCTCGGCGAGCGCGCGCTGGCCGTTGGCCATCGCCATCGCGTCGCGCGCATAGATATTGGCGATACCCGGAGCAACGACGAGCTTTGTGGTGTTCGCCAGCAGCCACGACGAATGCACCATCACGTCGCGGCCGCGGCTTTCCGGCATCCACAACGCGGCATAGCCCCAGCCCTCGACCCGCTTGGCGAAGGCCGCGCCCTCGGCCGCGCTCATCGTGTCCATCGCCGCCCATACGCCAAGCTTGCCGAGCTTCATCTTTCCGTCCTCACGAGGTCCGATTGATTTTAGGGCGTTTCGACGCGGCTCGGTGTACCAAAAAGCGGGTCCACCCCGGCGCAGGCCGGGGCCCATGTTTCGGCCGCTCGAACAGCGGATGAATGGGTACCAGCCTGCGCCGGGATGGACAGTGTAAAGTCGCCGCATCAAGCACCCCTTGTTCCGGATGCTGCGCGCGCGATATCACCTGCAGCTGATGCCCATTCTCTTCCTCATCGTCCTCATCGACCTGATCGGGTTCGGACTCGTCATCCCGCTGCTGCCTTTCTACGGCGAGCGGTTCAGCGCGTCGCCGTTCGAGGTGACGGTCCTGCTCGCGACGTTCTCGCTGATGCAGATGATCGCGGCGCCGGTCTGGGGCCGGCTCAGCGACCGGCTCGGCCGCCGGCCGGTGCTGATGGTAAGCATGGCGGCGGCGGCGCTCGCCTATCTGTGGCTCGGCTTTGCCAGCGCGCTGTGGATGGTGTTTGCCGCGCGCGCGCTGGCCGGCGCCTGCGCCGGCAACGTCGCCGCTGCCAACGCCTATGTCGCCGACGTGACTGCGCCGGAGAACCGCGCGCGCGGCATGGGGATGATCGGCGCGGCGTTCGGGCTGGGCTTCATCATCGGCCCGGCGCTGGGCGGCGTGATCGCCGGCAACAACCTCGCGACCGCCGATCTGCGCACACCCGGACTCATCGCCTGTGCGCTGTCGCTCGTCGCGTTTCTCGGTGTCGTGCTGGTGCTGAAGGAAAGCCGCCCGGCGGGGTCGCCGGTCCGCCCGCGCAAGGGTCGTGTCGCGGCGCTGCGCGCGGCGCTGGCGCGCTCGGCCCTGGCCCGGCTCTTGACCGTGTTCTTCCTGGCGATGCTTGCTTTTGCCGGCATGGAGGCGACCTTCGCGCTATGGGCGATGGCGCAGTTCGGCTGGGGGCCGGCGCAGATCGGCTACGTCTTCACCTATGTCGGCCTCTTGTCGGCGGTGATGCAGGGTGGGCTGATCGGCCGGCTCGCGGCGCGCTTCGGCGAGGAGTGGCTGCTCGTCGCCGGGCTGGCGCTGATCGCGCTGGGCCTCGCCGCCCTGCCGGCGGCGCACGATCTTGCGGTGCTGCTGGTCGCGGTGAGCTTTCTCGCGCTCGGCATGGGGGCGATGCAACCCTCGCTCAACAGCCTCATCTCGCGCCGCGCCGCCGCCGACGAGCAGGGCGAGGTGATGGGGGTCGCGCAATCGATCGGCAGCCTGTCGCGCGTGCTCGGGCCGCTCGTCGCCGGCGCACTGTTCGCCGGGCTCGGACGCGACGCGCCGTTTCTCTGTGGGGTGGTGCTGACGATCGCGGCCGCGGCGCTCGGTTGGCGGCTGCCGCCGGCCGAGCCGGCGGTCGCGCCGAGGCCCGCCGAATGAGCGCCGTTTTATGAGCCCGCGGGGCCGCATGCCGCCGCCGCTTGCCGGCGGGCCCAAGGGCACGCTGATGGACGGGCTGCGGGCGCTGAAGGGGCTCCTCCCCTATCTCTGGCCGCGCGACGCGCTGGAATTGCGGCTGCGGGTGATCGGTGCACTGGCGCTGTTGGCCGGCGCCAAGGCGGTCAATATCGGCGTGCCGTTCCTCTACAAGCACGCGGTCGACACGCTCGGCGGCAAAATCGGCCTCGTCGTCGTGCCGGTGATGCTGATCGTCGCCTACGGCTTGGCGCGGGTTTGCGCACAGGGCTTCAACGAACTGCGCGACGCGGTCTTCGCCAAGGTCGAGCAGCGCGCGATCCGCCGCCTCGCGCTGTCGACCTTCCGCCATCTCCATGCGCTGTCGCTGCGCTTCCATCTCGACCGCCGCACCGGCGGGCTGGCGCGCGCGGTAAGCCGCGGCACCCAGGCGATCGATTTCCTCCTCACCTTCATCCTCTTCAACATCGTGCCGACGGTGATCGAGATCCTCATCGTCTGCGGCATCCTGTGGCGGCTTTACGATTGGGAATTCGCCGCGGTCACCTTTGCGACGATCACGGTCTATATCGCCTTTACCTTCGCGATGACCGATTGGCGCGTGCGCTTCCGCCAGGAGATGAACACGCGCGACAGCGAGGCCAATAACAGCGCGATCGACAGCCTGTTGAACTACGAGACCGTCAAATACTTCGCCAACGAAGAGCACGAGGCCAGGCGCTACGACCGCTCGCTGCAGGCTTACGAGAAGGCCGCGGTCAAGAGCGAAACGACGCTCGCCATGCTCAATGTTGGCCAGGGCCTCATTATCGCCTGCGGGCTCATCGGGGTGATGCTGCTCGCCGCGCAGGGCGTCGCCGACAAGCGCATGACCGTCGGCGATTTCGTGCTGGTCAACACCTACCTGATCCAGCTTTACCTGCCGCTCAACTTCCTCGGCATGGTCTACCGCAACATCAAGCAATCGCTGGTCGATCTCGAGCAGATGCTGGCGCTGTTGAAGGTCGCGCCCGAGGTGACAGACCGCCAGAACGCGCCGCCGCTCGCCATCGACAAAGGCGCGGTGGTGTTTCGCCGGGTCGATTTCCGCTACGACCAGCGCCGGGCGATCCTCGAAGACATCGACTTCACCGTGCCGCCCGGCCACACCGTGGCGATCGTCGGCCCGAGCGGCGCCGGCAAGTCGACGATCGCGCGCCTCCTGTTCCGCTTCTACGACGTCGATGCCGGGGGGATCGAGATCGACGGCCAGGACATTCGCGAGGTGACACAAGACAGCCTGCGCCGCGCGATCGGCGTGGTACCGCAGGACACCGTCCTCTTCAACGACACGGTGCTCTACAACATCGCCTACGGCCGGCCCGGCGCCTCGCGCGCCGAGATCGAGGAAGCGGCGCGCTTCGCCCAGATCCACGATTTCGTGGCGGCCCTGCCCGACGGCTACGACACCACGGTCGGCGAGCGCGGGCTCAAGCTGTCGGGCGGCGAGAAGCAGCGGGTCGCGATCGCCCGGGTGATCCTCAAGGCGCCCGACATCCTGATCTTCGACGAGGCGACCAGCGCGCTCGACACCAAGACCGAACGCGAGATCCAGGCGAGCCTCGCCGAAATCGCCGCCGGCCGCACCACGCTCATCATCGCCCATCGCCTGTCGACGATCATCGACGCCGACCAGATCCTGGTGCTCGACCAGGGCCGCATCGTCGAGCGCGGCCACCACCGCGAGCTGATCGCCCAGGGCGGGGTCTACGCGACGATGTGGGCGCGCCAGCAGGAAGCCGCCCGCCGCGAGGCGGCCATGGAAGAGGCGGAGTGAGTTTTGCTCTATCGTCATTCCGGAACAGCACGCAGGGCTGGACCGGGAACCCATGCACACGGACTGTTAAGGCCGACACGCGGGCGTCGAACCATCTCTGGCAAGGCCCGTGTACATGGGTTCCGGGTTCGCGAGCGGCTGCTCGCGCCCCGGAATGACGGAAGATTTAAGCGCCGCCCTCCGCGCCGGTGACCGGCGGGCGCTGGCGCGCGCGGTGACGCTGATCGAATCGACCCGCGCCGATCACCGCGGCGCGGCCGAGGCGCTGATCCGCAGCATCCTGCCGCACACCGGCACGGCAACGCGGATCGGCATTTCCGGCCCGCCCGGCGCGGGCAAATCGACCTTTATCGAGCGCTTCGGGCTCGATGGGCTGGCGCGCGGCCGCAGCATCGCGGTGCTCGCGGTCGACCCAACCTCGAAACGCCGCGGCGGCGCGATCCTCGGCGACAAGACGCGGATGGCCGAGCTGGCCCGCGCGCCCGGTGCTTTCATCCGCCCGAGCCCCGGCGGCGCGGCGATGGGCGGCGTCGCGCGCCGTACCAGCGAGACGATCCTGCTGTGCGAAGCCGCCGGCTTCGACACGGTGATCGTCGAGACGGTCGGCGCCGGCCAGTCTGAGACGGCCGTCGCCGAGATGACCGACATGTTCGTGCTGATCCTGCCGCCCGCCGCCGGCGACGAACTGCAAGGACTGAAGCGCGGCATCATCGAACTCGCCGATCTGGTGCTGATCAACAAGGCCGACGGTGAACTCGCCGAGCACGCGAAGCGCGCGGCGGCGGACTACGCCAATGCGCTGCACCTCATCCGCCCGCGCATCGCGGGGTGGGAGACATCGGTGCGTGCAATCTCGGCGCTGACTGGAGCCGGGGTCGACGCGGTGTGGGACGACGTCGCGCGGTTCCGCGCGGTGCTGGAGGCGAGCGGCGAGTGGCAACGCCGCCGCGCCGAACAGGCGCGCACCGCGCTGTGGACCGAGCTCGGCGACGGTCTCATGGCGCGCTTCCGCGCCGCACCCGCGGTCGCCGGACGCCTCGCCGAAATCGAACGCGCGGTCATGGCGGGCGAACGGACTGCGGCCGACGGGGCGCGGGAGTTGCTCGACCTATTTATGACTCGATCTTCTTGATGTCGTCCTTCTTGATGTCGTCCCGGCCTGCGCCGGGACGACAACAGATGCACATCGTTACCACTCCGCCGTCGGATACAGCCCGAGCTTCCGCGCCTTCTCGACCACCAGCGAGGTGATGGCATCGACGGTCGGAGTCGGCACCTCGGCCGCGCGGGCGAAAGCCTGCACCGAGGTGAGGATGCCGTCGATCTCGGGCGGGCGGACGTGCTCGAAATCCTGCAGCATCGACGATTTGTGCAGCGAGGTCGGCCGCGCGCCATAGGAGGAGAGGAAATTGTCGTCGACCGCGACGCCGTGCGCGTGGGCGACGGCGAGGCCTTCGCGGCTGAGCGCGCGGCTCGTCTCGTAGAGCTCGGGGTGGCGGCCGATGACGCCGATCGGCTCGCCGGTCAGCGCGCAGATCGGGCTCGTCGCGAGGTTGCGCAAAAGCTTGTCCCAGATCTCGACGCGGATGTTCCGGGTGATCGGCACTTCAAGGCCCCAGCGCTCGAGCTCGGCCGAAATTGCCTGGATGCGACGCGACATGCTGCCGTCGGGCTCGCCGAGGGTGAATTTGTTCTTGGTCATCGGCGAATTCTTGATGACCCCCGGCTCGATCACCTCGTTGGCCGAGTTGATCATGCAGCCGATCACCCGCTCGTGGCCGACCTCCCGCGCCAGCGCACCCACGGGGTCGAGCCGCGACAGATCGGGCGGCGGCGCCTTGCCCTCGGCGCGGTAGAGGTACCACCAAGGAATGCCGTTCATCGCGAAGACGACGGCGGTATCGGGACCGCACAACGCGGCGATGCCTGGCGCCGTCTCGGGCAGCACCGATGATTTCAGCGTGACGATGACGAGATCCTGCGGGCCCAGCGTCTCGGGCCGGTCGGTGGCATGGATGTGCGCGTGGTAGCGCTCATCGGCGATGTGGAGCGTGAGGCCGCGCTCGCGGATCGCCGCGAGCTGCATGCCGCGGCACACCGCCGACACCTCCGCCCCGGCGGCGCCGAGCCGCGCCGCGAGATGGCCGCCGACCGCGCCGGCGCCGAAGATCGTTGTCTTCATCCTCGATCCCTGTTTCCGTGAGGGCCGATGCCGACCCGCAACTCCTCGCCAGCCAAATTCCCTTCGCCCAAATCCCTTGGGCTCGCGATCGTCCTCGTCCTGGCCGCGCTGCTGTTGTGGCAGCGCCCGGCCGCCGCGTTCGACCTGTTTGCCACGCACGAGGTCAGCGTGCAATTCGCCAGCGCCGACGGCAAGCCGATGGCCGGCGCCGAGGTCAGCGTTTTCGCGCCGGGCGACCTGACGCATGCGGTCAAGACCGGCAAGACCGACAAGGACGGCAAGTTCTCCTTCGGCACCGATCGCGACGGGCTGTGGACCGCTGAGGCACGGGTCGCCGGCGAGGTGGCACATGTCGCAATCCGCGTCGGCGGCGCCACCAGCGCAGGGCAAGGGCGCGTGTCGCCGTTCCTCGTCATCGGCGGCCTCGCGGTGCTGCTCCTGATCGCGGTGTGGTACCGCTTTCTGCGCGCCCGCGCACGCACCCCGCGACGCTGAGGCGGCGCACGCCTAGCGCTGCTGCTGGTCTCTCTGGTCGCCCTTCTTCTCGTTCTTCTGCGGCTGCCGTGGCGGCGGTTTCTGCGGCCGCTGCTGCTGGCGCGGCGGGGTCTGTTGCAGGCGGGGCTCACGCTGCGGCCGGTTCTGCAGGCGCTCTTCGCGCGGCGGTGCTTTTTGCGCGCGCTCGCGCGGTGTCTGAGCGTTGCCGCTCCGCTGGTTGCGCTCGCCCGGCACTTTGCGTTCGAAACTGTTCTGCGGCCGCACCGGGCGCGTCAGCCCGCCGCGATCCGGCCCGCGGTAGGCTTCGCCGGCGTGCCGGTTGATGAGCGCCGCCGCGCCGGGATTGGCGCGCACCGATGCCGCGGTGACGCGGCGCATCACCTCGGCCGAGCGCGCCGCATGGCCGACGCCGCGGATCACGAATTCGGTGCCGGCGGTCATCGCCGCGCGATGCGTCGCCGCCGACTGCGCATTGAACCGCCGCATCACGACGACGGCATTGGGATTCTCGCGCGCGGCGCGGGCGAGAAACGCCGTTTGCTCCAGCGTGCGCGTGGCCTGCCGGCCGTTGAACAGCTGCAGCCGGTTGGCCTCGGTGAGCAGCCCGAGCTCGCCGGCGAGGCGGCCGTGCCCGGTCACGCTCGGCAGCGGCCGGCTGATCGCCGCCGCTTGCTGGGCGCGCTGCTGCTCCGCCGCCGGCACCAGATCGGCGGCGCCGGCGCGCTTCAGCCAGGCATCGTCGGCGGCCGGACGACTGGCCAGCGCCGCGCGCGGCGGCAGCCGGCTCTCGATCGCCTGCAGGGCCTGGGCGGCGACCGGCACCGGCATTGCCTCGGGCGCCATTGGCGGCGTCGCCGCCGAGGGCACGGCGATCGAATTGCCTGGCTGCAAGGTGCTGCTGCCGGCAGAATTGGTGAAGGTGGCGCGGCCCTCGCCGAGATAGAGGAAATCGGGCACCGCCGGGTCGACGACGCCCTCGGCGACCGAGCCGCGAATGCCCATGCTGCCGCTCGGCGTGGTGATCTTGGTCTCCTGGTCGCTCGCGACATAGGCCGAGACATAGCGGAACACGCCGCGGGTCACGCTCAGCGCCTTGTGGCTGGTGCTTTCCTCCGGGTTGAAGACGAACGAGTCGATGCGCACCGCCGCGTCGGGACCGACCTCGAAGGTCGAGCCGTCGCGGAATTCCAGCACCGCCTTGGCGTCGCTGCCGGTGGTGATGTCCTCCTCGAACATCACGTCGTCATTGACCGCAATTTTCTTGGCCGGCGTGTCGCCGGTTTTGCCGTCGACATCGTTGGCGATGAAGATCGAGCGGCCGATCTGCTCGGCTGTGGCGCCAGCATCGGTCGCGGCGGGAGCGGGGGGATTGGCGGCAGGAGGCGGCGCGTCGTCGGCGCGCGCGGCGAGCGTCAGCCAGAAAACCGCGAGCGCGACGATGCCGGCGCGCCGCGTCATCGGCGCCCTTGAGTCAGCTGCGGTCGATCAGCGTCTTCATCGCATCGACCGGCCAGAAGATGCTGCTCGGGGCACTGTGCAGCGCCGCGCCGAACGACGGATCGATATGATCGGCCGGCAGGTCGATCGCCATATGGTGGCTGAAATGCGCGAGGATGCCAGCGAGGTACAACCCGGTTATCCATTTCCAGGCATGCTGCTGCTCGGGCGTGCGCACCCGCGCGAAGATGCGGCGCCCCTGTATCGGCATTCCCGGCGGACCGATCATAACCACCCCCGGCGACGGCGAGCGCACCTAGATTAACAACATTCGCAACGTCCGTCATCGCCCAGAATCCATAAGGAAGCGATACGGCCGCTTCCCGCCGGAAACTGATACGGACGGGCCGAGGCGCCCGTTCCCGGCGCGCTATTTGAGCGCCGGGTGCTTCCAGCCGAGCCATTCGCAAACCGCACGGCCCATCACCAGTTCCTTGTCCCTTCCCTGCAGCCAGGGCAGTTCGTCGGTGAACATCGTCACGCATTGCCGGTAGGAGCACGGCATCCGCGTGATGTCGGTGCCCCAGAAGCAGCGCTGCGGGCCGAACGCGTCGAAAATCTGCCGCAGATAGCCGTGGAGGTTCTTGTACGGGTAGGGGGCGCTCGAGTAGCTGGGCGCGCCCGACATCTTGACCCCGACATTGGGCAGCCTGGCCAGCGCCAGCATGTCGGGAAGGTCGGCCCAGGCCGCATCGTCGGTGCCGCCGGCGCCGCCGCCATGCCGGCCGAGATGATCGATATGCATCTTGAGCCCGGGATGCGCCTCGGCGATCTTGCCGAATTCCTTCATGTAGCCGCCCGCCAAGAGGCCGACGACGTAGCCTTCCCGCTCGCAGGCCTTCCAGAACCAGTCGAGCGAGCCGTCGCTCCAATAGCGCTTCTGCTGCGGCTGGTTGAAGGTGAAGCGGAAGCCGACCATCCCGGGCCGCGCGCGCCAGTTGCGGACGATCTCCTCCTTGTCCGGCGCCTCGAGGTCGAAATGGCCGAGGATGACGAACTTGTCGGGATGCGCCTCGACCGCCTCGACGGCCTGGACGTTGACCGCCTCGCCGAGCGACGAGGGCGGATGCAGTACCGCCGCGTCGACCCCGGCCTCGGCCATCTCGGCCAGCGCATCATCGACGTCGTAGGTCGGGATCTGACGGTGGTGCGCCGACATCTTGGCGTTTTCCCAGATGTGGATCTGCGAGTCGACGATCAGCATGAGTTCCTCCGCCTGGCGTCATTGCGAGCGTAGCGAAGCAATCTCGCTCCGCCTTGCGCCTCTTCGGCAGGAGATTGCCGCGTCACTTCGCTCCTCGCAATGACAACTCCTTTCATGCCGCTTCGCTATAGCCACGATAAACAACCGGCATTTTGACTATGAGAGCCGAGCCCCTACCTTCTCCCCAACGGCAAGAGGAGCACGGCACATGCGGTTTGGACTGTTCGGCAGCGCGCAGGCGAAACGCCCCGAGCCGGGCACCGAGCTGACCGACTCGAGCCAGGGCTTCCGCGAATGGATCGAGAACAATGTCGAGGCCGAGGCGCTCGGCTTTCACTCGACCTTTGTCGTCGAGCACCATTTCACCGGGTTCGGCCAGGTGTCGGCGAGCCTCAATCTCTTGACCTGGCTCGGCGCACGCACCACGACGCTGCGCCTCGGCACGGCGGTGCTGGTGCTGCCCTGGCACAACCCGGTACTGCTCGCCGAGCAGGCGGCGACCCTCGACCTGCTCAGCGGCGGCCGGCTCGATTTCGGCGTCGGCAAGGGCTATCGCTACAACGAGTTCGCCGGCTTTGCGATGCCGATGGAGGAAGCCGACGGCCGCTTCGACGAGTCGATGGAGGTCATCACCAAGGCCTTCACGCTCAACGAGAAGTGGAGCCACAAGGGCAAGTACTGGCAGTTCGACAATGTCATCGTCGAGCCGCCGCCTGCGTCGCGGCCGCACCCCGCGCTGTGGATGGGCGCCGGCTCCGAGCGCTCGGTGCGCCAGGTCTCCGACCGCGGCTACAACCTCCTGCTTGGCCAGTACGATCTGATGGACGACGTCACCCGCCACATCGCCCAGTTCAGGCGCGACGTCGCCGCGCGTGGCCGCAAATACGACCCGATGGAAATCGGCACCGCGCGCGCCGTGCATTTCGCCGACACGGCCGAGGAATTGGAGGCGGCGCGGGTGCGGCGCTTCCAGGGCCATGTGCGGATCAACAAGCTCGCCGAGCGCCCGGGCGACGCGCGCGAGCGCTTTGCCCGCCACAACGACGCG
>DASZLY010000141.1:0-10900 GCA_035552135.1 Allostellaceae bacterium | reverse complement strand
CGCGGCGGCGGTGATCGGCGCCGACCCCGGCACGATCCTCGCGGCGGTGACGCCGGTGCCGGACACGCTGTCCGAATACCAGTTCGCCGGCCTGTTGCGCGGCAAGCGAGTCGACCTCGTCGACTGCAAGACCGTGCCGCTCAAGGTTCCGGCCGAGGCCGAGATCGTGCTCGAAGGCCATGTGTCGCTCGACGAATACGGCGACGAGGGCCCCTATGGCGACCACACCGGCTATTACAACGCTGTCGAGCCCTTCCCGGTGTTCCGCATCAGCGCGATCACCATGCGGCGCGACCCGATCTATCTCTCGACCTTTACCGGCCGCCCGCCCGACGAGCCGTCGATCCTCGGCGAGGCGCTCAACGAGGTGTTCATCCCCCTCCTCCGGCAGCAATTCCCCGACATCGTCGATTTCTGGCTGCCGCCCGAGGGCTGCTCGTACCGCATCGCGGTGGTATCGATCCGCAAGACCTATCCCGGCCAGGCCAAGCGGGTGATGATGGGCATCTGGTCGTTCCTGCGGCAGTTCATGTACACGAAGTTCGTCATCGTCGTGGACGACGACATCGACGCGCGCGACTGGAAGGACGTGATGTGGGCGATCTCGACCCGCATGGACCCGGTGCGCGATGTGACGCTGGTCGAGAACACGCCGATCGACTATCTCGACTTCGCCTCGCCCCAATCCGGGCTCGGTGGCAAGATCGGCCTCGACGCGACGACCAAGCTGCCGCCCGAGACGCACCGCGGCTGGGGCACGCCGATCCGCATGACCCAGGACGTGATCGACGAGGTGACGCGCAAATGGCCGAGCCTCGGCTTGCCCGGTAGCGGCAAGCCAATCTGGAAATGACGGAGTTTGCACTGACATAGTGCGTTAGCGAGTTTTTGGTCGTCATGCCGGCGACGGCCGGCATCCACTTTTCCGAGGCACGAGATGCCGAAATGTGGATCCCGGCCTCCGCCGGGACGACGCTTTGAAGGAGTTGGAATGCCCGATAACGACGCGCAAGACGTCCTCAACCTGCTGCACGACCTGGTCGGAAAGGCCAAGAGGGCCGGCGCCGCTGCTGCCGACGCGGTCGCGGTCGCCGGCACCTCGCTGTCGCATACGCGGCGGCTCGGCAAGACCGAGAAGCTCGAGCGCTCGGAGGGCCAGGACCTCGGCCTGCGCGTGCTGATCGGCAAGCAGCAGGCGATGGTCTCGTCGAGCGACCGCGCGCCGGCGACGCTCGACGCGCTGGTCGAGCGGGCGGTGGCGATGGCGCGGGCGATCCCCGAGGACCCGTTTTGCGGCCTCGCCGAGCCGGACGAGATCACCCGCGACTGGCCCGCGCTCGACATGCTCGACCCCGACGAGCCGTCGGCCGAGACGCTGATCGAACGCGCCCGCGCCGCCGAGGAAAGCGCACTCGCGGTCACGGGCATCACCAATTCCGAAGGCGCCGACGCCGGCTGGGGGCGCTCGCGCGTCGCGCTCGTCGCCTCCAACGGCTTCGCCGGCACCTATACCGGGTCGAACCACGGGGTCAGCGCTTCGGTGATTGCCGGCTCGGGCATGCAGATGGAGCGCGACTACGATTTCGCCAGCGCCGTCTACGCCGCCGATCTGCGCCGCCCGGAAGAGATCGGCCGCTCTGCCGGCGAGCGGGCGATCAAGCGCCTCGGCGCCAAGAAAATGCCGACCGGCAAGGTGCCGGTGATCTTCGACCCGCGCGTCGCGCGCAGCTTTATTTCGCACCTGCTGGGCTCGATTTCGGGCCCGTCGATCGCGCGCGGCACGAGCTTCCTCAAGGACAAGCTGCACCAGCAGATCTTCCCGGCGGGGATCACCATCACCGAAGACCCGCACAAATCGCGTGGCCTTCGCTCGAAGCCGTTCGACGGCGAGGGCATCGCCAACAAGCGGCGGGCGCTGATCGACCAGGGCGTGCTGACGACTTGGCTCCTCGATCTGCGCTCGGCGCGCCAGCTCAAGTTGCTGAGCACCGGCCATGCCGCGCGCGGCACCGCCTCGCCGCCGACCCCGGCCGCGACCAACGTGTGGATCGAGCCCGGCACGCAAACCCCGCAGGCGCTTTATGCCGACGTCAAAAGCGGGTTCTACGTCACCGAGCTGATGGGCATGGGAGTCAACGGCGTCACCGGCGATTACAGCCGCGGCGCCGCCGGGTTCTGGATCGAGAACGGTGCCCTCGCCTTCCCGGTCAGCGAGATGACGGTGGCCGGCAACCTCAAGGACATGTTCCTCCACATGGTCGCCGCCAACGACCTCGAATTCCGCACCGGCGCCGACGCGCCGACCCTGCGCATCGACGATCTGACCGTGGCGGGAGCCTGAGCGCTTGGCGGCTGCCATTGCGTGCCCCTAGTTGGGAGCAGTCGTCGAATATAGCGACGAGCGAGGAAAGCACATTGCCGAGCATCATCCTGACACTTGCTCCCGCAACATTGGGATCGAATAGCGGCGGTGCTCGCCGATCCCGATCAAGTCCGCCGCAGCAGACGCTTCGGCGATGCACGGCTGTTCTCTCGATGGTTTCCCGATCTGAAGGGCGGAAAGCATGTCGTGGTTGTGGTCGTGAGCGAACCCGACGTTCCTAGACACTGGGTGGTTACTGCTTACATAACCCGAGCACTCTCTCCTGGAGCGATCGAATGAGCGCGAAGCTGACTTTCAAATACGATCGCGGGGCGGACATTCTGCATATCGACAAATGTCTCCCTTACGAGGAGCAGGAATCCGAGGAACTCGGTGACGAGGTCATTGCCCGCCTCAACCCCAAGACCCGCGAGGTCGAAAACCTCGAAGTCCTATTCTTCTCGACGCGGCTGTTGCGCAACGATCTGTTCGAGCTGCCACTCGCTGGCGAGCTGCATATCGTTCCCTAGCAATCTGCGGCCACGGCAGAGCGCGCACAGGGATGCCACCCGAGGCGGTTATCGAATAAACTGCGGGGAGAGGCGTTGACGGCGCTCGGGCCGGGGGGCTAGAGCCGTCGCTTGCAAGGCCAGATTCTTAAAACAACTGCCGGCGGCAGAGACGGCCAGAGGTTGATGCGGGGCAAATCGGGCACGGCAGAGGGCAGCGCGCCGACGACCGCGCTGGTGCGACGGCTGACGACGCAGTTCATCCGGCGCCACACCGGCACCATCGTCCTGGCTTTTGCCTGCATGGGTGTCGGCGCCGGCAGCACGGCGCTGCGCGCCTGGCTGATGCAGCCGATGCTCGACCGCATCTTTGTCGGCCGCGAGGCGAGCCTCTTGATCGTCATCGCCGGCGCGGCGCTGGTGCTTGCGATCGTCAAAGGGCTCGCAGATTACGGCGATACGGTGCTGATGAGCCGGGTCGGCCAGCGGGTCATCGCCGACGTCCAGATCGCGCTCTATGCCCGGCTGATCCGCGCCGACCTCGCCTATTTCAACGCGAATGCCAGCGGCACGCTGATCTCGCGCTTCACCAACGATGTCACGCTATTGCGCAACGCCGCGGCGAACGTGCTGGCGGCGATCGGCAAGGATGCGGTGACCGTCGTGTTCCTGATGGCGCTGATGTTCTACCAGGACTGGCTGCTGGCGCTCCTCTCGTGCTTCGCGTTCCCGCTGGCGATCCGGCCGATTGTCGGCATCGGCCGCCGCATGCGCCGGGTTTCGGCCAATACCCAGGTCGAGATCGGCCTCCTGACGACGCTGCTCAGCCAGACCTTCCAGGGCGCGCGGCACGTCAAGGCGTACGGCATGGAAGCCTACGAAGCAGGCCGGGCGAGCGTCCTTTTCGACCGCGTCTTCAAGCTGGTCGACCGCGCCAACCGCACGCGCGCGCGGGCCTCGCCGCTGATGGAGACGCTGGGTGGCGCCGCGGTCGCGGTGGTGATCGGCTATGGCGGCTATCAGGTGATCAATGACTTGCGCACGCCGGGCGCGTTCTTTTCGTTCATCACCGCGCTGCTGCTCGCCTACCAGCCGCTGAAGAGCCTCGCCAACCTCAACGCCTCGCTGCAGGAAGGGATGGCGGCGGCGCAGCGCGTCTTCGAGGTGCTCGACGTCGAGCCCGCGATCCGGGATGCGCCGGACGCCGGGCCGCTAGTCGTCGCGGGCGGCGAACTCCGCTTCGACGCGGTGCGCTTCGGCTACCAGCCGCACGCCGTGGCGCTCGACGATATTTCGCTGGTCGTGCCCGCCGGCAGCACGGTGGCGCTGGTCGGGCCGTCGGGCGCCGGCAAATCGACCGTGCTCAACCTGATCCCGCGCTTTTACGACGTCTCCGCCGGCGGCATCGCGATCGACGGCCAGGATGTGCGGCAAGTGACGCTCGCCTCGCTGCGCGCGGCCTTGGCACTTGTCGCGCAGGAGGCGAGCCTGTTCGACGACACGGTGCGCGCCAACATCGCCTATGGCCGGCTCAGCGCCGGCGAGGACGAAATCCGCGTCGCCGCGACGGCGGCCGGCGCCGACCGCTTCATCGCGGAATTGCCGCAAGGCTACGACACGCTCGTCGGCGAGCACGGCACGCGGCTTTCGGGCGGGCAGCGCCAGCGCATCGCGATCGCCCGCGCGATGCTGAAGGACGCGCCGATCCTCCTCCTCGACGAGGCGACCTCGGCGCTCGACAATGAAAGCGAGCGCCAGGTCCAGGCGGCATTGAAGCGGCTGATGCAGGGCCGCACGACGCTGGTCATCGCCCACCGCCTGTCGACCATCGTCGGCGCCGACCTCATCTGCGTGATGGATCGCGGACGCATCGTCGAGAGCGGCAAGCATGCGCAGCTTCTGGCGCGCGGCGGGCTCTACGCCCGGCTTTACGAGACGCAGTTCGCGCCGGACGATGCCGGCGACGAGGCGCTCGCGGTCGCCGAGGTGCGGCCGGCATGAACGCGCTGCGCCGCCGCATCCGCCAGTTCGTGCGCAGCGACCGGCTGCGCCGGGTACTGTGCTATGCGATCCACCTCTATATCCGCTTCGTCTATCGCACCAATCGCTGGAGCATCGAGGGCGCCGAGCATCCGCGCCGGCTGCGCGAGGACGGCAAGCCCTTCATCCTCGCCTTCTGGCACGGCAGGCTGTTGATGATCCCGATGGCGTGGCGGCGCCTCGCGCCGATCCACATGCTGATCTCGTCGCATCGCGACGGCCGCATCATCGCCGACGCGGTCAAGCATTTCGGCGTGCAGTCGGTCGCCGGCTCGACGCGGCGCGGCGGCAGCGCCGCGCTGCGCACGATGGTGCGTGCGCTCGCCGCCGGCGATTGCGTCGGCATCACGCCCGACGGCCCAGCGGGACCGCCGATGATCGCCAGCGCCGGCATCGTCAATGTCGCGCGCCTCGCCCGCGTGCCGATCGTGCCGATCGTCTTCGCGGCCAGCCGCCGCTTTCTGATGCCGAGCTGGGACCGCATGCAGATCGCCCTGCCGTTCGGCCGCGGCGTCTTTATCTGGGGCGAGCCGATCGAGCTCGCCGGCGAGCTTGACGAAGCCGGCATCGAGCACGCCCGCCGTCTCGTCGAAGAGCGCATGGTCGACATGGCGGTGCTCGCCGACAGCCGGGTCGGGCGCGGCCCGGCTCCGGCGGCAAGACCCGGGATCGACGGCAGCACGCCGGTCGCGGCCGGGGAGCGGCGGTGATCCTGCCGGCGCTTTATCGCGGTCTGACGGCCGCGGCGACGCCGCTCGTCGTCAGCTACCTCAAGTCGCGCCGCCGGCACGGCAAGGAGGACGACGAGCGCTTCGCCGAGCGGCTCGGCATCGCCGGAGCGGCGCGGCCCGAGGCGCCGCTGGTATGGGTCCATGCCGCCAGCATCGGCGAGGCGATGTCGGTGCTGGCGCTGATCGAGCGCATGCTCGCGGAACGGCCGGGGCTGGAGGTCCTCCTCACCACCGGGACCGTCACCGCGGCCAAATTGCTCGCGCCGCGCCTGCCGCAAGGCGCGCGCCACCAATTCGTGCCGGTCGACCTGCCGGGCGCGGTCGGCCGCTTTCTCGATCACTGGCGGCCCGATCTCGCGGTGCTGGTCGAATCCGAGCTGTGGCCGAACCTGGTGCTGATGACCGGGCAGCGCGGCGTCCCGATGCTGCTATTGAACGGCCGGCTGTCGGAGCGCTCGCACGCCCGCTGGCGGCGATGGCACGCGCTGGCGCGGCCGATGCTCGGCTCGCTGGCGCTGTGCCTGGCGCAGGACGATGTCCAGGCCGGCCGCTTTCGGATGCTCGGCGCGGCAAATGCGGCGAGCGTCGGCGACCTCAAATTCGCCGCCAAGCCGCTGCCGGTCGACGCGGCGAGCCTCGACGAGCTGCGCCACCGCATCGGCGACCGCCCCTTATGGCTCGCCGCCAGCACGCATGAGGGCGAAGAGGACATCGCGGTCGCCGTGCACCGGCGCGTCGCCGCGGCGCATCCGGGCCTCCTGACCGTTGTCGCGCCGCGCCATCCGGTACGCGGCGGCGCCATCGCCCGGCTGGCGCGCGGCCGCGGCCTGCGCGTTGCCCGCCGCGCGCTCGGCGAGCCGGTCGGCCCGGACACCGAGGTCTACCTCGCCGACACGTTCGGCGAGCTCGGCGTGTTCTACCGCCTCGCGGCGATCGCCTTTGTCGGCGGCTCGCTGGTCGATCGCGGCGGGCATAATCTGTTCGAGGCGGCGCATCTCGACTGCGCCGTGCTGTCGGGCGCGCATACCGCGAATTGCGCAGCGATGGCCGCGGCGCTCAGCGGCGCCGAGGGCGTCGAGATCGTCGCCGATGCCACGGCGCTCGCCGACGCCGTGGCGCGGCTGCTCGCCGACGGCGCGATGCGCGCCAAGCGCGCCAAGCAGGCCGCGCTGGTCGCCGCCGACGGCCTCGCTGTGCTCGACGCGGTGCTGGAGCGCGTCGCACCGTGGCTCGACAGGCTCGCGCCGCCACCCCCGCCGGCGATGAACGGCGATGCGCGCCCCTGAATTCTGGGACGCCGCGCCCGGTCTCCTCGCGCAGCTGCTGTCGCCGGTCGGAGCGGCGGTCGATGCCGCGGGCCGGCTGCGCCGTGCGGTGATGCGCCCCTATCGCGCGCCGGTGCCGGTGATCTGCGTCGGCAATCTCGTCGCCGGCGGCTCGGGCAAGACGCCGGTCGTGCTGTCGCTCGCGGCGATGCTCCAGGCGCGCGAAATCGCCGCGGCGATCGTCATGCGCGGCTATGGCGGACGGCTTGCCGGGCCGCTGCGCGTCGATCCGGAGACCCACGACGCCAATGCGGTCGGCGATGAGGCGCTGCTCGCCGCGGCCGCTGCGCCCTGCATCGTCGCGCGCGATCGCGCCGCCGGGGTGCGGCTCGCGGTCGAGGCCGGCGCCGCGGCGATCCTGCTCGATGACGGATTCCAGAACCCCCATGTCGCCAAAGATTTGTCGCTGGTCGTGGTCGATGCCGCCTATTGCTTTGGCAATTGCCGGCTGATCCCGGCCGGCCCGCTGCGCGAGCGCATCGCCGACGGGCTGGCGCGCGCCGCGGCGATCGTGCTGATCGGCCCTACCCCGCCCGACAACAGCGAGCCGGGCGCGCTTGCCGCTGCCGGCCGCCCGGTGCTGCGCGCGGCGCTCGACCCTGTCGGCGCCGCAGAATTCGCCGGCGCACGGGTGGTTGCCTTCGCCGGGATCGGCCGGCCCGCGAAATTCTTCGCGACATTGCGCGCGCTGGGCGCACAGACGATTGCCGAGCGCGGCTTCCCCGACCATCACCGCTTTGGCGCCGGCGAACTGGCGGCGCTGCGCCGCGAGGCGGAGAGCGCCGACGCGCTTCTGGTGACGACGCGCAAGGACTGGGTGCGCCTGACGCCGGCCGAGCGCAGCGGCATCGCGGTGCTCGATGTCGCCTTGCGCTGGCAGGACGAGGCCGCGCTCGCGGCGCTGCTCGCGCCCGTTGTCGAGCGGATCGGCGATGGCCGGCGATCCGCCTGACGCGCCGCCCGAGCGGATCCCCCTCGCCTACCGCGTCGAAGCCCGGCTCGCGGCGTTCGCGCTCAAAATCCTCGAGCTGCTGTCGCTCGACCGGGCGTCGGCGCTCGGCGGCACGCTGGCGCGCACGATCGGCCCGCGCCTCGGCATCAGCAAGCGTGCGCGGATGAACCTGCGCGCGGCACTGCCCGAGCTCGACGCGGCCCGGGTCGAGGCGATCATCCGCGGCATGTGGGACAATCTCGGCCGCGTCGCCTTCGAGTACCCGCACCTCGCCGCGATCGAGGTGTTCGCCGGCGACGGAAGGGTCGAGGTGGCGGGAATCGAGCACCTCGAAACGGCGCTCGCGGCGCGGCGGCGCGTCATCCTGTTCTCCGGCCATCTCGGCAATTGGGAGGTCGCCGCGCTCGCCGGCGGGCAATACGGGCTCGACATCGCGCAGATCTATCGCGCCGCCAACAACCCGCTGATCGATGCGATGCTGGCGCGGCTGCGCGGCGAGCTGGGCGAGCTGATCCCGAAAGGCGCGGTCGCCTCGCGCCGCGCAGTCGCGGCGCTGCGCCGCGGCGGGCATCTGAGCCTGCTCGTCGACCAGAAGCTCAATGACGGCATCGCCGTGCCGTTTTTCGGCCGCGACGCGATGACCGCGCCGGCCCTCGCGACCCTGGCGCTGCGCTTCGACTGCGACGTGCTGCCGGTACGGATCGAGCGCCTCGCAGGTGCGCACTTCCGGCTGACGGTGCATCCGAGGCTGGCGCTGCCGCAAACCGGCGACCGCGACGCCGATACGCTGGCGCTGATGACGGCGGTCAACCGCACGCTCGAAGCCTGGATCCGCGAGCGGCCCGAGCAATGGTTCTGGCTGCACCGAAGATGGCCCGATTAACAAAGCATCTGGCGGGAGATGGCCGGGTCGAGCCCGGCCATGACCGGCATCCTAACGGATGCCGGTCACCTTGTGCGTTTGCAGCGACAGCTGCCATTGCGGATGCTCGAGGCAGAACGCGATCGCGATCTCGGTGTTGCGCGCGCGATCCGGCCCGTCCATCGGCTGCACCGAGAAGCGGCGGAAATCGAGCTCGGCGAAGGCGAGCGGGTCGAGTCCCTCTTGCGGCACGACGATCTTCAGTTCGTCGCCGTGCGTCACCGTCAGCGCGTTGCCGGCTTTCGGGCTGACGCAGACCCAGTCGAGATCGTCCGGCAGCGCGATCGTGCCGTTGGTCTCGACCGCGATCTCGAAGCCGCGCCGGTGCAGCGCGTCGATCAGCGCCGTGTCGAGCTGCAACAGCGGCTCGCCGCCGGTGCAGACCACAAACTTGCCGTGCGCCCGCGCCGGCCACAGGCTGGCGACCTTGGCGGCGAGCGCATCGGCGTCGGCATAGCGCCCGCCCTCGGTGCCGCCGGTGCCGACAAACTCGGTGTCGCAGAAGGTGCAGGCCGCGCCCGCGCGATCTTCCTCGCGCCCCGACCACAGATTGCACCCCGAGAACCGGCAGAACACCGCCGGCCGCCCGGTCAGCGCCCCCTCGCCCTGCAGCGTGTAGAAGATTTCCTTGACCGCGTAGCTCATCGTTCCGTCGCTGGATCGCTGCCCTCGCGTCCTTCGAGACGGCTGCTGCGCAGCCTCCTCAGGATAAGGATTTTTCTCAATGCCATCCGTAATCCTATCTCATCCTGAGGTGCTTCGCGCAGCGAAGCCTCGAAGGACGTACCAGCCATCATGCCGCGGCAAATGCCTCCCACCCCTTGCGGCGCAGCTCGCAGGCCGGGCACTGGCCGCAGCCATAGCCCCAATCGTACAGCCTGTCGCGCTCGCCGAGATAGCAGCTATGGCTTTCGGTGCGGATCAGCTCGACCAGCGCCGCGCCGCCCAGCGTTCGCGCCAGCTCCCATGTCGCCTGCTTGTCGCGCCACATCAGCGGGGTGTGGATCACGAAGCGGTGGTCCATGCCGAGCGACAGGCTCGCCTGCAGCGATTTCAGCGTGTCGTCGCGGCAATCGGGATAGCCCGAGTAATCGGTCTCGCACATGCCGCCGACGAGGTGCCGCAGACCGCGGCGATAGCCGGTCGCCGCCGCGAAGGTGAAGAACAGCAGGTTGCGGCCGGGGACGAAGGTGTTGGGCAGGCCGTTCGCGGCGAAGGCGATCGCGCTATCGCTAGTCAGCGCGGTGTCGCTGATCCGGCCAAGCACCGAGAGGTCGACGACATGGTCGTCGCCGAGCTTCGCGGCCCAGTCCGGAAACTCCTGCCGCAGCCGTGCCGCGATCCGCGCCCGGCAGTCCAGCTCAACCCGATGGCGCTGGCCGTAATCGAAACCGATCGTCTCGACCCGCGCGAAGCGCCCCAGTGCCCAGGCGAGGCAGGTCGCCGAATCCTGCCCGCCCGAGAATAGGACGAGTGCGCCTTCAGCCTGTCTCATCTCGGTCATCGCGCTGTTATAGTCCGCTTTGCGGTTCTCCGGAGGCGGCATGAGCACCAACCCCTATCTCGCGCTCGGCGTGCGCCCGTTCATCAATTGCTGCAGCGTCCGCACGATGCACGGCGGCAGCCTGATGCTGCCGCAAGTGCGTGCGGCGATCGATGCGGCGTCGCGCCAGTTCGTCAATCTCGACGAGCTGATGGCGGCGGCCTCGCGCCGCATCGCCGAGCTGACCGGCGCCGAATCGGGCATCGTCACCTGCGGCAGCGCCGCCGCGGTGGCGCTCGGCACGGCGGCCTGCATTGCCGGCAACGATCCCGTGAAGATGCTGCGCCTGCCCTTTACCGAGGGCATGGTCAACCGCGTCATCATCCCCGCGAAACAGCGTTTCGCCTACGACCAGGCGGTCAGGATGTGCGGCTGCAAGATCGTCGAGATCGAGACCCGCGCCGATCTCGACGAAGCGCTGAAGCAGCCGGTGGCGCTGGTCGTGCTGCTCGGCAAGCAGGAGCATCTGACCAGCGTCCGGCTCGAGGAGATCGCCGGCGTCTGCAAGCCGAAGGG